>NZ_JMLH01000017.1 GCF_000686665.1 Thomasclavelia saccharogumia DSM 17460 | reverse complement strand
GGACATTACTGCCCGCGTTCGACTTGCATGTATTAGGCACGCCGCCAGCGTTCATCCTGAGCCAGGATCAAACTCTCCATTGTCTCTTTATCTTTACAATCTTTCGTTTGTTTAGCTCTTCTTTTTCTCTTCTTTGACGTGTGTTTCTTAATTCTGTTTAGTTTTCAATGATCTCTCCGGCTCCTTTCGCCGACTTACTCATCTTACACTCTTTTCTCTTTTTAGTCAATCTTTTTTTTGACTTTTTTTCTCCTCTTTCGGGCTTCTCTCACCCTTCTCTTGAGTGCTTCCTTAATTTACCATATCTCTCCCTCTTTGTAAATACCTTTTTCGCCTTTTTTTTACTTTTTTTAACGATGAACTAGGTTCATCATTAAAAAATCTCTTTACTATCTAAAATAATCGTGACCGGACCATCATTTATTAGCGATACTTCCATCATTGCTCCAAAAACTCCTCGTTCTACATTAACTCCTTTTTTTTCTAGCACTTCATTAAAATAATCATATAAAGGACTTGATACATTTGGCTTAGCTGCATCTATAAAACTTGGTCTTCGTCCTTTTTTACAATTTGCATATAAAGTAAATTGTGAAATCGACAAAATGCTGCCATTTACATCTAATAATGATAAATTCAATTTATCGTTTTCATCTTCAAAAATTCTTAAATTCACCAATTTATCAACCATTTTTTCAACTAGCATCTTATCATCACCATTTGTAATTCCTACTAAAACCATGTAGCCTTTTCCAATTTTTCCAACTATCTTACCATCGATTTTAACACTACTTTGACTAACTTTTTGAATAACTAATCTCATTTAAATCACCTATCTTTCAATATCTAAAAATGTTATAATTATTATAACTGATTTTAAAAACGAAAGGAAGTTAATATGTTATCTACACTTGCAAATAAAATGCGACCTAAGAAATTATCTGATATCATTGGTCAACAACACTTAATTGGTCCCAAAGCTATTTTAACTAAATTTGTAACTAAAAATCATCCTTTTTCAATTATTTTATATGGTAATCCCGGCTGTGGTAAGACAACTATTGCTATGGCTTTAGCTAATGATCTTAACATACCATATCGAATCTTTAATGCTTCAACGGGAAATAAAAAGGAAATGGATGCCATTATTGAAGAAGCTAAGTTAAGTAATGGCCTTTTTGTTATTATTGATGAGGTTCATCGTTTAAACAAAGCTCGCCAAGATGACCTTCTTTCTCATATGGAAAGTGGTTTATTAATAATAGCTGGATGTACGACCGCTAACCCTTTTCACTCAATTAATCCAGCAATTCGCTCACGTTGTCATATTCTTGAAGTCAAACCATTGACAACTGCAGAAATTATCGATGGTTTAAATAAAGCTATGACATCACCTGATGGATTAAATAACGAATATACAATTGAAGATGAAGCTTTATATAGTATCGCTAAATTGAGCAGCGGGGATATTAGATATGGTTATAACTGTTTAGAAATTTGTACTATTGTCTGTGAGAATCATCATATCACCTTAGGTGATTTAAAAACTGCTGTTATTAAAACTAATGTCATCTATGATAAAGACGAAGATAATTATTATGATACTTTAAGCGGTCTACAAAAATCAATTCGTGGCAGTGATCCCAATGGAGCAATGTATTATTTTGCAAAACTAATCGAATCTAATGACATTGAATCATTAGAAAGGCGTTTGATTACAACTGCCTATGAAGATATTGGTTTAGCTAATCCTAATGCCTGTATGCGAACTGTTATTGCGTTACAAGCTGCTAAAACGATTGGCTTTCCTGAAGCAAGAATTCCAATTGCCAGTGCAATTATTGATCTTTGTTTATCACCTAAATCTAAATCAAGTGAAAATGCCATCGATAGAGCTATGGCATCTTTAAATGAACACTCATTTAAAACACCTGATTACTTACGCTTAACTCCTGTCGGTTTAGCAGATGATGAAAAATATGATTATGATCGTCCTGAGTTATGGGAATATATTCAATATCTTCCTCAAGAACTAGGTAATATGCAATTTTATATTCCCTGGATGACAAGTAATTATGAAAAAGCATTAGCAGAAAATTATCGACGAATCTTAAAACATGGACGCACTAGTAATATAAAAAAATTAAACCAGAAAAAAAATAAATAATTTTTTATTAATTCTTAATAAAATCATCAACATAAACAAACTCATATCATATCAGTTTTCAATCCTTCTATTATCTTTTAAAAACATAGAAAACGCTAGAATTATATTTAAATAAATAGATTATTAAATAAAAAACATCAAAGATACAAATTAGATTTCTCTTGATGTTTTTTCTATTTATTATTAACTAGTTTTCAAATCATCAATTACCATATTAATTGTTTCATCAAAATCATTTAAATTAACATTAAACCATTTTACAGGTAATTGATTATTAAACCATGTATATTGTCTTTTAGCATAATTTCGAGAATTCTTTTTAATCAACTCTAGAGTTTCTTCAAGACTTTGATTTCCTTGAAAATATGCAAACCATTCTTTATAACCAATCGCTTTCATACTCTGAAGAGAAGAAGAATAATTTTTTTTCATCAATTTTTCAATTTCTTGATATAAACCTTGTTCCATCATCAAATCCACCCTTTGATTGATTCGCTCATATAATACATCTCGTTCTAAAGTAAGACCAATAAATCTAGCATCATAAATCAATTCATGATTTTGTTTAGCTAAAGTCTCGCTTTTTTTCACTCCGGTACTTTCATATATTGCAATTGCCCGAAGTACCCGCTGGCGATTATTAGGATGTAATTCTTTAGCACTAACTTCATCAATTTTAAGTAATAAATCATATAATTGCTCATTAGTATGATCCTGATATTTATTTATATACTCTTGATGATCCATTTGGCTTTCACCAAATTCATAATCATAAAGAGCTGCTTTTATATACAGTCCTGTTCCTCCAACAATAATCGGCAATTTGCCACGACTGCTGATTTCTTTGATCTTTAGCCTAACTTCATCTTGAAAATCCTTAACGCTATAACTTTCCGTAGGCTCTTTAATATCAATCAAATGATGTTTAATGCCTTCCATTTCATCAACGGTTACTTTTGCCGTTCCAATATCCATCGTTTTATAAATCTGCATTGAATCACCACTAATCACTTCACCATTAAAATATTTAGCAAGCGCTACCCCCATTTTTGTTTTACCAACCCCTGTTGGTCCAACTATTACGATTACTTTTTCCATTATCCTACCCGCTTAAATAATTTTTCAATTTCATATGTAGAATAGTAAATGATCGTTGGTCTGCCATGGGGACAAACATAGGGATTATCACAACGCATTAAATTATCAATTATATTTTGCATTCCTTCGTTTGATAAATGGGTATTGGCTTTTAATGATGCTTTACAACTTAATGTTGCAATTGCATGATCTTGTAATTTAACTACGTCAACTTTATTATCATTTAATAATTGCGTTACCATATCTTCGATAAATACATGCTCATCAATATTTTGCATCCATAACGGTAACTGTTTGATCACATAACTGCCACTACCAAAAACCTCTAAATTAATTCCTAACTGTGCTAACATTTCTTTTCTTTCTTCAATAATCAAAAATTCACTTAAAGGATATTCTAAAGTAATCGGTACTAACAAATCACGCATCGATAAATCAAGATTTTGATATTTTTCTAAATAATATTCATAATTGATCCGTTCTTGAGCTGCATGTTGATCAACAATATACATTCCCGTTTCATCTTCACAAATAATATAAGTTCCATGAATCTGACCTTTGACAAACAATTTCTTTTTCATCAGTTTCTCTCTTGGTTCGACTTTGGTTTCAATTATTTGTTGATCAGGGATAATATAGTCATCTTTATTTTCGGCAACTATTTTTAAATCTTCTTTACTGTCGTTAAAAACTTGTTCTTGATAAACTGTTTTTTTTGAACTTTCAACATTAGTTCTTTCAGTATTTATAGATGGATCATTTTCATAGCTTAGATCAAGTTCTACCTGTGTTAAATCAGGAACAAATTTTGGTTTGTTTAACACTGGAGCTTCATATGTCAAATTTATTTTAGCTAGCGCATCACTAATTCCCTGGTATACTAACTCTTTAAGTTTCATCTCTTTAGAAAAACGGACTTCCAATTTAGATGGGTGAACATTGACATCGACTAAAAAAGGATCAATTTCAATATTAACGATTGCAATAGGAAAACGTTTATCAGCAAGATAGCGTCGATAAGCATTATTAATACTGTCTACTGTGATTTTATTTTTAACGATTCGGGAATTGACCATTGTCACGATATGATTTTTACTGGCACGATTAATATCTATCTTTGATATATAACCGGTAACATGAAATTCATCATCTTCAAAATCAACTGCAATCATATTTTTCGCCACATTTAGTCCATATACATTAGAAATAACTTCTAATAAATTACCATTACCATTAGTTTTATAAATCATTCTTCCATTATGCACTAATGAAAAGGCAATTTGGGGATGCGAAAGTGATAAGCGCTCTAAATATGTTTGAATATTAGCAAATTCAGCATTGATCGACTTAACATACTTTAACCGAGCGGGAACATTTTGAAATAATTTTTTTACTTTAATATTAGTTCCTTTTTTACAATCACTATCCTCACATTTAATATATTTACCATATTGATAATTTACTGTCGTTCCTTTTTCACCAATACTAGTTTTTAATTCAAAGTTACTAATTGACGCAATTGAAGGAATTGCTTCACCACGAAAGCCTAAAGTTTGAATACAAAACAAATCCTGATCATCTTTGATTTTACTTGTCGCATGACGACTAAAACATAATAAAGCATCTTCTTTGATCATTCCCTCACCATTATCAATGACCTGAATCAAATTCAGACCGCCTTCTTCAATAATAACATCTATTTTACTACTATTTGCATCAATGCTATTTTCAACTAATTCTTTTACAACATTGGCAGGTCGTTCAATTACCTCACCCGCTGCAATCTTATTGGCTAAAACATCATCAAGCTGTCTAATTTTTTGCAAACATATCACCTGCTTTCATTTAATTTCTTTAATTCTATCAATGTTGATAAAGCATCCAAAGGCGACAATGTCATTGGATCAATACCATCAAGATATTTTTCTACAACACTTGTTGAAACCACTGGTACTTCTTTTAAGGTTTCATCACTTAAATGATGTTCAATATTATTTTCTTCCAATGCTTCTAATAAAACATTGGCACGATTTAAGATAACATCTGGTAATTTTGCTAGTTTTGCAACATTGATTCCATATGATTTATTTGAGCGTCCTGGCTTGATGCGATATAAAAATACTAAATCATCATTTTTTATCGAAGCACTTGCATGAACATTTTTGATTCCGAGATCTTTTTCTTCTAAAAATGTTAATTCATGATAATGAGTCGAAAATAAAGTAATACATTTGATTGAACTAGCAATATATTCAATCATTGCCTGGGCAATAGCCATACCATCAAAAGTTGCTGTCCCACGTCCAATTTCATCGAAAATAATCAATGAATTTTCCGTTGCATAGCGTAAAGCATTATTAGCTTCGAGCATTTCTACCATAAATGTCGACTGACCCGAAATCAAATCATCACTAGCTCCGATACGCGTAAAAATTTGATCAAAAATCGGGATATTAGCCTCGCTGCATGGTACAAAACAACCAATCTGTGCCATTAAAGCAATTAATGCAATTTGGCGCATATAAGTTGATTTACCACCCATATTAGGACCTGTAATCAATAAAACCGGATGATCATGATCGATTTCAACATCATTAGATACATAAGTTCCTTGAGCCATTACTCTTTCAATAACGCCATGACGCCCATCAACGACTTTGAAAATCTTCTCTTGATTAAATATTGGCCGAACATAGCTATTTTCACTTGAAATCACAGCCATTGATTGGTAAACATCGACTTTAGCAACGACTTTTGCCACATCTTGAAGTATATGAACATCTTTTTTGATGTAATCTCTGATTTGTGTAAACAAGACATATTCAAGCTTGACCATTTTATCTTGGGCGCTTAATAGTTTTGATTCCATTTCTTTTAATTCAGGGGTCACAAATCGCTCTGCATTGGCTAAACTTTGTTTACGAGTATAGTTAAACTCATCTTTTATTAATGATAAATAACTTTTTGTTACTTCAATATAGTAGCCAAAAACCCGGTTATACCCAATTTTTAATCCCTTGATTCCCGTTTTATCACGCTCTTTTTGTTCAAAGTTTGCTAGCCACTGCTTCCCATGATCACGAATATATCTTAATTCATCTAATTCTTCATTAAAACCATCTTTAATGATCCCACCTTCTTTTACTGTTAAAGGTGGATTGTCAACGATAGCATTATCAATTAGTTCTGTTATATGCTTTAAATCAACTAGTTTGTTAGCTAATTCATCAAGTAATGGTTCATCTAAAGAAACTAATTGGGCTTTTAATTCCGGTAAAACCTTTAAAGAACTGCTGATCCATTTTAAATCTCGAGCATTTATATTGCCAAAAGCAATTCGTGAAGACAGCCTTTCAAGATCATAAATATCTTTCAAAATTTCTTTAACACTTTCTCTTTGAATAAAGTATTTAGTAAAAATTTCGACTATATCTAAACGTTCTTCGATTTGTGCTTGATTAATTAGGGGTCGTTCGATCCACTGTTTCAACAATCTTGAACCCATTGCTGTTTTTGTCTGATCTAACAGCCAATATAAACTTCCATATTTATCATTATTTTTAGTATTGATCGTTAACTCTAAAGCTTTTTTGGTATACATATCCATTGTTAAAAAATCATCATTATTGATTTCTTCAATTACCTGAAGATGCTCTAATTCCCTTTTTTGGGTATCTAATAAATAATTTAATAATAAAGATGCTGTTTTTATCTGTTTTAAATCTTTGATCTTACTAAATATCTTATCGTATTTTTCGTTATACTTATCATTATCAAATGGCGATAATAAAATATCATCAAATTCATAACTTTGATTAGACAAACAAACTATCTCTTTAACCGCCATTGACTGCAGTTGATTTAATAAAAGTTTTTCTTTTTTATCAATATTAACAACACTAAATTCGCCGGTAGAGATATCACAAAAAGCTAATGTATAATTAAAATCAAATTCTTCTAATGCTGCAATATAATTATTTCTATTATTTGTCAATGATTCATCAAATATTGTCCCTGGTGTAATAATTTGAACTACACCACGTTCAACGATTCCTTTTTTACCTGGTTCCGTTAATTGTTCAACGATTGCAACTCGGTGACCATTATCAACTAACTTTTGAATATAACTGGCAGCTGAATGATATGGTACGCCACACATTGGCACTCTTTCCGCCACACCGGCATTCTTGCCCGTCAATGCTATTTCCAGCTCTTTAGAAACAAGAATAGCATCATCAAAAAACATTTCATAAAAATCGCCTAGTCTAAACATTACGATTGAATCTTGATTTTCTTCTTTTATCGATAAATACTGCATCATCATTGGACTATATTTAGGTTTCATATACTAACTCCACTTCTAAAAAATTACTATCACATTATAACACAACTCTTTACAAAAGAAAAAAGGCTTACGCCTTCATTTAATAAAATTTTCATCAACAGTAATATTATCAATTTCATCCCATGACTCTTTTTCATTCTTTGTTTCTACTTTCATTGTTGTTTTACCAATCACACTTAAAGAAATTTCTTTTTCAATTTCAATCAAAACCGATTCATCAGTTTTATTTACACTGATACATTTTGGTTCGCGATTGCAAACAACCATTAATTCATCATTCTCATTAAAGTCTCGACTCTCTTTTTTAACTAGATCCAATTCATTCATATAACTTACTGTCTGTTTTAAAACGTTGCTGTCATCATTATAACTATACCATAAATGGACATCGAAAGTTCCTAAAACGATCGGCTGTCCTTTTTTAAAGGTAGCATTATAGCGATGATTTGCAATCCAGCACCCAAGAATTTTGTCATAATTTTCAATTACAAATGGATATTTATTAAGAGTTCTTTTTTTCCCTTTAGCAATAACTGCCTGGGTAATAATTTCACGAATATTATTTGCCATGTTCTCACCTATTTTAATATATGCAAGAATCTAAAAAAATGTCCAAAAAACTCAATAATAAAAGAAGATACTTGACTGTATCTTCTAATTTTGATGTCCATTTCCTGATGATGAGTCTTTCAAAACAACATCATGTGCACCACCTTCAACAATACTAGTTGAAGATACAAGTGTAATTTTAGCCTTTTTCTGTAACTCAGAAATAGTTAAAGCCCCACAATTACACATTGTTGATTTGATTTTACTTAAGGTTAATCCCACATTATCTTTTAAGCTACCAGCATATGGTACATATGAATCAACACCTTCTTCAAATGAAAGTTTTGCATCACCACCCATATCATAACGCTGCCAGTTACGAGCTCGAGCCGAACCTTCACCCCAGTATTCTTTCATATACTGACCATTGATACTTACCTTATTAGTTGGTGATTCATCGAATCTTGAAAAATATCTACCTAACATAATAAAATCTGATCCCATTGCTAATGCTAGTGTCATATGATAATCGTGAACGATTCCACCATCAGAACAAATTGGCACATAAACTCCAGTTTCTTCAAAATATTCATCACGAGCTTTAGCTACTTCAATCGTTGCTGTTGCCTGACCACGTCCAATTCCTTTTTGTTCACGAGTGATACAGATAGATCCACCACCAATACCAACTTTAACAAAATCAGCCCCAGCTTCAGCTAAGAATCTAAATCCTTCAGCATCAACGACATTTCCAGCACCGACTTTAACATTATCACCATAATGTTCTCTGATCCAGTCAATTGTAATTTTTTGCCATTCTGTAAATCCCTCAGATGAATCAATACATAATACGTCTACACCCGCTTCTATTAAAGCAGGTACTCGTTCAGCATAGTCACGAGTATTGATTCCCGCTCCAACAACATAGCGTTTTGAATCATCTAATAACTCATTTGGATTAGATTTTCTTGTTTCATAGTCTTTTCTAAAAACAAAATATGCTAATTTTTGATCGTCATCAATAATTGGTAAAGCATTAAGCTTGTTATCCCAAATAAGATCATTTGCTTCTTTTAAAGTAATTCCCGTATGACCACAGATCAATTTATCAAACGGTGTCATAAATTCAGTAACTTTTGTATTTAATCCAGTTCTTGAAACACGGTAATCTCTACCCGTTACGATTCCTAATAATTTACCATTAGCACTACCATCTTCTGTTACCGCCATCGTTGAATGCCCAGTTTTTTCTTTTAAAGCAATAACATCAGCCAATGTATCACTAATACTTAGATTAGAATCACTTGGTACAAAACCTGCTTTATAAGTTTTTGCGCGCTTAACCATAGCTGCTTGATCTTCGATCGTTTGTGATCCATAAATAAATGATACCCCACCTTCTCTTGCAAGGGCTACTGCCATTTTATCATCAGATACTGCCTGCATTACTGCTGAAACTAAAGGAATATTTAATGATAATGCTGGTTCTTCACCTTTTTTAAATTTAACTAAAGGGGTTTTTAAACTAACGTTTTTAGTTTGACACTCTGTAGATGAATATCCTGGTACTAAAAGATATTCGTTAAATGTATGCGATGGTTCATCAAAAAAATATGCCATTTTGCGTCTCCTTTTCTTCATTTTTTCTGTTTGATTTTCATAAATTATAAATAGGATCAACAGTTAAGTCAACCCTTATTTTAATAATTGTCCATTTATGTAACTATTTATAAATTGTAAAATCTCATTTACTTCTTCTTTTAAATAAAGATAATTAACAACTATCGGATTATTTTCAAACTCAGCCTTTAACTTTTGATATTCATCAATCGTTTTTACAACTGTTTCATCCTGATCAGCTTTTTGATTAACGATTTTTTTTTGATAAGCTTTTATTTTTAATTCTAATTCTTTGATTTCATTATCTTGATCGATCAACCGTTCATATTTTTGATATTCTTTGATCACTTCAAGATTTAGTAAATAATCATTTAACTCTTTAGCATAGTCAAAACTATTCAATTGCTTCACCCTTTAATGCCCATGTTTTAGCTTCAGTAATCCTTACTTTAATGATCTTTCCAATATCTTTTGAATTACCCTTAAAATTAACCAGCTTTTGATGTCTTGTATACCCAGTCAACATTGAATCATCCTTTTTTGAAGTCCCTTCAACTAACACTTCAACAACTTCATTTAAAAACCGCTGATTTTGTTTATACGCTTTTTCATTGACGATCTCATTTAATTTATACAAACGCTGATCTTTTTCTTCACTCGATACATTATCAACCATTTTAGCTGCTGGTGTTCCAGCTCGCGGAGAATAAACAAACGTATAAGCTAAATCATATTCACATTCTTGATATAGTGATAAAGTATCTAAATATTGTTCATGAGTTTCATTTGGAAATCCCACAATAATATCCGTTGTAACTGTGCAATCTGGAATGTATTCTTTAATTTTGTGAAATAACTCAAGATATTGCTCACGACTATAACGACGTCCCATTAATTTTAGCACCTCATTGTTACCTGATTGTACCGGTAAATGAATTGCTGGCATAATATTATCATATTTAGCAATGATTTTGATCATCTCTTCACTAAAATCCCAAGGATGACTTGTCGTAAAACGAATTCTCGGAATTCCTGTTTTAGCTACATCTTCAAGTAAATTTGAAAAGCTATAATCATCACCTAGATCTTTACCATAGCTATTAACATTTTGTCCTAAAAGAGTAATTTCCTGATAACCATCAGCAACTAACCCTTCTACCTCTTTGATAATATCTTTCGCCAAACGTGAACGCTCTTTACCCCGAGTATAAGGGACAATACAGTATGTACAAAACTTATTGCAGCCATACATAATATTTACCCATGCTTTGTATTTTTTTTCACGACGAACTGGAGCATTTTCAATTACATCGCCTTCTTTAGACCAGACTTCAACAACCATTTCCTTACTATAAAGCGCCTCTTTTAGTAATTCTGGTAAACGATGGATATTATGTGTTCCAAAAATCAAATCTACATGAGGATGTTTTTCTAAGATTCGATTGACAACAACTTCTTCTTGCGCCATACAGCCGCACATTGCAAAAATTAAATCCGGATTAGTTTTTTTCAAATTCTTCACATATCCAACTTTACCAAACACTTTTTCTTCAGCATTTTCTCTAATTGCACATGTATTTAAAATAATTACATCAGCCTCTTTGATTTCTGTTGTTGGCTGATATGACATACTTTCTAAAATACCCGATAATGTTTCACTATCTCTTTCATTGGCTTGACAACCATATGTTTGAATATAATATTTTTTTCCAATACCAGCTTTAACCATATCTAAAGGAACATGATAAGCATCATCATATCGCCTTACTTGATCACGACTTCTTCTCTTTGCTTCATTTAATGAAGGTTTTTTAAAATAATTACTATAATCTTTCATTTGTTCACCACTTTTCTAACATATTATATACATAAATCATCAATATTTCCACAAAAAAATAAGGACTGAATGTCCTTATATCTAAAAATCCATTCAGCTAAACTTAAAACCATCTTATAAATATAAAATTTAGGCCTTAATTTAAGCATTATCTCTTATTTTTATCACAGCTAATAAATCACTTTAATTCCAATAACAATCTAATCGCTGTAATTTCCTTATCCTCAACGATCAAATCATGAAATGAAGGAATACAAACAATTTCATTTCCCGTAGGAATAATATATCCCCTAGCAATAGCTACCGCTTTTATCGCTTGATTCAAAGCTGCCGCACCAATAACTTGAATCTGTAATTTAGATTCATTTCTAATCATACTAGCAATAGCCCCAGCAACACTATTAGGGCTAGACGATGATGATACTTTGATTGTTTCCATATTTTTGCCTCCTAATCAACTATATGAAAACACAAAGAAATTATACCTAAATATAAGGATGATCTTGATTAATTAATATTCTTTCGATTTTTACTGGCACATTTCCCTCAAAAGTTAAAATTACCCCTGATAATTGTCCCGTACTTTTCGCTACCACAAAAGGTGATCCAAAACCTCTTAATCTTGTTACAATAGCATCTAAGTCACAGCCAATCGCACTCATATATGGCCCTGTCATCCCTACATCACTAATAAAAGCTAATTTCCCATCAATTATTTTTTCATCAGCTGTCTGCACATGGGTATGAGTACCTAGAACAGCACCATTAACTCGATCTTTAACATAATGAGCAAAAGCTATCTTCTCGCTTGTTGTTTCTCCATGAAAATCAATAATATGAATATCTTGAGATAACCCTAAATAATCATCAATAACTTCAAAAGGATTACCATTCCGATTATCCATAAAAGCTGATCCTAAAACATTGGTCACTCGTACCTTTTTATTTAAAACATTAAATACTCGTGATTTAACTCCCGGTAACACTTTAGGCTGATTGACTGGAACAATCAATTTATCTGCTTCATCAATATAATCATATAATTCTTTTTTATCAAAAGTATGATTTCCCATCGTCATTGCCTGAATTCCTAGAAATTGTAACTCATCATAATGCCTTTTTAACAAGCCTTTTCCATGACTGGTATTTTCAACATTAGCAATAACAAAATCAATCTGATGATCTTTAACTAGCCGATGCAAATAATCAGCTGCCATCTCGCGACCGATTTCACCAAATATATCTCCAATAAATAATATTTTCATTTTCATTCCCTTTCATATAAAAGGATAGGCTTAGCCTATCCTATTTATTTAGCTATTTCACTAGCCCGCACTTCACGAATCACTGTAACTTTGATATGCCCTGGATATGTAAGTTCTTCTTCAATCTTCGTTTTAATATCTCGAGCAATTTTATGTGACATTAAATCATCAACTTTATCCGGTTTGACGACAATTCGAATTTCACGTCCAGCTTGAATTGCAAACACACGATCAACACCATCAAAACTTTTTGCCATCTCTTCAAGTTTTTCTAAACGTTGAATATAATTTTCAATCGTTTCACTGCGACTTCCTGGGCGAGCCGCACTTAAAGTATCAGCAGCAGCTACCAAAATTGAAATAACGCTAGTTGCTGGAACATCACCATGATGTGACTCGATTGCATTTACGACCACTGGATGTTCACCATGTTTTTTAGCATATTTAGCACCTAATTCAACATGGCTTCCCTGCATTTCATGATCAATTGCTTTTCCTAAATCATGCAATAATCCGGCCCGTCGTGCTAATTGCTGGTTCAACCCTAATTCAGCTGCCATGATTCCAGCCAAATGCGCTACTTCTAAAGAATGCTGTAAGGCGTTTTGACCGTAACTAGTACGATATTTAAGTTTTCCTAACATCATCACGATATCTTTATCAATTCTAGAAATACCTAATTCAAATATTGCATCCTCACCAGTTTTTCTAATTACTTCATTTAATTCATTTTTTGTTTTTTGAACAACTTCTTCAATTCTTCCTGGCTGAATTCGTCCATCACGAATCAACGTTTCTAATGATAATCTTGCAATTTCACGACGAACAGGGTCAAAACATGAAATTGTAATCGCTTCCGGAGTATCATCAATAATTAAATCTACTCCCGTAGTTTGTTCGATTGCTTTAATATTCCGGCCTTCGCGTCCAATGATTCTTCCCTTCATCTCTTCACTTGGTAAAGCAACTACCGAAACTGTTCTTTCTACTGTTTCTTCTTGAGCATAACGATTAATTGCATTTGCAATTATATCACGAGAAAGCATACTGGCTTTTGATTTTGCTTCCTCTTCCTGTTCTTTAATATAAGCCGTCATTTCTGTAGCAGTTTGTTGTTCAACTTGTTTGAACAATTCTTGCTTAGCTTCATTTGCTGACATAGCAGCAATTTTCTCTAATTCGCCAACTTTGGCATCAATTTTTTCTTTTAATTCAGCTTCTAGTTTCCCTATTCTGGCTTCTCTTTCGTCTAATTGTACTACTTTTTGCGCTAAAACATATTCTCTTCCCTGAACAGCAATATCTCTTCGATCAATTGTCTGTTCCCTTTGTAAAAGTTTATTTTCAAGTTCATTAATCTCTTGTCTTTGCTGTTTTGCTTCCTTTTCAGCAAGTAGTTTTAACTCATAAGCTTCTGTTTTAGCATCTAAAATTGCTTCTTTAACAAGATTATCTGCTTTAACAGTTGCTTCATCTATAATTTTTGCAGCACTTACGTTTGCTTTAGATATTTTTAGTTTATTAATGAAATAGTCAATAAAAAAACCTAAAGCTACAGCTAGAACATAGGTTAAAATAGAAACGGCATTAATTCCTGACATTATTTGCCCTCCATTTTCTTCTATGTAGTTTATTTTTATGAATATATGCATTCATTGTGCCAAAAAGCACAATAGTATTGTATAATATTTTCACTTTATTTACAATGAAAACTATTTTTACTTAATTTTTTTCTTTAAGTATCCTGAGCAATTTTTTGTTGATTATACGCAGAAATTTTATTAGAATTAAAATATCTTTGATTTTATCAAGCAAAAAAGATAGCGGTATCATTTTAAAATAGTAATGTACATAATACTAGATGATATGATAAAATAATTAAGAAATGAGGTAATAACATGGCAAAAACATTAATTTTGGCCGAAAAACCATCAGTAGGGCGTGATATTGCACGTGTTTTTAATTGCAATAAAAACGTCAACGGCGGTTTGGAAGGTAATAAATATATTGTAACATGGGCTTTAGGACACCTTGTCACTTTAGCCGATCCTGAAAAATATGACAAACATTATCAAAAATGGGATATTAACGATCTACCGATAATTCCTTCAAAAATGCAGCTTGTTGTCATTAAACAAACAACAAAACAGTATAATGCAGTTAAAAATCTAATGAATCGTAATGATGTCAATAGCATCGTTATTGCAACTGATGCTGGAAGAGAAGGAGAATTAGTAGCTCGCTGGATCATCAATAAAGCTCATATAAAAAAACCAATGCAGCGGTTATGGATTTCTTCAGTAACTGATAAAGCTATTAAAGAAGGTTTTAAAAATCTTAAAAATGCTCATGATTATGATGCTTTATATCATAGTGCATATAGTCGCAGCATTGCTGACTGGTTAGTCGGCATCAATGCTACTCGAGCTTTAACTTGCAAATATAATGCCCAATTAGCCTGTGGTCGTGTTCAAACTCCAACCTTGGCTATGATTGCTAAAAGAGAAGAAGAAATCAAGAATTTCGTTCCTCGTAATTTTTACGGCATAAAAGCAGCAACTGGTGATATTAACTGGTCCTGGCACTCAAACAAAAACGAAACATATCTTTTTAATGAAAAAAAGATTGATCAAATAATTAATGATCTTTCTAAACAACCTTTAAAAATCAATGAAATCAATAAAACAACAAAAAAGAAATATGCTCCCCAATTATATGATTTAACCGAATTACAAAGAGACGCTAACAAACTTTATGGCTTTTCAGCTAAAGAAACATTATCGATCATGCAGGATCTCTATGAATACCATAAAGTTTTAACTTACCCTCGAACTGATTCACGTTATTTAACAGATGATATTGTTCCAACTTTAAAAGAGCGTCTTGAAGCTAGTCGGGGTGGGTATTATGATCAAATAATCAACAAAATTTTAGCTAACCCAATAAAAAAGCAAGCTCATTTTGTAAATAACAGCAAAGTTAGTGATCATCACGCTATTATTCCTACAGAACAGCCAGCTATGCTAGGTTCATTTACCGATAAAGAACTAAAAATTTATGAACTAGTTTTAAAACGTTTTTTAGCTGTTTTACTTCCCCCATATCTTTATGAACAAACAGTTATTAAAGCTTCTATCAATCAAGAAAAATTTATTGCTCGAGGGAAAATCGAAAAACAGATCGGCTGGAAAGAAGTTTATGGTCAAATCGAAGATGAAGATAATGACGAACAATCATTACCATCATTAAAACCAAATCAAATTTTAACCGTAAATGAGCTTACTAAAACTACTGGTCAAACAACACCACCAGCATATTTTAATGAAGCGACATTATTATCAGCAATGGAAAATCCAACTCAATATACAAACAGCTCCTCAAAACAAATTAATACGACATTAAAAAATACGGGTGGTTTAGGGACTGTTGCAACAAGAGCTGATATCATTGAAAAACTTTTCAATACTTTTTTAATTGAAAAACATGGCAATGATATTAGAGTCACCGGAAAAGGTAAACAGCTATTACAATTAGTACCGCAAGATTTAAAAGAACCTGAGTTAACTGCTAAATGGGAAATGGAACTAGCAAAAATCGCTAAAAACAAGCAGAAATCAAATGTATTTATTAATGAAATCAAAACATATACTCAAGATTTAATTACAGAAATCAGTACTAGTGAAGCTAAGTTCAAACATGACAATCTAACTTCTAAAAAATGCCCTGAATGCGGCGAACTAATGCTTGAAGTAAATGGTAAAAAAGGTAAAATGTTAGTATGTTCAAACCCTGATTGTAAACATCGTGAAACACTTTCAATTATTACTAACGCTAGATGCCCAAACTGTCATAAAAAACTTGAACTAGTTGGTAAAGGTGATAAACAGCTGTTTGTTTGTAAAACATGTGGTTATCGTCAACATATGAACGCCTTTAAAAAAGAACGCGAAAACAAGCAGCAGTCAGCACGTAGAAATGATGTAAAAAAATATTTACAACAACAACAAAAAAGGCAACAAACAAATGTTGAAGATTCACCATTTGCTGCCCTATTAAATCTTAAAAATGAATTAAAATAGTTCTTATCATTTGATAAGAACTATTTTATTAAAGATCATATCTTATAATTTAATAAAAAATTAAGAATTTGATTTTAATCTTTTATGCCTGTTCTAAAGAATCAATAATAGTTTGCGTAATTTCTTCCATGATTTCTGGATGTGTGTTTAAGAAATTTTTAGCATTTTCACGTCCTTGACCGATCTTATCGCCCTTATATGCATACCAGGCACCGCTTTTTTCAACAATATCTTTTTCTACCGCTAAATCTAGTACTTCGCCATCACGTGAAATTCCTTTACCATAGATAATATCTACCTGTGTCGTTTTAAAAGGTGGAGCCACTTTATTTTTCACAACTTTGATATTAGTTTTATTTCCAACGATATCTGTACCCTGTTTGATTGCTTCACCACGACGAATTTCTATTCTAACCGAAGAATAAAATTTCAAAGCTCTACCACCTGTTGTCGTCTCAGGATTACCAAACATAACACCAATTTTTTCTCTTAACTGATTAATAAAAATTATTGTACATTCAGACTTATTTAATTCAGCTGCAATTTTTCTCAATGCTTTAGACATCAAACGTGCCTGTAATCCCATTTGAGCATCACCCATTTCGCCATCTAATTCAACTTGAGGAACTAATGCTGCTACAGAATCTACCACAACTAAATCAATTGCACCAGAACGAACCAATGTTTCCGCAATTTCTAAGCCCTGTTCACCAGAATCCGGCTGTGATAAAATTAATTCATCAATATTAACACCTAAACTTTGTGCATAAACAGGATCGATAGCATGTTCAGCATCAATAAATGCTGCCCGACCTCCTTGTTTTTGACATTCAGCTATAGCATGAAGAGTTAAAGTTGTTTTTCCACTTGATTCAGGCCCATATATTTCGATTATACGCCCTTTAGGATATCCACCGATTCCAAGTGCCAAATCAAGAGTTAAAGATCCTGTAGGAATCACATCAACACTAACAGCAGCACGATCACCTAGTTTCATTACAGAACCTTTTCCATACTTTTTTTCAATTTGTTTAATAGCATCATCTAATGCCTGAGCTTTTTTAGCTTCTTCTTTATTTTCTTTTGTCTTTGCTTCTGCCATTTACTTACCCTCCTACTATTATATACTTTCAAAATTGCTAATTTACTTTAATTTTTTCAATTAATTTTCTAATTACAAAATCAATTGCCTGTTGTTGAATTTCTTCACGGGTCCCTTTTAACTTTAATTCATAAATATTTACACCTTCGTATAAAATACCAATATATACCAGACCAACCGGTTTTTCTTCCATCGCATCTGGTCCAGCATTACCAGTAAAAGACACACATATATCACTATCTAATATTTGTTTTCCATTAATACACATTAAAGAAGCTATTTCTTTACTTACTACACCATATTTTTCGATTACTTCGTGAGATATTCCTAGTAACCTTTCTTTTGTTTTACTTTGATAAGTTACTAAACTTCCTTTATAAACCTTAGAAATGCCAGGAATACTTCCTAGCATTGCAGCAAAATTACCTACTGTAAAACTTTCTACACTAGATATACTAATATTATATTTTATTAACGCTTTAGCTAATTCATCCATCACATTGTCTCCGTAAGCATTTCTTGATTTTTAATAAAATAATCGATTCCACTGATAACTGATATAATTGTCGCTACCCATGCTAAAATTGTAGCAACGTCAATGTTCAATGCAGAAAAAGGAAAATTATTTATTAATAAAAAACTTAAAGCAATCATTTGACTAACTGTTTTTAATTTTCCTAATTTACTAGCTGCAACTACTACTTGTTTACTAGCTGCAGACATTTTAATAGCATCAACTATCGTATCCCGAGATATCATGATTATTGGAATAATAATGTTGATCGTACCATCACTTGCTAATAGTAAAAAAATTGTATTGATTAATAACTTATCAGCAATTGGATCAGCAAATTTACCAAAAGTAGTAATTAATTTATTTTTTCTGGCTATTTGTCCATCAAAATAATCAGTGATTGAAGCAATTATAAAAATAATCAATATAATAATATTTGTTAGGGCAATATCTGTTTGTAAGACATGATAGACAGGAACATTAATTCCTGCCGTATCATAAGGAAACATATATATTAAAATCAATAATGGTACTAACAGCACTCTTGTAATTGTCAATTTATTAGGTAAATTCATTATTTCACCTGCGTTATCTTAAGGGTTTCACTACCCCCGTTATATTCACTTGGATCAATTTCTAATAATTCATCATTGATATAAAAACGATGTCCCATGAAATATCCAATTCTTAAATCTAAATTTTCAAAAGTTCCTGCATCGAATTCTAATTCGACAGTTTGAGGAGCTGCATCTAATGAATTACTTTTATTAGCATCATTATAAATTCCACTCTTGAATCCCTCATACTCTGCCCCATTTACTTTTAATTGACACCATGTACGCCCTACAAATTCAGCCTTAAATTTAATTTTTTCTTCTCCATCAGCTAATTTAAAACTATAATCCAGCTTTCCATTTTTAGTTATTTCCACACCATTAGCTGCAGTTTGTCCATCATCTTTATTATCATCCTTGTTATCTTTGTTATCATTTGTATCATTAGAATCATCTGTATCCTGAGTGCCGCTTTCATTATTTCCCTCAACAGTTGGCGTATTATTCTCTTTAAAGCCATTATCGTCACTTGGTGATTTACTTGCAACGATTGAATACCAAACCACAAAAATAATCGCTACACAAACCAAAACAACCAAAGCATATTTAAAATATCTCATCAAATAGCGATCTTCATAAACTCTTTTATTGGGAACTGGTTTCTTGGGTTTAGCACCCTTCAAATCTTTAAATGTATCACTAACTTTCCCAGAAATAGTTACATTTTTTTTATTTTCTTCATCAGATCGTTTTTTCCTTTTACTTTGATTTATTTGTTCTAATTGTATCTCTTGAGTCAATGCTTCAAACTCAGCATCTAATTCTTTTTCTTCCATTCCTAAATACTTGGCAATTTTTCTCAAATACATCTTTAAATACAATTCATCGCCTTTATATTTATCAAATGCTCCTGATTCTATATCCTTCAAGACAGCTACAGAAATAAATGTTCCTTTAGCTAATTCCTCTAACGTAATTCCTCTAGCTTCACGCTCTCTTTTTACATGTTCGCTAATACTTTCCATGAGCTATCCTCCTTTTTCTATTTAATTAAAAAACCCATAATAAACATCTAAATTATATCATAATTATTATTAATGACAATAACCTAATCACATTTATTTTATGAAAGATTTTTAAAATTTATACATCATCTCTTTAATTCTATTATTCCCTATAAATAATAATATTTTTTTATTAACTTTAAGTTAACAAAAAATATTTTATAAAAAAAAACTGAATAGATTTAAATCTATTCAGCAATATTTTAATTATTATAACAAAGATTCATACAATTTTTTGATTTCTTCTACACTTGTATCTCTTGGATTACCTGGACAGCAGGCATCTGCTAATGCAGATTCACTTAAGAAATCTAAATCTTCAGCTTTTACGATTTCTTTTAAGTCTGCCGGAATTCCAACATCTTGAGATAATTGTTTAACTGCATCTACAGCTGCTTTTCTGTATTCAACTTGAGTCATACCTGTTGTATCTACACCCATTGCTTCAGCAATATCTTTATATTTTTCTCCAGTATATTCTGCGTTATATTCCATAACTGTTGGTAAGATAATTGCATTTGCAACACCATGAGGAGTGTCATATAAAGCTCCAAGTGGGTGAGCCATTGAGTGAACTAATCCTAAACCTACGTTAGAGAATCCCATACCTGCAACATATTGACCTAAAGCCATACCTTCTCTACCTTCTGGAGTATTGTCAACTGCTCCTCTTAATGATTTTGCAATAATTTCAATTGCTTTGATATGGAACATATCTGATAATTCCCAAGCACCTTTAGTAATATAACCTTCAATTGCATGAGTTAATGCGTCCATACCAGTTGCAGCAGTTAAACCTTTAGGCATCGTTGACATCATATCTGGATCAACAAATGCAACAACAGGAATATCATGTACATCTACACATACCATTTTTCTGTTCTTTTCAGCGTCAGTAATAACATAATTTATAGTAACTTCAGCTGCAGTTCCAGCAGTTGAAGGTACTGCAAAGATCGGTGTACAAGGGTTTTTAGTATCTGCAACACCTTCAAGACTTCTTACATCAGCAAAGTCAGGATTTTTATCAATAATACCTACTGCTTTTGCAGTATCCATTGATGATCCTCCACCAATCGCAATAATATAATCAGCATCAGCATCATGTAATGCTTTGACACCATGTTGAACATTTTCAATCGTTGGATTTGGTTTAATATCTGAATAAACTTCATATGCCAATCCTTCTTTATCCAATAAATCTGTTACTTTTTTAGTAACTCCAAATTTAAGTAAATCTGGATCAGAGCAAACTAAAGCTTTTTTAAATCCTCTTGCTTTTGCTTCAGTAGGGATAGCTTCAATTGCACCTTTTCCATGATAACTTGTTTCGTTTAATACAAATCTGTTTGCCATTTTTTATTACATCTCCTTTGTTTTATTATCTATATTTTATCATTCTTGTGAAATAAAAAACAAGTTACAGATATAAGCAAATGTCACATTTTATAAAATGGTTATGTATAACTGTCGCATAGTTCTCATGCAGCTGTTATCAATGGCTATTATTCAGTTATCAATATATTCTTATTCAAGTGTCTTTTTGACCTTTACAATATCCACCCATTTGAATCACTGATTTTTTCATAACTTTATTTCATAATCAAATTCAAGAATAAATCAACGGAGAACTCTTCAAATATCATTTATATTTATTTTTTTTGAATTTGAAAAATCAAACCGTTATAACTACTTTTCATATTATTAACAAAAAGTATTGACAATAATTTTTATCAGTCATAAAATAACAGTGTTAGCTAACACTGTTATTTTTAAGGAGGATCTTTCTAATGGATGAACTGTCAACTCAAGATAAGATTTTAAATTGTGCTTTACAAGAGTTTATGGAAAAAGGCTTTCTTAATGCTTCATTACGTCAAATCGTAAAAAATGC
Source organism: Thomasclavelia saccharogumia DSM 17460 (assembly GCF_000686665.1). Taxonomy (GTDB): domain Bacteria; phylum Bacillota_I; class Bacilli_A; order Erysipelotrichales; family Coprobacillaceae; genus Thomasclavelia; species Thomasclavelia saccharogumia. The sequence goes on along the minus strand of NZ_JMLH01000017.1, from coordinate 29,338 downwards.
TGGTGTCACAACAGGAGCAATGTATCGCTATTACAATAGTAAAGAAGCCTTGTTTCAAGCACTTGTTGATAAACACGCTGAATATATCTTGAATTTATTTAATACGACGATTGATCAGTTTGAAAAAATGCCAGCTGATCATCAAACCGATATGATGTATGAAACGTCTTCAGATTGTATTCAAAAAATGCTTGATTATATTTATGAGCATCTTGATGCTTTTCATTTGATCTTAGAACATTCTGAAGGAACTCCCTATGCCAATTTTATTCATCAATTGGTAGAAAGAGAAGTTGATTCAACGTACAAATATTTAGAAACACTTCAAAAGGCTGGCTATCATGTCAAACACATCAATAAAAATCTTATTCATATTATCGCAAGTGGATTATTTTCAGCGATGTTTGAAACTGTTATTCATGATATGCCTAAAGAGGAAGCCAATGAATATGTCATACAGTTAAGACGATTTTATTCGGCAGGATGGTCTGAATTATTTGATTTAGATTTTTTAAAAACAAAGCAAAAATAGTATTGATGAGAAACTTTTATAGTTTCTCAAAAAAATGGTTATGGGTTAGCTTTAGCTAACTACAGGAGGGATAATATGCAAAAAGAAAAATCTATACTTAGTTATTTGGCTGAATTTGCCAATCCATATAAAAAACTTTATATAACAAGTGTTATTTTGGCAATATGTGGTGTTGCCTGTAGCCTCGTGCCTTATTTCATTATGGGAGATGTTGTCAGTAAGCTCATTGCTGGAGTGAAAGAATTTCATGTTTATTTAAAAGATGGTTTAATAATGAGTATTTTTTGGTTAGGGAAAGTTGTTTTTCATAGTCTTTCTACATCATCATCTCATAAAGCAACTTTTCAGGTTTTAGGAAATATGAGAAAACTTGTTTGTCAAAAATTATCACAAGTTCCTTTAGGAAAAGTCAAAGATATGCCAACTGGTTCATTAAAAAATATTATCGTGGAAAGAATTGATAGTATTGAAACGACGTTAGCACATGTCCTACCAGAATTTACTGCCAATTTATTAGCACCATTCATTGTTTTTATTTATTTGTTGTTTATTGATTGGCGTATGGCTCTTGTTTCTTTAATCAGTCTGCCTCTTGGTTTGATTTGTTATATGGGAATGATGATTGGATATGAAAAAAGTTTTAAAAATACTGTAGAAAAAACAAAGATCTTAAATAATACTGCTGTTGAATATATTAATGGTATCGAAGTAATCAAAGCTTTTGGAAAAGCTCAAAATTCTTATGAAAAATTTAAGATTGCTGCTAAAGAAGGAGCGGATTGTTATATTGAATGGATGCGTCGCTGTAATGTATTTTTCAGTATAGCAATGGTATTAGCTCCATGTACAACAATTTCTGTTCTACCTATAGGTGCTTATTTCATGATGAATGGTTCTTTATCTTTACCTCATTTTATCTTATGTCTTATTTTATCATTAGGTTTGATTGCTCCATTGATTACTGTAATGTCTTATTCAGATGATATTGGAAAAATGAAAACGATCGTTGGAGAAGTGGTTGATGTTTTAAAATGGCAGGATATTGATAGACCCCTTAAACAAACACAAAAAATTCAAAATTATGATATTGAATTAAAAAATGTATATTTTGCTTATCATGAACAAGAAGTTCTTCATGGTATCAATATGTCTATTAAAGAAGGCAGTGTCACTGCTCTTGTTGGTCCTAGCGGTTCTGGAAAAAGTACGATTGCTAAGTTGATTGCTTCCTTATGGGATGTCAAATCAGGAAGTATATCTGTAGGAAACATCAATATTAATGAAATACCTTTAGATTATTATAATCAACAGATTGCTTACGTATCACAAGATAATTATTTATTTGATACAACGATTCGTGAAAATATACGTATGGGTAAAGCTAATGCCAGTGATTTGGAAGTTGAAGAAGTTGCTAAAAAAAGCGGCTGTCATGATTTTATTATGCAGTTAGAAAATGGTTATGAAACGATTGTTGGGGGAGCTGGCGGACATCTTTCTGGTGGTGAACGTCAACGTATTGCAATTGCTAGAGCAATGTTGAAAAATGCGCCTATCGTTATTCTTGATGAAGCAACAGCCTATACTGATCCTGAAAATGAAGCACTTATTCAAGCATCGGTCGCTCGACTTGTTGCTGGAAAAACTTTGATCGTTATTGCCCATCGTCTTTCAACGATTGCTGATGCTGATCAGATTTATGTTATAGATGATGGTCAAGTGATTGAAACTGGCACACATCAAGCACTTTTAAATAAACAAGGTCTTTATGCAAAAATGTGGGCATCACATATTTCTGTTAAAGATGTCAAGAAAGGAGAAATAGTTCATGCTTAAAATTTTTCAAAAGTTCTTTGCATTTTGCGGGACAGTCAATAAGCATAAATTTTATCGTTCGTTAGTTAATGGTATTATTCTAGCCTTTATGGAAGCTTTAAAAATTCCTGCTATTATGCTTGTTTTACAAGCGGCTCTCAATCATACATTAACAATGGATGTTATCTTACAAAGCTTCATTATACTCCTTTGTAGTATTATTATTGGTTCTATTGTTAAATATCGTTCAACAATTTTACAATGCGAAGCTGGTTATGGGACTGCTGCTAATAAAAGAATAGAGATTGCTGAACATTTGCGTTATTTACCAATGGGATATTTTAATAAAAACAGTTTAGGTTATATTACTTCTGTAACAACTAATACAATGGAAAATTTAGCTGATGTCGCAACTCGTGTGATTATGCTGACAACACAGGGGATTATTACAACTTTTATGATTACATTTATGGTTTTGTTTTATGATTATCGTATTGGTTTACTTTGTTTGCTGGGAATTTTTTTATTCTTTTTGATTAATAAAATGATGCAAAAAAGCAGTCAAAAAATTTCTCCTCAAAAATTGAAAACAGATACAGCAGTTGTTGAAAAAGTTATTGAATATATTCAAGGAATCAGTGAAGTTAAAAGTTATAATTTGACTGGTCAAATGTCTAAAGCCTTAAATCAAGCTATTGATGAAAATTCTAAGTGTAATACTGATTTAGAAATGACCTTTATTCCTTATTTAACTATACAAAATTTAATTATTAAATTAACTGGGGTGGCTATTGCTTTATTTTCTATTTATTTTTATCTTCAAGGAAGTATGGACCTTCTTATTTGTATAGGTATGATGATTTGTTCATTTATGATTTTTTCAAGTCTTGAACAAGCAGGCAGCTATTCTTCATTATTACGTACAGTTGATTTAAGTGTTGATAAAGCACAAAAGATTCTTGATCTTCCTGCAATGGATATTGATGGCGAAGACATTATTCCTGATAATTATAATGTAGATATAGAAAATATTGTTTTTTCCTATGATAATAAAAAAATCATCAATCATATCACTGCTCATATTCCTCAAAAAACAACAACAGCTATTGTAGGACCTAGCGGCAGCGGAAAAACAACTTTATGTCATTTGATTGCAAGATTTTGGGATGTTGATCAAGGAAGTATCAGTGTTGGACAAAGAAATGTGAAAGATTACAGTATGGACAGTTTAATGAAAAATTTTAGTTTTGTTTTTCAAAATGTTTATTTGTTTCAAGATACGATTGCTAATAATATCCGCTTTGGTCAAGTTGATGCTTCTATAGAACGTGTCAAGGAAGCTGCTAAAAAAGCATGTTGTCATGATTTTATTATGGCATTACCAGATGGATATGATACTATTATTGGTGAAGGCGGAGCTAGTTTATCTGGTGGTGAAAAGCAAAGAATCTCTATTGCTAGAGCAATTATGAAAGACTCTCCTATCATTATCTTAGATGAGGCAACAGCAAATATTGATCCAGAAAATGAAAAAGAATTGATGACAGCTATTGAAGCCCTTACTCAAGAAAAAACAATCTTTATGATTGCTCATAGATTAAAGACTGTACAAAATGCTGATCAAATCATAGTTATAGATAATGGACAAATCGTTCAATACGGAACACATCAGGAGTTAATTGCACAACCAGGTATTTATCAAAAATTTATAAATTCAAGAGAAATAGCTTCGGGATGGAAATTATAAATTGAATAAAATAAAACTGGATAATACAAGCTATATCTTGTAATTAACCAGTTTTTTTATGATAAAAGTATAAATAATATATCTTAAACTTGTTATAATTTGCATTCATCAATTTACTTATTTCAATCATAATATAAATCAACATGCCATCCAATCTATCTACAATTTTATTATCAATCAATCCTCTAATAATACCAATAACCCTATATTACAAAATCTCGTTTTGATAAGATAGATACTATTTTAAGTAAAAGCGACACTATCAAAAAACAGTTTCTAGCCAATAAGATCATGAATTTATTAATAATATTGTAAATTCACTAAATTAATAAAAATTCATAACAAAAAAAGTCTCATCAGGAATCTACACATTACTTCCAGTAGTTCTTGAAAGACTTTTCTATTTTCATCTAAAACAGTTAAATTCATTTATTAAATATCTAAAATTTTATTTCATATTCAAAAACATATTTATAATTTAATGAGTAACTCTTTGCTCTTAATTCATCATTACCAATTGTATAGACTCTACTTTCTACAATCCGGCATGATCTAGCATTTTCAATCGAAAAAGATAATATTTCCTGAATTATCAGCTTTCTAAAATACACCACAACTTAAAATAATTGTGCAAAGGAAACATTTGGGTATGATGTCTTTTTAGGTTAAATAAGTTATAAACTTATTAATAAATTACGAAACATTATCATTTTATTCTTTTAAAACTATCTTATAAAATGAGTATGCACACTTTTTTCTTTTTCAGGAAGTCCATACTTTTCTTTCCCTAGCTGGATACTTTTTATTAAAAATGCCATATTCTTCCCCAGTACCCGCATCGTTTGTAGTCCTTCTGCATCTTTTCTTACATCCTCAGGAGTATATCCATGAACACTATTCCAATATTGACTAGAAACAACCGGCATCGAAGAAATTGTAAAATATTTGTTTAATTCATCAAATGTTGCTGAACAGCCTCCTCGTCTTGCTGAAACTACAGCTGCGCCAACTTTCATTGTTTTATCACACTGACTACTATAAAACAAACGATCAATAAAAGAAACAAGGGTTCCATTGGCAGAAGCAAAATAAACAGGTGATCCTATCACGATACCGTCACATTCTGTAAATTTTGCTGCTACATCATTAACATAATCATCAAAAATGCACTTTCCTATTTTTTTACATTGACGACATCCAATACAGCCGCGAATATCTTTATTTCCTACCTGAATAATTTCTGTATTGATATTTTCAGCATTTAAAACCTTTTCAACTTCCTGCAGTGCTGTATATGTACAGCCTCTTGCATTGGGACTGCCATTTATTAAAATAACTTTCATTATTCTTTACTCCTTCTATCCCTTATTTTTTTTAGTATTATATATCCTATTCCTATATATAAAAAACTAATGAAAAGATATTCTTTAATAAAATTTAAAAAATTCATTTGATAATCAAAAAATACAAAATTTTCTATCGAAAACATATACATATAGATTCTATTTTTTATAAAAAAGAACAACCCTATCAAACATATAACAACTGGTAAAAATTTATAAAAAATTAACTGTGTATAATAAGATAGATTATCAAACTTCTTTTTTATTGGTATGAGGATCATATGCCAATGGAATCCCAAATGAACAGACATCATAACAAATCCCCAATATGAAGCAATCATATGAATTCTTCTAGCCAATGAAATCGATCCAAATGAAGGAATAAAACGAAAAACATAATTAGACATCAACATTCCACTTATTCCTAAACACATTACATCTATAAAAAGAATAACATTTACAAAAGTCATTAATTTTCTTGGCAATTGATAACGTCTTTTTAAGATGCTTTGATGCCACTTCCAATTCAATATATGATGAACAATAAAACAAAGAAGAGTAATTGTTCCTAACAATTCATGTAATTGTTGACCCGTCAAATGAAAAGCCATCAATAATAATACTAAAACAAACATCATAATATCCAAGCTTCTCATCAATTTCCTTTTCATCTATATCACCACCTATAATATACGAAAGCTGCTCTTTTAATAAGTAATTTCTTTATTTATTTTATTTGAAGTTCATCTAACCATTCCTTAATTTCATTATCACAAGACGCCACATCATTTCTTGAAATCGATAAACCATTTGAGATAACTGTTGCATTTGGCTGTAAGTCAGCAATTACTCCAATCGTTCCTGAAAAACCACTACCACCATGTGTAGTAAATGGAATAATTGTTTTATCAGTAAAATCATATTGTTCTAAAAAAGTATACAATGGCATTGGTAGATCAGCATTCCAGTTAGGATAACCAATAAATACTGTATCATATTCATCAAAATTATCTATCTCATTTTTTAATTCTGGTCTTGCATCTTCACTACGTTCTTCATAAGCAAATTCCAATAACGAATCATGTGTTTCGGGGTAGGTCTGGACTGTTTCAATTCTATATAAATCATCACCCATTTCCTGTGAAATGATATTTGCAACATATTGGGTATTCCCTACAACACCATCTTCAGTCGCAACTCTACTTGCTGAAGATGATGTATCTACACCATCCATTTCCGGTACTGAAAAATAAACAACTAAGATTTTATCTGCTGTGATCTGTGTATCATTTGAATTCTGATTTATCTGCTCAGTTGTGTCAACTGTATTTGATCGCTCATTATCTGATGAACATCCAACCAATGATACAGTAAACATTGTCACTAACAATAGTTTAATTATTTTTTTCATCATATAGTTTCTCCTTACACATTTTTGCTACATTCATAAACTTTTTTTAAAGCAGAATCTCTTTATCACTAAATCGATTTCATTTCTTACTTTTCAATCGGTTAAACAACCACTATATCCATTGCTAAATTGATAAAATAGAAATAAATACATAAAGATAAAATGACTGCTCTTTTGTAATATCATCAGCAATCAACTTTCTTGCAATCATGATAAAGTTAATCGCTAGATGATTTGTCAAAATTAATATGTTTTTTATACATATTTGATTACTTTATTCTAATACTCTATCTAACCAGCTAGATATTTCATCATAATCATTAATTCGTAAGCCCTCTTTCACATTTGCTTGATCTTGAAGATCATCAAATACATCTAAACTTTCTTCTATACCATCACTACTGCTTGTACAAAAAGGAATAACAGTTTTATCAGTAAAATCAAACTGATGAACAAATGTGTTGATCATTGCCGGAGCTTTTTGCCACCAGATAGGATAACCAATAAAAATAATATCATATTGATCAATACTATTAATAGATAAAGTGATTTCAGGCTGTTCCCCATTGATTATCTCATTTTCAGCTATATCATAAAAATCATTTGGATATGCTTCTTTTCTAGTAATTTCTACCAATTGCCCACCTGTCTGTTTTTGAATTTCTTGAGCTGCTTTTTCAGTATTGCCACTATACGAGAAATAAGCAATAAGAATATCTTGATCTGTAGCTGTTACAGTTTGTTTTGAATCCTCTGAGGTTTGATTTTGTTCTTTTTGATTTGTTTGACTACATCCCGCTAGAGTCAGCGTAACAAACACAGCTAATAAAAACGATAATACTTTTTTCATTTTCAATTCCTCCTAAAAATTTATTTCTTGATTCAACAAAAGCCATCTTGTATATTCCAAATATGATCTAAGATTATTTCAATAATAATCTGAATTACATTAATTAAGATAAACCTATTTGAAAATATCTAACAATAATTACCTATTCAATATTTATAGTTATCTTCAGCATATATATTTTCAACTAAATAATTTTCTATATAACTCATTGCTTCTTTAAAATTATAATCATAAAACCCATGGTCTGCTCCTTCAATCACTTTTAATTGAGCAGATAAATAAACATTCTCTGCTTTTTTTTAATAAGATAGCAATACAACACTATCAGCATCACTATGAATGATAAGAACATCATTGTCATAAGAAGATATTTCATCATAAATATCATAATTCAACAATTTTTCAAAATAGACTTTTCCTACCCTCATCCATAGATGATAATAATTATCTGGAATATCATCAGTACTCTTAAACAAAGTCTGCGCATAATCCACCACCACAAAAATCAAAACAATAAACCCCATAGCCTAATTTTACAAGTTCCTTAGCATACTGAACACCACTTTCATGATAACCACTAAGACCATGACAATAAATAATTATTGGCACCTTCTTATCAATATACAGAGGTCTATATAATTAACCATATATTTGTTGACTATCCCTACTTATGTTTAATTCCTGCATAATATATGATTGATCTGCAAGAATGGTCAGATCATCATCCTTTTCATCTACTGATTCATTATTTTGAATATTACACCCTAAAAATAAGCATATTAATAAAACAAATAGAAATCTTAGATATTTCTTTTTCTTTATTTTACTGTCATTATAAGCATTCTTTAAGAATTTCAAAGATTTCATCTCTTTCAAATTTCTTTGCACATCCAGCTGTTAAATTACAAGTATCAGCTACTTTTCTTAGCATCTCAACATCATCAATATTAATTTCTTTTAATGTTGCAGGAAGTCCCATCTCTTTAATAAAATTAGTTAAAGCATCGATCCCTGCTAATGCTATTTCTTCAGCTGTTTTATCAGCTGGATCAACATGCCAAACTTCTTTGGCTAGTCTTACAAATTGTTCCAATCCTTCTTTGTACATATGGCGATATAATACTGGATGAATGATTGCAAGCCCCTGTCCATGATTACAATCTGTATATGCTCCTAACTGATGTTCTATTTGATGTGCTTGAAAATCAGTAACCTTTCCAATTTTTAAAATACCATTTTCTGCCATCGCAGAAGCCCACATCAATTCACTTCTTGCTTCCATATCATATTCATCAACTAACAACTTTCGCATATTTTCAATAACTAACTGCATAATTGATTCGTTGATTCGATCTGATAAATTAGGAATTCTAGGAGTTCCTAAATATGTCTCCATACAATGACTTAATGTATCGAATGCCCCTGAGATAACCTGCTTCATTGGTAATGATTTGGTATACCAGGGATCTAATATTGCAAAATCGGCCTGTGTTCCAACGATCGGTCCTTTCCACATTTTTTCTTCATGTGTAATGACTGCTCCGGCATTCATTTCAGCACCAGTTCCACTCGCTGTAACGATTGCTCCCATTAAGATACCAGTAGTAGGAAATTTTTTATCAACATACTCATAATCAAAAATATCCTGATCCAATTTTGCTTGAGCTGAAATAATTTTACAGCAGTCAATTACAGAGCCTCCGCCAACTGCTAAAATAAAATCAACTTTTTTATCTTTAGCCAATTTAGCCCCTTCCTGCACTTTTGCATATGTAGGATTAGGCATAATACCTGAAAAATCGACAACTTCTTTTCCCGCATTTTCTAAGATTTCTTTTATTTCATCATAAATTCCATTCTTTTTTATTGATCCGCCACCATAAGCAAGCATCACAGTATGTCCTGCTTTTGCTAATTCAGCTGGTAAATTTTGTTTTGCTGCACCTTTTCCAAAATAAGTTTTTGTTTTTAATTCATAATTAAATGTATTCATCGTTTTATCCTCCAATATTTATTTTTTTTAACCATTCATCTATTTCTTTTTCATTTGCCTGTTCCATTCTTACCCCTTCAAGTATATGAGAATGAGGGCATATTTTTTGTATTGATTGAACACTTTCATCAATCGATGAACTTGTGCTTGTACAAAATGGAATAATTGTTTTTCCCCTTAAATCATAGTTTTCTAAAAATGTATCAACTGCCATAGGTTCTTTGTACCACCAAATAGGATATCCTAAATAAATAACATCATAATCATCTAAATTTTCTGGCATGTTTGATAAATCTGGTTTAATATTTAAATATTTTTCTAACCAGGCTCTTAAAGAGGTAGCAAGAAATGGGGATCTATAGCTTTTTGAAACTTGAATTGAATATAAATCATCGCCAGTCTTCTCTTGAATCATCTTAGCAGCTATTTCTGTATTACCTTCTATGTGATCATTTTTTAAATTTAAACTTGCATGGGTACTAACATCGATCTCATCATCATAATCTAAAGCATTTGATCTTGAAAAATAGATAATGATCGATCTTGAATCTTTCTCACCTTTAACAATGTTTTGTGTTTCATAATGCAAAGAACTTCCTGTCATACAATAAATAACGATACCAGCAAGAACCAAAATAATGACACCTAATATAACTAATATCATTTTCCTTCCTCTTTGATACTTCATTACACTATCCCCATTATTTTAATTTTGAAGCTACTTCATCAATAATAGCCAATGCATTTAATGATTGAGGATAGCCAATATAAGGCATACATTGTTCAACAACCTGATACAGTTTTTCTTTATCATTTCCTACCCCAAAGTTTCCCGCAGTATGTCCTCTTAACTGATTTTCACAACCACCCTGTGCTAAAATAAAACAAAAAGTTATCATTTCTCTTTCTCGGTCATTAAGTCCATTTCTCGTATAGTAATCTCCAAAACAATTAGAAGCTAGCCAACGATTAATATTTTGCCTTGGTCCTGTATCTTTTTGTCTATCAGCCATTTGCAAACCAAATAATTCCACTTGTTTTGCAAGCCCTTTTTCAAATCTTGATTCTCTATTTGTTGTACTCTGAGCTGGTAATGGTAAAGAAATTCCATATTCTTTCATAATTTCATTCGTCTTTAATAAATAATCAGATATTCTCCCAATGCCTAAATAAGCAGCTGCTTGGTAAACAGTTTCCTTAATAGCAACAGGATCAATATTTGAATCTAATGCTACATGAAGCATATGACAATATTCTTCCATTCCTTGACAGCCTAATAGGACTGATAAAATACATAGCATTCTCTCTTTCTCTGATAAATTACCAGCATTCAAGACATCTTCTTGTAAAAAGTTTTTAATAATATCTACAAATTCTGGATCAGTAGTTATAAATTTATTATTAAATAATTGTGCTTTTTGTTTTTTCACCTTTATATTTACCTCCTTGCTTTCTTTTACTACAATGTAATTGTATCAACCGATTGTAAGAATCGGTCAAGTACTATTTTCAATTTTTTTAAAATTTTATTTACACAACTTATAAAACACATAAATTTTTAATCTGCTATAAGATTAGCAATATATTTTTCTAAATTTATTGATTTATAAAAAATTTTTGATCATAAAATCAACAACAAAATCTTTACAAAAAGTTTTACATAGTTAAATCAGATACTAAAACTATCTTTAATGTAACAAAAGATGAAGATCAATTATAAATTCTTCATCTTTTACTATTTATGTAGTTGTATATACTGTTGTTAACCACCCATCAATAAAATAACCGATTTCCTCAGTTTCAGAAATTTCATCACCATTAAAACCTAAACCAGGTAAAATATCTGCTCCTTGTAGATATGATCGCATCGTACTTTCAAATAAATCATGATCCATTCCTCCTACCCAATAAGGTGCTATATCTAATCCAGAGAAATCATATTGCTCCAAAAAATTTATCATTGATTCACTAGGTTGATTATCTATCACTACATTTCCTAATAATATCAAATCATAATCTTCTATTTGACAGCTTTCAATACGATCGATTTCACAAATATCACATACTATTTTTTCTTGTATCATAGAATTAAAAGTCTCAAGAGAACCACAAGCACCATCGTACAAAATCAAAATATTTCTTTCATTTTCAAATATGATATTAGATTCTATTTTTGGTATTTCATGAATATTCAAGATATAAGCTGACTCATCCTGTTCATTATTTTGAAAAGAAGTTACATTATATTTTAATAATACAGATCCTTGAATAATAACTGTAATAAAAACAATTAACCTAAATATCACATCTCTTTTTAGAAATTTCTTTTTCATCAACGTTCCCCCATATTAAATAACATTTATAAAATTACTGACTAACTTCATTGATCCATTCGATGATTTCTTCTCGATCATTTTGAACACTGCTGCCACTTGTTGTATATCCATCTAAAACTGTAGCATTTGGACATAAAGCCTCTATCTCACTTATTGCATCAGAAAATCCTGAACCACCTGATGTATTAAAAGGAATTATTATTTTGCCTGAAAAATCATATTCTTCTAAAAATGTATAAAGAGGCATTGGCATACCATACCACCAGTTAGGGAAACCTAAATAGATAACATCATAACTATCAAAATCTTCAACATGTGATGCTAAAACTGGACGTGCATTCTTATTTCTTTCACCTTGCTGTTGATCAACCAGCTCATCATAATCAGCTGAATATTTTGTTTGTGTCTCAATAAGAAATTTATCTCCACCTGTTTGTTCTACAATAACATTAGCAATATATTCGGTACTTCCAACAAGTATATCTCCATCTACAATTACGCTTGCTGATGAAGAAGTATCAACATCACTAGGAAAATCTGTATTACCTACTCTTGAAAAATAAGCCACAAGAATTTTTTGATCTTTTTCTGTTTGGTTACTTGTAGTTTCTTCAGTTTGCTTAGTATCACCCTGTAATGATGAAGGTTCTTCATTTTGGGTATTTTGACATCCGACCAACATCAATACCATAAGAATCATTAAAATCTTTTTCATTATTTATCCTTCTATTTTGTATTAAATGTTATATCTTCTTTTGAAGAGAGTTCATGAAATATTTTTAAATCTGATGTTACTTTTCCTATAACATAGACTTTCATCGTTAAATTAGGATTATCTGATTGATTATAGAAAATAGCAAGTGAGTTATTTGTGGGACAATAAGTAATGTCACCATTTTCAAAAGAAAGTTGTCCTCTACCTTGTACCGCTATTGTTTTATCAATCGTGCCATAAAATTCTCTATTGCCATAATGAACCATTGAAACAGTAAGTGGTAACATCGTTTTTAATTGTTATGCCATTTGACTATCATTTAATTGTCCATCTAATTGATAATCACCAATTTGTATACTTATTTGACTACTATCATTGATATTTAAATCAAGATCATCAAGCCATTGTTCTATTTGACTTTCAGATTCAAGGATTTCTTGAGAATCAATTGCAATTCCTTCTAATACATTTTTGCTTTTTGAATATTCCTGAATTTCGTCATAACTGTTCCCGCTTCCATATCCATTATGGCTGCAAAATGGAATCACTGTTTTTTCACTTAGATCATATTTTTCCATAAACAAGCGAATTACTTGCGGGATTCCTGTCGCCCATACAGGATAACCAATAAAGATAATATTGTATTCGTCAATTTGTATATCCTGTCCACTTATTTGAGGTAAGATATCTTGATTTTGCTCACGATGATTTTAATCAATAACTTCTTGAAAATCATCAGAATATTTTTCATCTACCTCAATCAAGTACTTATCGCCACCAGTTTTTTCTTGAATCAAATTAGCAGCATATTCTGTTATCCCTAGACGTTGATTTTTATCAATGACAATGCTTGCTGAAGTTAAAGCATCTGTATTTTCATTATAATCAGCATTTCCATATAAACTAAAATAAGCTATAAGTACTTTTGTCTTATTTTCTGCAGCATCGATCTGATGATTATCTAATGTGTCTTCTTGAACTTGACAGGCTGTTATGGTAAATACAAAACAAACAGCTAAAATAATTTTTATAATCTTTTGTATCATATCTTCTCCTTTTGCCATAATTTTTCTTTTTCATAAATCATATAATCTATATCATCTAGTTTCTTTTGATACGAATGTAATTGTTCGAGGATCAAAACTCGAACTTTTTTTAAAATGTCTGTTTGTATATCTTTATTGGTGTAATATTTCACCAGTTCTTGATCATCCAAACCCAATTTCATTAAATTGACCATTTCTATTACTTGACGAACGTCATCGTCATCAAACTCCATCTGACCATTAATAGTAGATACATTATCCAATAATCCTAATTTTTTAAATTTAAATATATCCTCCTGCAAAATGTAATAACATTTTGTTAAATCTTGAATATTCATTACAAATAAGCACCCCTTTTTTATCTACTTTTATTTTAAATACTAATATTAATTATGTCTAATACTTAAAATAAATGCATTTAATGCTTTTTAAGCATAAAATTTTAACCCATTATTGAAATAAAAAAGGAAGCATTGAAATCATTGTATTAATCAATAAAATCAATTCTTCCATATTCTTTCTAAATCTAAAACAAGAAATCTCTTTATTTTATATATTCTTCAAAACCATTTGAATAGCTGATTTGATTATTTTCATCAATAAAACAACCATAAACATCATCCATTGAATTTAATAATTCTATCCCCTTTTCTTTTCCTAATGAAAAACATACAGTACTTAAAGTATCTGCTTGTAATGATGTTTTAGATATGATCGTTACTGATGATAATCCATTTTCATAACTATAACCAGTTTGGGGATTTAAGATATGATGATATTTTTGACCATTCAATTCAAAATATCTTTGATATACGCCACTAGTAACAACAGATAAATCATCTATTGATAAAGTTAAAATAGATTGATCTATTTCTTGCGGATCTGTCAATCCAACCATAAACTGCTCATTGTTTTTATTTCCCACACACAATACATTGCCACCTAAATTAATAATGGCATTATTGATATTCTCTTTTAATAAATAATCCTTGATCTTATCAGCAATATATCCTTTTGCAATTGCTCCTAAATCAATCATAGTATTTTCATTGAGATATGTAATCTTATTTGTGGTCAATATAATATTTTGATAAGAAACATTTTGTAAGTTTTCTTGAATCATATCTTGTTGAGGGAGTTCAGGTATCTCCTTTTTAAAATCCCATAATGCTGAAATAGATCCAATCGTTATATCAAATTGTCCTTTTGATAGTTCACTATATTTTAACCCCTCTTTGATTACCGCATATAAATCATCTGAAATCGTTTGTTCTTGTAATTTATTAACGTTATGATTGATTTTATATAATTCACTCTTTTCATTTGTTGATGAAAAAACTAACTCTAGATCATTGCAAATATCGAAGCAGTGATTTAAAATATCAGTAGATTTTGAATCGTATAAAGTGATTTCAACGATTGTATCTAAGCAAAATTGTTTATCTGATAGGGGCGTAAACTGACTCTGACAGCCACAAAGAGTCAATGTAAAAAGTAATAATAAACTGATTATTTTTTTCATGATAAGCCTCCTGCAAACTATTATAACATGGAGTAAGACAATGAAGAATAAAACTTTTAAATATGATATGATTATTATATTCGTTATTAGTATTATAATTATTGGATTTTTTTTATTAAACAGATCTGATAATGGTCATTTAGTTAAAATCACAGTTAATAAAGAAGATTATGGTATTTATGATTTAAATGAAGATCAAACAATCAATATCAATGATGAAAATATTTTAATTATTAAAAATAATGAAATATATATGGATAAGGCGACATGTCCAGATCATACCTGTATAAGACAAGGGCATATTTCTAAAACTGGTGCTAGTATTATTTGTTTACCACATCAGTTGATCGTTGAAATCATTGATGGCAAGGATGGTGATCAAGATGTCAAAGTCTATTAATGTAAAAAGGATGTGTTATTTAGCCTTATTCTGTGCTATTGCAATTATTTTAAGCTATATCGAAACATTGATTCCTTTTCATCTTAGTATTCCGGGAACAAAAATTGGTCTTGCAAATATTACCACTATAATCATGTTATTCTGTTTTGGTTATAAAGAAGCTTTTTTTGTTATGCTGCTTAGGGTATTTATTGTTGGGATAACTTTTACTAATCTTTATATGATGTTATATAGTTTAGCTGGCGGGATATTATCTTTAACTATGATGGCATTATTTTATCAAACAAAATTATTTTCAAATTATACTATTTCTATTATCGGAGGTGTTTTTCATAATATAGGTCAATTATTAATAGCAATGTTTTTCTTTAACACATCAACATTTTTATATTATTTGCCTTATTTATTATTAATTGGAACTATAACAGGTACAGTAATCGGTATAATCTCGCAAATTATTTATATAAAAACAGGAAATTATATTATAAAACAAAAATAACAATGTTTTTTACGAAAAATTACATTGTTATTTTTTATTTAAACTAGCTATTCTCTTTGATTTCTTTTGCTAAAAAATCAATGAATTTAGATACTGTAAAGCTAAATGATTGATATTTTTTCCAGACAATGAGCGATGTTGTTATGAGTTCTGGATAAAAAGGTCTAAAACATAATTCCTGATTAGCCGCATAATTAATTGAACCTTCTACAACAACAGCATGTCCTATGTTATTTGAAACTAAAATAGATGCCGTCGTTGTTAATTCTGATACAGCTGCAAAATGAAGCTGATCATAGCCGCTACCCATCCATTTTTTTAATTCATTTTGGGTTTCACTTCTTGCTGTATTAATAAGTGAAATGCCTTTTAGATCTTCAGGCATGATATATTCTTTTTGCGCCAAAAAAGAATTTTTCTTTGTGAGAATTCCATATCTTTCAACCTTATGCATTTTTAAAAAATTAAGTTTTTCTAAATTAACTGGTTCTAAAACAAAACCTATATCAACAAGTCCTTTATCGATATTTTCAATAATAAAATCGCTATTACCATTTCGCACATGAAAAATCACTTCAGGATAAATATTCTTAAATTTTTGAATATATTGCCCCATTGTTTTTGTTGCTTCGGTAATTCCACAAGCTAAAACGATTTCACCTGAAACCTCATTATCTTGATGACTAATTTCTAATTCAGTTTTTTCAGATAGACTAACTATTTCTTCAGCACGTCTTTTTAAAAGCATCCCTGCTTCGGTTAATATGATTTTCCTCTTTCCCCTAACAAATAAAGCAGCACCTAATTCATCTTCTAACTGCATCAGCTGTCTGCTTAACGTTGGTTGTGTAATATGCAGAATTTCAGCAGCTTTGGTGATATTTCCTTCTCGAGCCACTGCTAAGAAATATTTTAAAACCCGTATTTCCATCATGATCACTCCTCATTTCTATTATTCTATCATTCAAAAGAATGTTAAGCAACGGAAAAAAAGATTGAAAAATATATCTTATTTTCAATCTTTTCATACATTTATTGATATGCTTTTTCAAATATTATTCTGCAATTTTCATGATCTAATTCGATTGGAGCAACATAGAACAAACCCCATCGTCTCTCTGGCATTTTTTGTTGATGTAATTCGTTCAATTTTCCAGTCCCAAATAAAATACGGGTAGGAATACACATTTGAAAACTCATAAAAACCTTCTCCTTTATAAATTTAAATCATCGATCCATTTTGTTAATTTAGCCAATGAACATCCATTTAGTATCGTTGTTGGATACCAATTAACACCATTCGAACAACTAACTTGTAAATATTTATTTGTTTCACCAGCACTACTTCCGCCAGAAGTTGCAAAAGGAACAATTGTTTTACCTTTAAAATCATAACTTTCTAAAAAAGTATTAATAACCGTTGGAGCAAGATACCACCAAATTGGAAATCCTATAAAGATTACATCATATAGCTCCATATTTTCAATATCTGTAGCTATTGCAGGTCGTGATGTTTTGTTTTTCATTTCTAGACTACTGCGTGAGTTAGGATCATTCCAATTCAAATCAGCAGAACTATAAGGAACCTTTGGCTTGATTTCATAAAGATCTCCTGATAATATCTCTGCAATTGATTGCGCAACTTTTTTTGTTACACCACTACATGAAAAATAAGCAACTAAAGTTTTCATACTTTCCTCCATTTCTGTCTTCATCACTTAGACACAACACTTATTCAAATTTTATTTTGTAGTATTTCTATAAAAAGGATATATACTACAAAGTACTTAAAAAATAATATAAGCTTTACACTTAAAATCACTTTATCAGATCTTAATAATAATTCATCAATCAATAAATAATAAATCTTTCAATTGATTAGTACGAATACTGTTGAAACTGATAAAAAGTAGATATTACTCGAACCAACTATTACAATTAAAACTAGATAATTTTTTAATTGACTCAAAAATAACATTTACTATTCTTCTCTTTTGACACCTATATTATATTATAATAAATAACAAATATCTAATACCTATATTAAATTATTATAATGCTTTTAAAGCATATAGAAATTAATTTTATTTTATTAGATTACTTAAATGTTTTTATTTGCAAAAATAAAAGGCGAATCATCGCCTTTTAATCGATATTTTATAACAATAATTATTTTGTAATTTGGAATGTTCTTGTTATTGGTGCAGCTAGATAATTACCACCTAAAGTCACAACAGTAACAACATATCTTCCTGATTCAGTTGGAAGTGTAGTAGTACTTGAATAAAGACGAAATTTACTTGTCACACCAGTATATAAATAATGAATGTTACTTTGATCTTTTAGCACTTCTCCCTCCACTATAAGTAAGTGTTGCATTAAAATCAAAGTTTGTTGCCTGCTTGGCTATCATCTTGTCATTTTCAATTGTTTCATTCCACATCAATTTAATACCAGAAGCACGCATTTATATTATATTTGAGGATTTTTCATTATCACTTTGCTAAAGCTTTTTATTGTAGACAATAAAGAGCTTGATTTTATCATCAAAATCAAGCTCTTTATCGATTTATTTAATTTCTTATAATTTTAATAGCATTTCTATAAACATCATATCTTAACCCATGATAGATCAAGATATAAAAATCTTCATTTAAATCCATAAGTGTATCTTGAGGTTCCTTAATTTCTAAATGTTCACCAATATCATATACCTTATTACCAATCTTAACCGCTTTTAAAAATTCTATCTCCATGATAAGCTCTCTCCTTTTACGTGAAAATATTAAATTCATAATGAATTATATCACAAAAATGCTAAGATACCATTATTTTTAATTATCTCTTTCTTTGCTTAAAACAACTATCTCTTGTAATAACTCTATATACTTACTTTTATTATCAAAAAATATTCCTATCTTTTATGATTTTATGTATTCAAAATAAAAGGTTCTAATTTCTTTGGTAAAGCCTCAATCAATAAAATAACGATTTCTTTAATACTTATAGGCATATCATTTAATATCCAGTCTACTGTCATATCAATCGATCCTTTACAATACATTTGCAATAAAAAATCAATATCTTTATCTACTTGATGCCCTAAGTTTCGTTCAATAATTTTTTTATAAAAACTATAAATACAACTAAAATCATAATTAATCAAATTATTGCAATCATTTGACTTAAACGCTTCTTTAAAAAAAGAGTGCTCATTTTGAATAAACTCAAATTTCAAACATAGTGCTTCATATAACGAACATCCATTCCCCATTTGTCGAAAAGATTTCAATACCAGTTTTTCAAAATACCAGTTCACCAAATCGTATTTATCCATAAAATAACGATAAAACGTTTGTCTAGTCATTCCAGCTTTAATAACAATATCTGTCACTGTAATCTTATCTAATGGTCTATTTTTAATTAATTCTTTTATTGCCTGAGCAAATATATATTTCGTTTCATCATGTTTATCCATAAATATACCTCTTTTAATTCATTATAAACAAATATAAACATCTATACAAACAAAAAAGCTGATAAAATCAGCTAATGTGACTCGCTTCGTAAGCCAAGTTCTGTTTTTCAAACGATTATTTATCTATGCATATGCATTCGTCTTTTAGTTCAATTTCCTTGAGACGATTCCCCTACCAAATTTGGGTTTCTTCCTTGCAGAGTTTACCTCTTTTCAGCTAATCTTTCGATTAGAATAGTTTCTGTGGCACTTTATGGCTTATCGACCATACTGATGGTTAGGTCTTAGGCCTGTCGTTAGCTCACGCTACCATGACTTATTGATTCGTCATGTACAAACACTACAAGCATCGCAGCTTGTGGAAGCCTGGACTTTCCTCTACTTTCGTAGCAATCGTTTTCTACGAGTCTTCTTTATTTTACTTATTTTTTTTTAGAAAGCAAGTATAAAGTTATTTGGTACTATTTATTTTGATTAAATACTACTTTTTCTAATAAAGAAAGTCTTTTTAAAATATCCACATTAGTTGAAAGATTTTCTTCCATTGCATGGATATTGTCATCTTGAAGTGCTTTTTCACGCTCAAGTTTAGCAATTTTGATCTTTTGTTCATTTAAACGAGCTTCCAATTGATCTATTTTATCATACGATGCATTTAACATAGCAGCAAATGATTCATAATCTTTAACGATCATATCTAAAAAATGATCAACTTCTTCTGCATTATATCCTTTAAAATCAACTTTAAATTCTTTCGCAACTATTTTTTTTGGACTTAACATAATTTTTGGTTCCAAAGTAATCAACTCCTATCTATATAATATATTGAAACAAAATTCTTGATTAAATGCAAGGATTTAATATATTTGTCATGAATTTTAACAAAATATACAATGTTTAGGAAACTCGCAAGATATTATGATATTTTATTTTAGTTATGGTATAATACCTACGTAAAGTAATAAAAAGGAGCAACTATGGTTAATTATCCAAATATGAAAAAAACTACTATCCATCAAACCAAATTAATTGATGGAAAATTAAATACCCGCCATCGCGGGATGAATCTTGAAGAAGATTTAAATTTAACAAATAAATATTATCTTACTAATGGCATCGCCAATATTCACAAAAAACCCACACCAATTCAAATCGTGAAAGTTGATTATCCCAAAAGATCAGCAGCTAGAATTGTTGAAGCTTACTTCAAGACTCCTTCTACAACTGACTATAACGGGATTTATAAAGGTAGATACTTAGATTTTGAAGCAAAGGAAACCAAAAGACAAAACTTTCCTTTTACTAATATTGGCGTTCACCAGATCAAGCATTTACAAAGTATTATTAATCACCATGGAATTGCCTTTGTTATTATTGCTTTTACCCACCTAAATGAGGTATACTTAATTGATGCCTCATATATGATTGAAGCATATTATCAGCCCAATCAAAAATCTATTTCTTATGAGGAAATTAAAGAAAAAGGACATTTGATTGAGCAGGGATTTAATCCGCGCTTAAATTATTTAAAAATAATTGATCAATATTATTTAGGAGGTCTTAAAAATGACAGATAACCCTACTACAAGAAGCAAAAAAAGAAGATTGAACTGGAAAAAAATTTTTACTAGTTTTATTGTAATAATTATTGTCATTTGTCTTTCTGGAGGATGTTTTTTCGCCTGGTCAGTATACAAAGAAACTGAAGACTTTTCTGCACAGCGTCTCCTTTCTGGTGAAGCCAGTAAAATTTATGATGCTAATGGAGAACTAATGTATACATATGGCAGTGATATCAATGGTAAGCGAGAAAATATTACTTATAAAGATTTACCACAAGTATTAATTGATGCTGTAGTTGCTGCAGAAGATTCCCGCTTCTTTGAACACGATGGTTTCGATTTACCTCGTATTGCTAAAACATTGATTACTAATCTAGCACATTTTAGTATTCGTGGCGGTGGTTCTACGATCACGCAGCAAGTAATCAAAAAATCTTATTTCCCAGAAGAACAAAAAACTTATACTCGTAAAATCAGTGAAATCATTTTAGCTATTCAGGCAACAAAAGAAGTAAGCAAAGAAGAAATCATTACTTTATATTTAAATAAAATTTATTTTGGTCGCAGTACTAGTTCGATCGGTATTGCTGCAGCCAGCAAATATTATTTTAATAAAGAAGTATCTCAGCTTACTTTACCAGAAGCAGCCTTATTGGCAGGCACTTTGAATTCTCCTAGCGCTTATGATCCATATTACAATCTTGATTTAGCAACTAAACGGCGCGATATCATTTTAAACTTAATGGTCGATCATGGCTATATTTCTCAAGAAGAATGCGATCTAGCAAAAAAAGTAAAGATTGAAAATATGTTATCACAATCAAGTACTACTTCAGATAGTGCATTAGCAGCATACGTTGATTTAGTCACTGCTGAAGTAAAAGAGAAAACAGGTTTAGATCCTGCTGAGACCCAAATGAATATCTACACATACTGTAATCAAGATGTTCAAAAAGAAGCTGCAAAAATGGCAAATGGTGAAACATATGACTATACTGATGAAGATATGCAAATGTCTGGCAGTATCCAGTCTACTCAAGATGGTCGAATCGTTGCAGTAATTGGGGGACGTAATTATAAACTTGGTGATAAAAATAAGGCAACATTAAAAAGACAACCTGGTTCTTCAATGAAACCAATTCTTGATTATGGTTTAGCTTACAAATATCTAGACTGGTCAACAGTGCATACAGTTGTTGATGAGCCAACAAGTTTTGGTGACTATACTCCTAAAAACTGGGATAATAGTTATCATGGTTCAATGCCAATTAAAGAAGCTTTAGTTAAATCATGGAATATCCCTGCAGTATCAACTTTTCAGGAAGTTTTAGAAGCTTCGTCTTCTAAAAAAATAATTGCTGACATGGAATCTTTAGGTATTGATATGTCTACTGAGGATAAAGAATTAAGTTTACCATATGCTATTGGTGGTTGGGCTAATGGTACTAGTCCAATTGAATTAGCTGGCGCTTATGCAACTATTGCAAATAATGGTGTTTATATTGAATCACACACAGTTAACTATGTAGAAGTTCCAACTAAAAATAAAACTTATAATATCGATAAAGACATTCAAGATGATGCTAAACAAAGTATTGGTGAAGATGTTTCTTTCATGATCAGAGAAACGATGTTAAGTTATTCTGACAGCGGCTATAGTAATTATGCTTATCTAAGTGGAATTGATAACGTTGGAGCTAAAACAGGTACTTCTAATACTAATAGCGGTGCTAGTAAAGATTTATGGATGACTGCTTATACACCGGACTATACCTGCTCAGTTTGGATGGGATTTGAAGAAAAAGCCTTAGCTGATGGAAAAAACACTTCTAAATATAAGGCTTATCCTGGAAAAGTAGTTGGTGAATTATTAGAGTATTTACAAGATAATACTACAGATAAAAAGTCATATCCTGATAAACCTGATAGCGTTGAAGAAATAAGTATTATTGCTGGAGTATATCCTTATGAAAGTCCAACTGCAAGCACCCCATCTGACAAAATATATACTGGTTGGGCTAAAAAAGGCACTGGCCCTAGCAAATCGTCAACTGAATATAGTATTAATAATTTATCATCTTTTGATGCTTCTCTTTCTAGTAATGGAAAGATTTCTGTCAAATTCAGTGAATATAATCCTGCAAGTGCAGCAACCGATGAAAATGCAACTGAAGCAACCAAAATGTATGGTGTAATCGAATATGTTGTTGAAGTTAGCAATCCAAATAGCAATGAAATTTTATACACGACGACATTAAATCAGTCTGATGGTATTATTGATTATACACCTAACGAAAAAGTCAATGTAACAGGCTATTATCGCTTCCATAAAGCTCCAAGAAAAGTGTCTAATAAAATAACTAAATCTGTAGGTTCTAATAGTTCTGAAAACAAAATTAATTATTCAATTACTTCCGATGGAGTAACTATTACAAACGGAAGTACTACTTCTTCTAATACGGTTACGATCAAAGTAACTGCTCAAAATAGTTCTAACAACATCAGTATTCAATTTTTCACTCTAGACGGCAGTGAAATTAATGATGCATATACTTTCACTGGTACTGGTAGTAAAGACTTTGAACTAACACCTGGTGTTCAGTATCGCGTTAAAATTAGTGAGTCTGATGGTACTAAAACAATTAGTGATACAGTTACATTTACGATTGGTAATTCTAATTCATCAACAGAATAAAAAAGGGACAAAATAAATTTTGTCCACCTGGATGATAGTGCATTTTAAATGCCTATCATCCTTTTTGGTATTATAATGATTTTAGGAGATGAGTTTATGATCAATTTATCTATTCCTTCTGATACATTAGGTCTTTTTAATTTTAAACAGTATGTAAAAAAACAGTAAAATACTTTTAAATATACCTTCTTTGATAATTACGACTGTATCGTTAATTTACATGATAAAGGTAAACTTAGAGATGTTTCTTTTGATAACATTTAAAAGATTATCCTTTGTTCTTCTATCCATCTTGGTTATGATTTCTTTGTCTGTCCTAACTGTGGCAAAGAAACTATTGTTGCTCATACCTGCAGTTCCAAATACTGTACCAAATGTGGTTCTAAATCCAGTCAAAGACATGCTGCTTATGTCAGCTCTATGGCTTTTAAATCCAAACATCACCATATCATCTTTACCATCCCTGCTCAGCTGCGCTTCTATTTTATCAAGAAGCGAACACTGCTTGATGGCCTTTTTGTCGTTGCCAGAAATACTCTGGCCTCCTTTTTCAACGATAGCAAATATCGCAGACAAAAGCATCTTAAAAAAATATCTTCTATCATAAAAAAGCAATAAATCTCAATATCTTTACAAAGATCCAACTAATATATGATCTTTGGTGTCATTACCTCATCGTACACTTTTGGTAGAACACTTGACTGAAATCCACATATCCATGTTCTGGTTGTTGGCAATAGTAAAACTTTCGGTGCGAAAGTATAGGTTGACGACGATACATCAACATTTCTCATAATCGTTTCAACTGCCTGAATAAAGTGCATTTCTTTGACCTTGATTAGATAGTCCAGTGCAAAATAACGCCGATTCCACGAGAAAGCCAACACCATTTGTCGTTTGAAAAGTTTCTGCAGCTCATAGCTTTTTGGATAGATCAGCAAATCCATTTCACGGCTTTCTCTACCACCGCGAAGGGATATATGGCATACTTTTTCACCTCCATTTTGAAATAGAAAAAGCCTAGGAACTTTCAAAATGAAAATTTCTCGGCTATGTAAAATATTACTTACTTTAAATTACATGGGGAAAACCATATTTACTAAACTGTTTTATAAATTATTTTTTATTTGGCATTCTTGTAACTGTGCATTTAAAAAATCAATTAGTTTCATAATTTTGGAAAGATTGAAAACAGGATCAAAAGCACCCATCTCTGCTCTTTCACTTTCAGATGCTTCATTTAGAATATCTTCGATTTCATTTTGCGCAATTTCTACCTGCTCTTTATCCCATTCAGGATGGTTACCTAAAAACACTCTTAAACTAAGCAAAGTTTGTCCAATATAATTTATTGCTTCTGGATTTGAATTGAAATCCGACAACAGTCTTATATACTTGGAGATTTCTTCATGTGATTTTTGAGGCATATTATTAAACACCTCCATTACTTTTGCATGAATTGAATTAAGTTCGTCATCAACAGAAACCCTTATTGTATGCAAACCTTGCTTTCCAAGTTTGGTTAAAGTAATTTTATCTTGAGCAATATCTATTATTCCATACTCAAAAAATTCTGCAACTATTCGCTGAAACTCCACATCAGGAACACAAAAATAAGGAGCATGATCTAAAAACAATGCATGATTGAATGCATAATGAATTAGGCTAATGTTGCTTTCAACCAATAAAATTGGACCAAAGATTGAAAATATTTGTGACCATGTCAAAGAAACAGGCAAAGAAACTGGTATGGAAATATTCTTGTAATCATCTCACTTTGAATAACCCATAAAAGTACGAATTTCATTCCATGGAAACTGCATAATGAATTGCTCATATTTCTCTGATTGCTTTTCGTCCTCAAGCAGAGCTTTTAATCTATCATTTTCAATCCTTAAATCGTTTATTTGATTCAGTAAATCTGAATTTTCGTAGGACGCAACTCTCTCCCAACCAAGTCTTGGATAATAATTAATACAATTTACTAAAGCGATAACAACATTTTCAGAAAGAGCTGATGGACTATCCCAGCTAAAATGACTCACCATTCTATGATGCATCACCTTATTTCTAAATTTATTAAGTTTCTGTTTGGCATCTAGTTCTATATCGGATCTGTTAACCGGAAGAGAATCAGGATTGCTATGAATGAACGCAATTACTGGAATCTCTAAATCCACAGCATAATCAAACTCTTTTTCAGTATAACTAATACCATCATCAGCTTGTGAACCATATCTATTCCCTATAATGATAATATAGTAATCCGTTTCATCAAGAAACCGCTTAATATAATTAAACTATTCCTCGTTTGTTGAAACAAAATGTTCCATACCAACAGGAATATGACGAAGTTTAAGAATACTCTCTAAAACTGCTTGTCTCTCTAATTGTAAATCTGTATATGTGGAACTAATAAATACTTGATATCATTTCATAGTTACTCCTCTAAACCTCGATTTTTAATCTTTATTGTTGATATGCAAATTATTTTAACTCAAAAAACTACTGTTTTTGCATTCGTAAATTAGCTAAAATTAAATATAACTAATTTAATTTGACAATATTTTATTCAAATTATTTTATGCCGAGAAAACTTATTTATAGTGGATATTCCTAAGTTATACTTTTTCATAAGCAAAATCTTCTTGATTTTGCTTGGTTTTAACAGTTCTTAGGAATTTGGCTCCACTGTAAATAAGGAAATTGGTATAAATTAATTTGATTGTTTGTATCATTATATTTTGCTATTTTTAACTAATTAGCTCATGTCTATTACTACTGTTATCTAATTTAATTTGCTAAAAATTTGTTAAAATAATATGCTAATCTACACTTTATGATAATTTTAATATCCATCAGCCAATAGAAAATCTGCTAAATGTACGATCTTTACACCGTTGATATTACCTGCGGCGAGCTCGTCAAGCGTTACGACATACTTGGGATAGTGGTCTTTGATTTCAAGCAGATTGGCAATCTCGCGGTCAGATTCTTCTGGTAGATTGCGGCACACCTGCACATAGATACGCTCATCGCGCCGTACCGCCACAAAGTCAATTTCTTTCGTTTCGTTCTTGCCAATATAGACCTCGTAACCTTTTCTACGAAGCTCAAAGTATATGATATTTTCAAGCATTGCGGCAACAGACTTCGGATTGAAACCCATCATGCAGTATTTCAAAGAAGCGTCAGCAAGATAGAATTTCTCTTGCGTTTTCAGCACGGATTTACCTTGCAGATCGTATCGCTGGCAGCGATAAATCACAAAGGCTTTTTCCAGCCATTCCAAATAATTATAGACCGATTCCACCGAGAGAGAACGTCTCTCACTTTTCAAGAATTTTACAATAGCATTTGCAGAAAAGGTCTTACCGACATTTTCAACAATATACTTTACAACACGGTTGAACAGGTCAAATTTCGTAATATTATGCCGTTTCGTTATATCGCTGGTGATAACGGAATTATAAATGCCCTCAACAATCTGATATGCTGCGCTCTCGTCAAAATTGCTCAGCGCAATGATTGGAAAACCACCCATGCGAATATACTCTGCAAGCAATTCTTTCGGCGTGCGTCCGCTTGCCTTTTTGAACTCCATATATTCGGCAAAGGACAGCGTAAATACAGGGATAGAGATATACCGTCCTGAAAGATAGGTGGATATTTCACTTGACATCAGCTTAGAATTAGAACCAGTCACATAAATATCCGTATCAGCGTTTTCAAGCAGACTGTTTACAGCCTTTTCCCAACCTGTGATTTCCTGTACCTCGTCAAGCAGAAGATAGTAACGTTTACCGTCTGTCATTTTTTCCTTGATTCCATTGTACATATCTTTATCGGTCATACCGTCATCAAAATCTTCCGAAGTGTAGCGCATACTGATAATGTGGTCGGCAAGAACGCCACTTTTTATCAAATCATCCTGTAACATGTCTAAAATTGTGGACTTACCACAGCGACGAATACCCGCAAGGATTTTCACCAGTGGCACATCACGATAAGTTTTCAGTAAATCTAAATAATGGGGTCTAACAATCATACTAATGCCTCCTTTACTATTAGTATACCAAAAAACATATAAATAATTAATAGTTTTTACTTGAATTAAATAAAAACTTTTATATTTTAATTTGTTTTTTGGTCTTATCATAAACTTTAATCATGTAAAAAGCAATTCTGGAAAACTCTGTACCGCTTATGTCGAAATATTCAATTTAATGCCCCGAGCTTTTTCAGATATGAAATACAGTTGGCATGTCCTCTAAAATATATCCGTTGGCGTTCCATAACTTTTTCTGTTTTTCCAAGAGTGCGAACATAGAGATTAGGACTTTGAATACGGTATTCTTCAGGAATATTCTCAATATTGCCGTCGTAAATATCAACAAAACGGTCGCCATTTGAGCGTACATAACCGTTGTTGGTAAATACTTTGCTTTCATCAAAACAAATATCCCACCTAAAATTTTCATAGTCGATATAATTTGAAAGAGCACCTAGTTTGCTTGTACCATAGCAGTTGCTTTGTTCAATCCAATAATAGCCAAGGTCGGAAGCATCGATAACACCTGGAAGATAGTCAAAACAGTCCATATTTTCGGTAAGGTTAATTAAGTTTCTAACACTGCCCTATTCTCCCAAGTCTAAAACCGCCTGCCAGAAATCCTCGCTTTCGTCAAGTTCTATAATCTTTCCTACAAGGTAATTGAGCTCGTTTAAACTCTCATATTCTCCAAGCAGGTCATAAATATGAAAATTATAGCACTCATAAATGGTTAATAGACATATTAGCAATGACAAAAGATTTCAAAGGCTCAAAAGATGGTTCTACCGAAGATACGAGAAAGTGTTCTATGTCTATGCCCCAAAATCAAAGATGAACAAACTAAAGACGCTATTGAAAAATGTGTTCAATATATAACCAGATCAATAATATATGAAAGCAAGATAGTAAACTATGATGATGACAAAAAAATGATTCGCTAGTTCTATCACCGTCATTAAGATAATTTGCATATTACTTTCTCGAATTATTTTAACTGTTTTATTATATTTATTAATTTAATTTGATTCGTTCCTGTCTTTTTTATTTATATAATGTGCTAATCAACATCGTGATTGAAAAATTCTCAAAGCAAAATACAGCTATAAGCATATAAAGAAGGTAAACAAGTGATTAATCTGACCAATGAAGAACTAGCAGAATTATTGAGGAAACCAGAGATAATGATACCGATGAAATGCAATGAAACTATGATTAGGAAAAAATAATATTTCTAACACTTTTTTAGCCGATAAAAATATCCAGCCATTTCATATACCCCTATGATTGATATTTTTATTTTATACCTAAACGAATCGAAATTCCTATTAGATTATGGAAAG
>NZ_JMLH01000016.1 GCF_000686665.1 Thomasclavelia saccharogumia DSM 17460 | reverse complement strand
GGACTTCCAATGATCAGAGCGATGTTCTTAGAAGAGGCAAATGATTATACTTACAGTACAGCAACACAATATCAATATATGTTTGGTGATAATTTCTTAGTTGCACCAGTATATCAAGATACAAATGCTGATGAAGTTGGAAATGATGTTAGAGATAATATTTATTTACCAGGTACATCTGATACATGGATTGATTATTTTACTGGTGAACAATATTTTGGTGGACAGGTTATTAATAGTTTTGATGCCCCAATATGGAAATTACCATTATTTGTAAAAAATGGATCTATTATTCCAATGTATGAAGAGAATAATAATCCAATGGCAGTATCAGAAACAAATGAAAAAGGATTAGATAAGACAAGAAGAATCGTAGAATTCTATCCACATGGAGAAACATCATATGATCTAGTAGAAGATGATGGAATCACATTAAATTATGATGAAGCAACAAATGAACGTGATTATGGAGGAGAAGTAACAACACATATCACATCAAAAGTTGAAGACGATACAGCAACATTGACAATAGGAGCATCAAAAGGGACATATGAAGGATATGATGCAAACAGACATACAACATTTGTTGTAAATGTATCAAAAGAACCAACAGGATTAACAGCAAAAAATGGAAATACAAATGTAGAGTTAACAAAAGTAGGTTCATATGAAGAATTTGAAGAAGCAGCAGCAAACAATGAAGCAGTATACTTCTATGATGAAGCACCAAACTTAAATAAATATTCAATGGATGGGGAAGCATTCAAAGATACAGAAATAACAACGACACCAAAATTATATGTATCATTCCCTAAGACTAATGTTGATGATAACGCTCAAACTTTAGTAGTTAATGGATTTGCTAACGAAGGAAATGTTGCTGCTGATAAGTTAAATGAAAATTTAGCAACACCAGCTAATTTGGTAGCTCCAGAAGAAGAAATAACACCAACAAGTATTAATGTAGCTTGGGATACAGTAGAAGGTGCAACAAGTTACGAATTATTAATTGATGGTAATTTGAATTCTGTAGGTACAATCAATAGTTTCAAACATACAGAGTTAGCTTATGATTCAGAACATACATATCAAGTACGTGCTGTAAATGCTGAGGGATATTCTGCATGGAGTAATGAACTAAGAGTTAAGACATTACTTGATCCATGGAGAAATACTCTTGATGCTACAAATATTCAATGGCCAAATAGCGTTACATATGGAAGTATGTCAAACGCATTTGATCATGATGATGAGACTACTGGTTTCCAATCACCGATGACGAATGGAAATAATAGTATTGTATTTGATTATGGTAATGCTTATGCATTAGATAAATTTGAATTTGTACCATTCTTTATAGGTGATACGATTTATGCAGGTCTTGTCACAAAAATGGATGTTTCTGTCAGCTTGGATGGAGAACATTGGCAAAAAGTCTTTGATGGAAATGAGAATCCATGGGCTTATGACAAAACAACTAAGGTTGTTAATTTTGGCGACAATGTAGTTGGACGCTATGTTAAATTAACGATTTTGGAAACTACTAGAGATTATTTCTCAGCTAATGGATTACATGTTTACAAGAAAGATGGCACTAGTCCAT
Organism: Thomasclavelia saccharogumia DSM 17460; assembly: GCF_000686665.1. GTDB lineage: Bacteria > Bacillota_I > Bacilli_A > Erysipelotrichales > Coprobacillaceae > Thomasclavelia > Thomasclavelia saccharogumia. Next base: position 50,843 of record NZ_JMLH01000016.1, on the reverse strand, counting down.
TTGCGGTAGGAAGTATTTCAATTCAAGGAAGAACAGAAGTAACTGATAGTGATTATACAAACTTAAATAATTACAAAGGTTTATCTATTAAAGATGATCCAACCTTTACAAATCAAGTTAAAAATTATGGTATGGATATCAACATGAATGATATCTATGACGTTTATGATTATGCATTTACAATGTTTAAACTAGATGGTGGAACAACTAAGAGAGGATCTGTATCTGGTAATGCATTGTTACTTCCAAATGCTGAAACAGTAAAAGCAGGGGAAACATTTACTATTGATGTATATACTGATAACGTTAAGAATTTAAATGCTATTGGTCAAGTTATTAACTATGATCCTAGCAAAGTTGAATATGTTTCTATTAAACAAGATGCTTCTATTTGTACAATGGAAGATTTGACAGTAAATAAAGTATATGATGATGGAACAGCATATGTAAATATGGCATTTGCTAATAGAGGCGATAAAGACGTTTATAATGGAAGTGGAATTGTTGCAACGATTACGATGACTGCAAAAGAAGACATTACAGTTGCTGATGCAGTAGATTTAAGTAAAGTAACTTTAATTGGACCTAACTACAGTTTTGTTGAATCAGATGTTGCAAATGCTCCAGAAATTCCAGAAGTTCCTGCAATAACTAAGACTTATTATGAATTTGATGATTTTGATATTACAATGACGAATAACTATTATCCAGTAGATGATGGAACAAATGTTAATAGATTTATTCAAAATGGATCATATAATTCTTATGCTACTTTATTTAATGGATCATTTGGTCGTGAATTTGAATTATTATGGGATATTGAATCCAACTATGTTGATGGTAAATTCCCAGAACATGTTAAATTACCAATGACTTTGCATTTTGATTTGAAAGAACCTTCTAAATTAAATGAGGTTTCTGTATTTAATTCACAAACTCAAGGAAATGGATATTTAACTAGTGCTAAAGCTCAATTGATTTTTGAAGATGGTACAAAATCTGAAGAAATTACACTTGAAAACAAAGGTTTTGAGTTTGTATTTGCATGGGATACTGATAAGACTGTTACAGGGGTTGATGTAACACCATTAACAGCTACTGGTAGTGAAGATAACCATATGCTTACTTTGGGTGAAGTGCAATTAAAATATGTTGAAGAAGTTAATGTTGAAAAAATTGCTTCAGCTGATACTAATGTTACTAAATTAAAAGTTGGTGAACTAAGTGATATTAATGCTGTAGTAACACCAAACAATGCACCAAATAAATTCTTCAAAGTAACAAGTTCTGATAGTAACGTTGTTAAAATCGTTACTTTAGCTGATGAAAATGGATATCCAATTTATAAAGCGTATGGAGTTAAAGCTGGTAAAGCTACAATTACTTTAATTTCTGCTGCTGATGAGAATATTACTGCAACTTATGAAATTACAGTAACTAAAGACGGAGAACCAATTATTACTCCAGATAAGACATTATTAGCAATCGCTGTTGATGTTGCAAGCCAAATTACAGAAGAAGATTTAGCTAATGTAGTTCCAGCTGTTGTTAATGAATTTAATGCGGCATTAACGGAAGCTCAAAATATTTTAGCGTCTACAGATGTTACTGAAGAACAAATCAATGCTTCATTTGACCGTTTAGCACATGCTATGCATATGTTAAGCTTTATTAAAGGTGATAAATCATTATTAGAAAATTTTGTAGCTAATGTTGAAGATTTAGTTGCTGATGAATATATCACTTCTACTTGGGAACCATTCGCTGCAGCTTTACAATCAAGCAAAGATGTATTGGCAAATGAAAATGCTATGCAAGATGAAGTTAACGAAGCATATGATACATTAGTAAGAGCATTTGTTGATTTAAGATTAAAACCAAATAAAGATTTATTAGCTGATTTAATTAAGAAAGCAGAAGGAGTAAATGCAGCTTCATATACTGCAGAAACATATGCTGTATTAAATAATCAATTGATTGCTGCAAAAGCAACATTAGACAATGAGTCTGCTGATCAAAAAGCTGTTAATGCTGCATATGCTGCATTGAATAACGCAATTGAGGGATTAGCTGTTGCTGATTCTGGAAATTCTACAACACCAAAACTTCCAGCCAATCCGACTGTTCCAACTGATTTGGAAACTACGATAAAATCTGGTGACAACTTAGTAAAAGAAAGTGCTATAAAAACAGGAGATACAACTAGCTTCACAAGTGTAACTACTTTAGGTGCTTCTCTAGCAGCGATGGCTTACTTAGTTTTGAGTAAAAAAAGAAAAGAAGATTAGTAGATAATATCTAAAGAGGAGTGAAGATACTTCACTCTTCTTTTAGTATAAGTGAGGGATGATGATGAAACTTTATAGAATAGTAATAATCATGCTAATTTGTTTTATGATTGGAGGGTGCCAAGGAAAATCAGAGAAAGACCTTGCTAATCGTACTATTATTGAGCCAGAAACAGAAGTGGATACAGAAGAGCCACAAAAAGCAGAGATTAAAGATTACCCACGCGATACAAGTTCTGGGGAAGTTATAAATATTACGATGGCCCAGATGGAAGAAAAGATGGCTAATAAAGAAACGTTTACGGTATGTTTTGCGACAACTTATTGTATGTATTGTAAACAGCTTCATGCTATTTTAGATAGTTATTTAAAGAACCATCATGTAATTATATATCAGGTTGTCTTAGATTTAGAAAATGCTACAGAGGCAGAAAATTTAGAAATAATTCATAAATATTTTGAGGAATTCTATACAACACCAGGTGTTTTTTATGTCAAGAAGGGGGTAAATAAAAGTTATTTAGATACTTATACATTAGGAATTGAAGAAGAGGTTATTGATCAATGGGTAAGAGAGAACCAAATTGATAGAAAATAAAGACATAAATCATATAAATTATTCTATAATAGAGAGGAGAATTATTTTGAAAAAAAGAAGCATATTATTTTATATACTAGCAGTTATTTTTTTAGCAATTTCGATTTATATGGGGGTTAGTGCATATTTTTCATTAGCCGAGTCAGCAGCTCAATATGATATTTCTTTAATAGATGAGTGGTCTACAGTATTACAAAATATTTTTGCAGCAGCTGGAGGTTTTTTTGCTTTCGCTTGTATTCTTTGTGGAATTGCAATGATATTAGGAAATTTACCAGGTAAAGTTGATGACATAGCTAATTTAAAAAAGAAAAAAATTAAACGACAATCTAATGAAAATAGCGAATCTAAGAAAGATACAGCAGAATAAGCTGTTTATAAATATAAAATTATTTTATTGTAAAACAAAATACCACGTGTTAAACACGTGGTAACAATAAGGTATGGGAAAATTTTTCATGATTTATTTCTATATTAAAATTTCTAGTTCTATTAAAAAGTGTAGATATATTAATTATCTTCAATGATGTTGTTATCAATAAGAAACTTCTTATAACTTTCTAAGTCTACTTTTTCATTACTTGCACATAATGAATCTTTTACTTTTCCATTTTCAACATAATATATTGAAGGAGTTGTTGAAAAATCACCTAATTTTTCATTAATTAACTTTAAATTTTCTTCTTCACTAGTTTTTTCATCATCAAGAATAATGTCCCATAAAGTCAAACCAATTTCTTCAGTATAAGCATCAGTTTCCATAAAAAAGTTTAAACAAGCATTGCAATAAGTCTGTGACAAAAGGACTACAAAAGTTTCATCATTAGCCATTTTATCAAAAACATCCTGCATAGGAATTTTTTTGACAGCACCATTGCCTGGCTGTAGCTCAATAACTGCTTCTTTTTGATTTGAACTGCTAGAAGTAGTAGTACAAGCGCATAATATAAACGATAGTATAATAATTATAAATTTTTTCATATTGCCCCCTAAAAATGTTATTATTTTTAATTATATATATTTTTTTTGAAATAACAATGATTGTTTTATTAGTTTTAGATATGATATATTATATAATAAGATTAGTAATATGAAAGGAAAAATATCATTAATTTATGGTATAGGTAAATGTAGTGAAAAAAAAGATTTGGATAATAATTTTGATAAGTTTTTTACTTACTGCGTGTGGAACATCAAAACAAACAGCAGATAAGAGACTTGTTGGTACGCTCGATAGTACAATGGGAGAGCAAACGTTTTCTTCAACGATCAAGCTTGAATATAATAGTGAGGATGAAACATTGATAGCAGGTGTTTTTAAATATAAATATGATAATCTTGAAAAAACGCAGACAAATAATAATATTCTAGCAGATTTTATTAATCGACAAACGATGATCGATCAAATAGATGGTGTTGAAGTAGAAGCTGATGTTACTGATACAAGTTTTGATTTTGAGGAAAAGTGGAATTATAATCTTGTTGATATAGATAAAGCTTTAGAAGCGGATGAAGAACAAAAGAACTTTATAGAAAATGATAAATATTCATTGAAAAAGATTAAAGAATATTATGAAAAACAGGGATATTCATTTAAAGAAAAAGATATAAAGTAGCAAAAGTATATTGAAAAAACAATATACTTTTATTGTTTTTAGTTAAATGTTTATCAGAATTATGGAAAACGTTTACAGCAAAACTATAAAAATATATACTATAAATGACTATTGATTCTTTTTGTTTGTTGTTATGAATAATAGGAGAACCATATAACAAGATAAGAACAATAGATTTTTAAAAGAAGGAGGACTTATGAAAAAACTATTAAAGATACTTTTAGTATTCGTAATTTCATTACCCGTAATTATTTTTAGTAGTACAGATAATAATGCTGTTTATGCTAATAACATAAGTGGGGATTATTCTTATGAATTAATTGATGAAAATACAATTACTATTTTAAATTATAGTGGTAGTGAAAAAAGTCTAGTTGTTCCAGAAAAAATCGATGGGAAAATAGTTAAAAAAATCGGATATGGAGCTTTTGCAGAATGTAAAAGCATTGAATCATTGGTAATTCCGGAAACAGTTACAACGATTGAAAATTATGCTTTTTCACAATGCAGTCAAATGCAGACGATGATAATTCCAAATTCTGTTGTTTCTATAGGGCAATATGCTTTTGCAGGATGCAGTAGTCTTGAAAACTTAAAAATTCCTAATGAAATAAAAGCAATTTCTTATGGTGCTTTTTTTGATTGTACGAGTTTAAAAAATGTTGAAATTCCTGAGGGCATTCAGACAATTGGCGGAATGGTATTTGGAAACTGTAAATCTTTAGAAACAATCATTCTCCCTAATACAATAACTTCTATTGGTGGAAACGCTTTTTCAAACTGTGTAGGGCTTAAAAGTATTCATCTTTTTGATGGGATAAAGGTTTTAGGGTCTGGCGCTTTTAAAGGCTGTTTAGGACTAGAAGAGATTTTGTTACCAGACACTATAACTAGTATTGGCCAAAGTGCTTTTCAAGATTGTATTAGTCTTGAAAGTATTATAATACCAAATAGTGTAACCGGAATAGGATATGCTGCTTTTAGTGGATGTACATCATTAAAAGAAATTAATATTCCTGAATCAATTATTTCTATAGGAAATGCAACATTTAGTGGTTGTTCATCTTTAGAAACAATAGAGATTCCAGAAAATATTACATCACTAGGTGATAATGTTTTTAGTGGCTGTGTAAGCTTGAAGAGTATTATAATTCCTGATTCAGTAAGAGAAATAGGGACTTCTACATTTAGTTATTGCAGTAGTTTGGAGGAAGTAAAACTTTCAAAAAATTTAACATCAATTCCAACAAGTCTATTTAGATATTGTGATAAATTAGAAACAATAGTAATTCCTAATGGAGTAAAAACTATTGGCGATACAGTATTTGCAGATTGTATGAATTTAAGAAGTGTTACTTTTCCAGATACTATTCGATCAGGTGAAATAGGTAGCCGAATTTTTTCAAATTCCCCTAAAGTAGTGGCTTCAGTAATAAAAGATTCAGAAGCTCATCTATATATGAGAAGAAATTCATACGCTTTTACATTAATTACAACAGGAATAAATTTAGATAAAGTAGAATTAACATTAAATGTTAATGATTCATCTAAATATGTAGCAATTTTATCACCATATACAATTGCAGATAACTCACAATTAATATGGACATCAAGTAATACTGCTGTTGCAACAATAGATAGTAATGGTGTTGTGACTGGTGTATCTGAAGGTGAAGCTATAATTACTGTAAAAACAGCAAATGGATTAAGTGCTGTTAGTAATGTTACTGTAAATGATGAACATACTCCAATTGTAGGAATAAAGTTAAATCAAAATGAACTAATTATGAAAAAAGAAACATCTAGTTCTTTAAGAGCAACAATTAATCCAACTAATACAACTGAAGATAAAAAATTAACTTGGACTTCAAGTGATAATGAAATAGCTACTGTTAGTTCAACTGGAGTATTAACAGCTAGAAAACCAGGTAATGTAATTATTACAGTGACAACAAGTAATGGAATTAGTGATACTTGTAATGTAACTGTAATTAGTGAAATTACGTCAGTAGCCTTAAATCTTACAGCTATTTCTCTTGAAGAAGGGACTTCACAATTGTTAAGAGCTACAATTAACCCAAGTGATACAACAGATTCAAAAGAATTAACATGGAAATCAAGTAATCCTAATGTAGCAATAGTAGATCAAAATGGAGAAGTCACGGCTGTAAAAAAAGGTACAGCAACGATTACTGTTGAAACAGTAAATGGGAAAAAAGCTGAATGTAAAGTGACCGTTGATCCAGCTGTAGTGCTTATTCCAATTGAAAGTATTACCTTGAATAAGACAGAATTAATTCTTGAGGAAGAAGCAAAAGAAACATTAATAGCTACAATCAATCCAAGTAATACTACTGATGACAAAACACTTGTTTGGGAATCTGATGATCCATCAGTAGTAACAGTGAGTCAAGATGGTACTATAACAGCTCAGGCTTCTGGTAAAGCTATTATTACAGTAACTTCTATTAATGGTAAAACAGCTGTTTGTGAAGTTACAGTAATTAAAAAAACAATTCCAATTGAATCTGTACAATTAAACAAAACTGAATTAGTGTTAAAGGCCGGTAAAACAGAAACATTGATTGCGGTAATAAATCCACAAAATACCACTGAAGATACGACACTTAGCTGGACTTCGAGTGATGAAACAGTAGCTGCTGTTGAAGATGGTACGATAATTGCTAAAAAAGCTGGTGAAGCAATCATCACTGTAGCTACAGTTAGTGGTAAGGAAGCTACATGCTTAGTAACTGTATTTGAATTAAATACAGATGAATTAAAAGCTTTAATTGATGAAGCTAAAAATAAAGATGATATTTATACTAAAGATAGTTATACGGCTTTAGCTGATGCAGTTTCTAATGGCGAAGCAGTGCTTAATGATAAAGATGCAACTCAAGAAAATATTGATACAGCAGTTGAATTGTTAAGACAAGCAATTGATAATTTAGTAGAAAGAGCATCTCAAGAGCTATTAGAAACATTGCAAACAAAACTTGAAGAATGTAAAAATTTAGAAGAAAATTATACACCAGAAGAGTTTTCACAATTAAAAGAAATAATTGAAAAAGCTGAACTTTTACTTCAAAATGAATCTGATAATATTTCTAATGAGACTGTTGATCAAGTTTTAAATGAATTAATTGAAGCAAGTGATGCATTATATGTAGTTACAGCAACAAATGAATTAAAAAGTGCTATAACAAATGCTAATGAAATATTAAATAGTGATTTAAGTGAATATTTAGAAGAAAGCGTTACTGCTTTAAGAAACGCTTTAAATGATGCTCAAGCATTAATTGATGATCAATGTCAAGATCTTAGCCTAATCAATGAAGCTGTTAAAAATATAAATACTGCTATTTCTCAAATGCAGAAAATAGTAGATAAAACAGCTTTAACAGCCTTGATCAGTAATGCTGAAATATATCAAGAAGGAAGCTATACAACTGATTCATGGGCAGTATTACAAGAGGCATTAACAGCTGCTAAAAAAGTAGTGGCAAATGAAAATGCTACAGAAACTGAAGTAGAAGAAGCTTTAAATAATTTAGCTGAAGCAATTGAAAATTTAGTCTTAAGAGCAGATAAAACAAGATTGCAAGAAGTTTATGATATGATAGAAGAATTAGATAGAAGTCTATATACACCTGTAAGTTTAGCGGGATTAACAGAACCGATGGAATCTGCTAAAGCTGTATTAGATGATTTAGATGCAACCCAAGAAGAGACGGATAATGCATATGAAGAACTAGTTAGAGGATATCTGAATTTAAGATTAAAAGCTCTTAAAGATACAATTATAGGTTTTGTAAATAAAGTAGATGGTTTAGATCAAAGTAAATATAGCGTACAATCATGGCAACAATTTGAAACAGCACTTAATAGTGCAAAAGAAATAATTGCGGATGAAAATGCGCTTCAGGATGAGACAGATAATGCTTATGAGACATTAGTTAAAGCATACTTAGGACTGCGATATAAACTTGATCGAAATATGTTAGAAGGAATGAAGTAATAACGGAAAGTTAAAATAAAAGGCAATTTATTGGTTGAATTGTCTTTTTTTATAGCAAAATATGGGATAGTTGTCATAAAAATAAGCTGTGAATTTTATAGAGTTTAATTATTTGTTAAAAAGTTCAAAATAATTTTTAATCACTCTAAATACACCTGTTTTTTTATTAGATATAATAATTCACAGATGATTAAAATCTTTATGATGAAGATTTGTATTTATCATCGCCGAAAATTTACCATTTTTGATGGTAAATTAGGGTATTGTTTTATTAATAAAGTAATTAAAAAATAATTTTTAATTATTTTTTAATTTTAGAAAAGGAGGGCTGACTAGAAAAAATTAAATGGGTTTAAATGTTTGTTATTTTAGAGAAAGGGGAAGCAAGATGAAGAAAAAAACAATTCACAAAATAGGTGCATTATCATTAGCGGCAGTATTATCTCTTTCAACAGTTAGTACATCAATGATGGGATTGGCTGCAAAAAATGCTTTATCGAATGAGATTACACAAGCTACAGATGATGCAGGATACAATGTTTTAGGTGCTGTTACTTCTGCGGTATTAGATGGGAATAAAGTAGATTTAACAATCCAAACTGGTGAAAAAATTCGTTTTACATTCTTAGAACAAAATGTATTTAGAATGTATATGGCACCTGAAGGTGAACCATTTAGAGAATATCCAGTCGCAAATAGTAGTGATCATACAGCAACTATTACAAATAAAACAGACGAACAATATGAAAGTGAATATAATGTTGTTCCTACGTTAGAAGAAACTGATACAACTGTTACAATTTCAACTGAAAAAATCAAAATTGAAATTAATAAAGCTCAAACATTAATAAAATTAATGAAGGCAGATGGAACAGTAGTATGGGAAGAAGCTGCACCATTAAAATATAAGACAGGAAGTACAATTCAGACTTTAAAAACTGACGAAGATGAGTATTTCTTTGGTGGTGGAACACAAAATGGACGTTTTTCACACAAAGGAAAAACAATTAAAATCGCTACTACTAATACATGGGTTGATAAATCAGTAACTAGTCCTAATCCATTCTATTGGTCAACAGATGGATATGGTGTTGTAAGAAACACTTGGAAACCTGGTGAATATGATTTTGGATCAAATGATGGTAATGTAGTAACTACTACTCATAATGAAAAACGATTTGATGCATATTATTTCGTTGATGATGAACCTGTTGATATTTTAGGTGATTATTATGAATTAACAGGAAATCCTGCTGAATTACCAGAATATGCTTCATATTTAGGACATTTAAATTGTTATAACCGTGACTACTGGTTAGAAGTACCAGAAGGAACAAGCGGAGCAGTTAAATTAGGAGACAAATGGTATAAAGAATCACAATCTGATAATGGTGGAGAAAAAGAAACATTATTAGGTGATGCTAATACAACTGCTCAACAAATTATCGAAGACCATGAAGAAAATGATATGCCACTTGGATGGTTCTTACCAAACGATGGTTATGGTTGTGGTTATGGTCAAACAGATAGTCAAGCCGGAGATATTGAAAATCTTGGAAACTTTGCAGATTATGCAATTTCTAAAGGGGTTCAAACTGGTTTGTGGACTCAATCAAATTTATGGCCTGCAGATTCATCTAACCCACAAAAAGGTGAACGTGATATTTATAAAGAAGTTGAAGCTGGGGTTCACTCAGTAAAAACTGACGTTGCTTGGGTTGGAGCTGGATATTCAATGGCTTTAAATGGTATTAGTGTTGCTTATGATGCAATCGCATCAAAATCAGGATTAAAACCAAACATTGTTACTTTAAATGGTTGGGCTGGTACTCAACGTTATGGTGGTATCTGGAGCGGTGACCAAACTGGTGGACAATGGGAATACATAAGATTCCATATTCCAACTTATATTGGAACAGCTTTATCAGGACAACCAAATATTGGTAGTGATATGGATGGAATTTTTGGTGGAAGAAATTCAACAGTTCAAACACGTGATTTCCAATGGAAAGCATTTACTACTTATATGTTAGATATGGATGGTTGGGGATCTAACCAAAAATCACCTTGGGCACTTGGTGAAGATGCTACTTCTATCAACAGAACATATCTAAAATTAAAGGCACAATTAATGCCATATATCAACACAATTTCACATGAAGCTACTGCTGAAGGTGGATTGCCAATGATAAGAGCAATGTTCTTAGAAGAAGCAAATGCTTATACTCTAGGAACTAGTACACAATATCAATATATGTGGGGCGATAATTTTATCGTAGCACCTATTTATCAAAATACAAATGCTGATGCACAAGGAAATGATATCAGAAATGATATTTATTTACCTTCAACAAGTGATATTTGGATTGATTACTTTACAGGACAACAATATAGAGGTGGACAAGTATTAAATAACTTTGATGCTCCTATATGGAAACTTCCAGTATTTGTAAGAAATGGATCTATTATTCCAATGTATCCAGAAAACAATAACCCTGAAGCTGTTTCAGAAACAAATACAAGTGGTCTAGATAGATCTCAACGTATTGTAGAATTCTATCCATATGGTTCATCTGAATTTGAAGCATATGAAGATGATGGAAAAACTTTAGGCGGAGCATCTGTTACTACATTATTAACTTCTGATGTAGAAAACGGAACTGCAACTTTAAAAGCTAATAAATCAGTAGGAAGCTATTCTGGAATGGTAAAAGAAAGATCTACTGAATTTGTTGTAAATGTATCTGAAGCACCTACAAGCGTAACTGGTAATGTAGCTGGTGAAGATGTAACATTTAGACAAGTTACAACTCAAGAAGAATACGATGCTGCAACAGATAACGTATACTTCTACAATCCAAATCCTTCAGTAATCGTTAAAGATTATGCTACAGAAGGAACTACTTATGCTGATATCGAAGATACAACAACTCCTAAATTATATGTAAAATCTGCTGAAAAAGTAGACATTACTGCTTATGATTTTACAGTAAACGTTAATGGATTTAAAAATGAACAAGATTTAGGTGAAGATGTTTTAGATGAAAGTTTAGCTGTCCCAACAGGATTAGCAGAAGTATCAAAAACTGATGCTGAAATTACAGTTGCTTGGGATGCTGTAGATGATGCTGTTAGCTATGATATTGAAGTAGATGGTACAGTATTAAGAAATATTACAGATACAACTTATACACAAGTTGATCTATCATATTTAACAAACCATACTTATCGTGTACGTACTGTAGCTGCTAATGGACATTATTCTAACTGGTCAGATTTAGTTACGATCCAAACTGCTGATGATCCATATCGCAATGTTCCTACTGTTACTCCAACATGGGAATATGGTGATTCTTGGGGTGATCTAGAAGGTGGATTTGACCATGATACTAATACAATGTTCCACTCTACAAATGCCGTAACTCCAGATCAAATGTTAACATTAGATTTAGGAGCAGCTTACCAGCTTGATAAATTAACCTATCAGCCACGTATGGATAATAAAGGTAATGGTACTGTTTATCGTATGGATGTTTATGCAAGTTTAGATGGTGTCAACTATACTAAAGTATGGGACGGAAATGCTAATGAAGCATGGACATACAGCAGCAGTATGGATGTTGATGATATTAAAGAAATGCCTTTAAATGGAGTAAAAGCTCGTTACTTAAAATTGAGTGTATTATCTTCAAGAGGTGGATTCTTCTCAGCTTCAGAAATTACACCATATAAATTAGATGGTACAGATGCTTGGGTTGTTGGAGATGTAAATAACTCAGGTGCTGTAGATGATAACGATTTAGTATTCTATGAAAACTATGTTGGATTAAAACCAGTTGATAGTGATTGGGATTATTCAACATTAGGAAACATTGATAATAATGATATTATCGATGCTTATGATATTGCATATGTTGCTAGTATGTTAGGTGATGAAATTACTAATCCTGCTAGTGGCGTTGAAGGTAAGATTGAAATCATTCCTTCAAAAACAGATATTAAAGCTGGTGATACAGTAACATTAAATTACTACGGAATTGGATTAAAGAACGTAAATGCATTTAGTGTTGAAATGCCAGTTGATACTGATTTATTTGAAGTAACTAATTTTGGTTCAGCTTCATTACAAACAGTATTCATGAGAAACTTCTCAAAAACTAGATTCCATTCAGATGGATCTGTAGATAACTATGTATGCTTTACAAATGTTGGAAATCAAGATTTGATTAATGGAACAGGAAGTATCGCAAAAGTAACAATCAAAGCTAATGCTGATTTCACTTGGGATACTAAAGCAACTAGAGCAGTTGTAGTTGGACAAGATTTATCTAAAGCAGATGCTTTAATTGATATTACACAAGTTCCAACAGCACCAGAAACTAAAAATATTTTAGGATCTTCTGATTTTGCAAGCATTACATTCAGTAATGATGTTAAAGAAAACATGACTGGTGATGAATTATGGCAACAATCAAATTGGCGTGATTTATTATTAGATGGTGATAAAGGTGGAACACTTGCTGAATTTAAATGGTATTTAACTTCTTATCCTGAATCTGGAGATATCGCAGAAGAAGTTAAACTTCCTACAGATATGAATTTTGAATTCAACAAAGCTGAACCATTAAAAACAGTAACAGTATATAACCGTACAGGTGGTAACGGTCGTGTAACAAGTATTAAAGCTGTAGCTTATAGTGGTGATACTGAATATGATTTAGGTACATACGATTCTGCACAAGATGAATTTGTATTTACAGTACCTGCTGAAGCTACTAATATTGATCGTGTTGTAATTACTCCAATGACAAGTACTGGAACAGCTACAGGAACTACTACAGGTAGTGAATCAAATCGTATGTTATCATTACGTGAAATTGAATTTGTAACTGATAGTGCAGTTAATGCAACAGGTATCAAATTTGATGAATCAAGTGCTAGCAAAGTTTATGTAGGTGGTTTAGCAGAAGTGTCTGCTACAGTATCTCCAAATAATGCAAGTAATCCATTCTATGATATTACAAGTAGTGATGAAAGTATTGCAAAAGTAATTAAGATTCCAATGGAAGACACATATATTTATGCAGTACAAGGTATTTCTGAAGGAACTGTTACTTTAACAGCAACTTCTGAAGATGGACAATTTGAAGCAACTACTGAATTAGAAGTTGCAGTTGGTGTTGATACATCAGTATTAGATGAACAAATTGCAAAATTTGACAGCTTATATAAAAACTTATACACAACTGAAAGCTATGATCAAGTTAAAGCAGCAGTTGATGCAGCTAAAGAATTAATTGCTTCTGATGAGGCAACACAATCTGACATTGATAGTGCAACAATTAATATTGTTAATGCTATAAATAAACTTGAATTTAAAGGATCTAATACAGATCAACCATCTAGCTTGAACTTAATCCCTCAATCAGGAATGAGCCGCTATGATGAATCAAGTATGTCAGCAGTAGAAAAAGAAGATGCAAGTTATGTAATTGATGGTGATAAAGACACAATTTGGCATTCAAATTATAATAGTGGCTATTCATTACCTCAATATGTAACTATTGATTTAGGTGCAGTATATAACTTAGAACAAGTAGATATGTTAGCACGTCAAAATAGTCGAAATGGACATATTACACATTATCGAATTGAAGTAAGTACTGATGAAGGTGAAAATAAGATCTTTACACCAGTAGTTGAAGGTTATATTGCAAACGATGGTAGCTCAATAGAAGAACCTGGAGTTGCAAAAGAAATTAAATTTGACACAGTAGAAGCTAGATATGTAAGATTTATCGCTATCGAATCATTAGGTGATAGACTTAATGCTTATGCTTCTATTGCAGAATTAAACTTCTATGGTCTTGCAAAAGACGAAGTTGTAGAAACTAATAAAGTAGCTTTACAAATCGCTGTTGATACAGCTAATACATTAAAAGAACAAGGTGCATTAAATAATGTTGTACCAGCTGTTGTTGCTGAATTTGAAAGTGCATTAGCTGAAGCTGAAACAATTTTAGCTGATTCAAGTGCAGATCAAACAACAATCGATACATCATTCTATCGTCTAGCTAACGCTATTCATATGCTAGAATTTGTAAAAGGTGATAAGAGTGAATTAGATGCCTTGATCAATGAAGCTGAAAAATATGAAGAAGGAAATTATACAACTGATTCATGGACAGCATTACAAGAAGCATTAGACGCTGCAAAAGATGTCATGAATGATGAAAATGCATTAGAAAGTGATGTTAATGAAGCATTAAATAACTTGAAAGACGCAATTTCAAACTTAGTATTAAGTGCTGATAAGTCTAGATTACAAGCTAAATATGATGAATTAACAGGATTAGACAGCAGTCTTTACACTGAAGCAAGCTGGCCTCAATTAGAAGAAGCATTAGCAAATGCTAAGGTAGTATTAGATGATTCAAATGCTACTCAAACAGAGGTAGATAACGCTTATGAAGCATTAATTAGAGCTCAATTATCATTAAGATTAATTCCAAATAAAGATTTATTACAAGATTTAATCAACAAAGCTGAAACGTTAAATGCTGCAAATTATACTCAAGAATCATGGGGATTATTTGTACAATCATTAACAGCTGCTCGTTCAGCTTTAGGAAATGAAAATGCGACTCAAGAAGAAGTGGCAGCAGCAATTGAAGGATTAGAAGCTGGAATCAATAGCTTAGTAGCAAATGATGCAGCTACAACTCCTGTAGCTTCAGGAGATACAACAGCAAGCATCAATACTGGAGATTCAACTAGCATGATGACTTCACTTGCTGGATTAGCTTTAGCTTCTGCAATGATCTATGGAGCAAAAAAAAGAAAAAAATCTAATTAATATTTAAAGTATTATATATTTTAAAAATTGTAGGTTTTATCTAATTAAAAAAGAGGAATTTGACCTATATGGAATAATTCCTCTTTTGTTTTATTGATTAAAAAGTTTAATTATATTAAAATATTCAATGTAAGGGGTGTTTAAATTGAAAAGTAAATCAGCAATATTATTTTATGTTTTTTCAGCTTTATTTCTAATTATAACTATATTTTTAACGGTTGACGGATTTATTGGATTAACTGAATCTGCAGCAGAATATGGGGTATCAATGTTAGATGAGTGGGTAACAGTTTTAAAAACACTGCTTTCTACTTCTGGTGGATTCCTTGGTTTTACAATATTATTTTTAGGAATCGGTTTGATTTTAAGTAAATTGAATAAACAAAAATAAATAAAATGTGATGATTGAATTAAGTTAGTTCTTAAAAAATCATCTTTTTTTATAATTATTTATAAAAATTATTATCAAAGAGATATAAAAAAAGAATAGCTATAGCTTGCTATAACTATCCCAATTTTTAATTATTAACTTTCAATTATTAGTTTTATAGAACCAATGTTGCTCATTCCCATTGGTAAATCAAAAAATATATCTAAATATACAAATCCATCAGATGAAACACAGTTTTCTGGTAAAATTAATCTATAAGTTTTATCTGATATTGGATCAGATGAAATATGATACCATGAATTTTTTTGTGGCATAAAAATATCGCCATCTTTACTTGTTGCTAAATGTTTAAACCATAGATCTGTATTTGAACTACTTACATTTATAATAACTTCAACACTATTATCAGTTAGTTTTGTAGCATTAGCTTTAAAAAAAGCAACTTGAGCACTGAAACATGGAGCGTATTGTCCCAAATCATTTAATGGAAGATAACTTTTAGTATTAGTAGTTTTATAATTATTGTAATCTACAGGTATTTTGTAATAACGTTGACTTAGTATAGAATCACCATTTACTGGGGCAATAGCAGCTTTTAAATAGACATAGCCATCTAAAGAAACGCTATCGGCATTAAGAGAAATTGTACTAATTCCCTCATTTAGTGTATAGTATGCTGTGTTTTTATTTGGTATGAAGTTTTCCCCATTTGCATCAGTTGCCAAATGTTCATAATAACCTCTTACTGTATGTAATGTTTCGTTAATAGTAATAATAACATTACCATTATCTTGACGATGAGCAGATATATTGTGTTTTATTAAAGATACTGACATACCATTAATTATTTCATCATCAGGATGAACAGTTAAGAATTGTGTTTGATCAATTTTAGTAGAAGTGTTAGTAATTTGCTTTACTGTATTTTTTTCTAATTGTGATAACTGAGCTGCACTAACATTAGTATAAGAACTAAAAAATAGCATTGTTGAAAATAAACATACGATAATTTTTTTCATAAAAATATTCTCCTTTTCATTATTAGAGTTACATAACTATAAAATAAAAAGTATCATTTGTAATAAAATGTAATATTATATTCTTATTTATTCACATCCTTTCTAATCAAGATATTATCCCATAGTTATGTAATTACTCTCGCAATTAAATATATTTTAATTATAATATAAATTTTAATTGTGTAGTTAATGTTCGCTTTTTTGGACTTATAAAAAAGTTTATATTTATGTATAATAGTAAAAAGTTTGAAAATATTTAATATTGTGATAAAATAAGCTAACTTAAAAAGATTGGAGTGTGTAAATGGAAATATTAATTGAACCAATTGAAGAATCATTAATGGCATTACCAGTTTTATTTTTAGCATGTTTGTTAGTTGAATATCTTTCTAATCGAGATGTAATTAATAAAGTAATGGAATTTGGAAAGGTTGGGCCTTTTGTTGGATCGATATTAGGAAGTATTCCTCAGTGTGGATTTTCAGTTATAGCTGCTAAGTTATATTCAATGCGCTATCTTACAATGGGAACATTGTTAGCTATTTTTATAGCAACCAGTGATGAAGCTCTTGCAATATTAGCGATTCACCCTGATTTGTGGCAAATGTTAGTTTTATTAATTGTTATAAAAATAATTCTTGGAACAGTAGTAGGATTAATAGTTGATCACATAAATCATAAAAATCGTGATAATTATGAATATTTACAAATTGAGCCATGTGATTGCGGTTGTCAAAATGGAATATTCATACCTGCGATAAAGCATACATTAAATATATTTATTTTTATTTTGCTGACTAACATTATTTTAACTATTATTATAAGTGGCATTGGTGAAGAAAATTTGAGTAATTTATTACAAACAAATTGGTTCTTTCAACCAATTATTGCTGGAATCATTGGTTTTATCCCCAACTGTGCAGGATCAGTTATTTTAACACAACTGTATGTAAGTGGTGGTTTAGGATTTGGAGCTTTATTTACAGGATTAACAACAAGTGCCGGAGTGGGAACTTTAGCACTCTTAAGGTATAATGAAGACAAAAAGAATTCGGTAAAGATCTTACTTATTTCGTATGTTGTGGCAATAGCAGCTGGTTATGTAATATCAATTATTATGATTTAGTAGTCAAAAAATGACTACTTTTTTAGTATTATTATGTTATCTTAGGAAATAATAAATAAAAGTGCATATTAAATGATTATTTTAGCTATAAATACTATTATTAGGGTATAAGGAGGAACTAAGCAATGAAAAAAGATGACGATTTAAAAAAGGTTGTATTAATAGGAACAGGATTTGTTGGAATGTCAATGGCCTATTCAGTATTAAATACTGGAGGTATTGATGAATTAGTTTTAATAGATATTGATCAAGAAAAGGCAATCGGTGAAGCTATGGATATAAGCCATGGATTACCTTACAGCAAAAGCAGTTTAAAAGTAAAAGCTGGAAACTATGATGATTGTAAAGATGCAGATATCGTTGTAATAACGGCCGGTGCTGCTCAAAAACCGGGACAGACAAGATTAGAACTAGCTAGTATCAATGCTAAGATCATGAAATCAATTACCCAATCGATCATGGCGACGGGATTTGATGGAATAATTATTGTTGCTAGTAATCCGGTGGACTTAATGAGTTATGTTGTGCAAAGAGTATCTCATTTACCAGCTAATAGGGTAATTGGCAGTGGAACGATTTTAGATACTGCTAGACTTAGATATTTATTGAGTGAATTTTTAAATATTTCTTCAACAAATATTCATGCTTACATTTTAGGAGAACATGGTGATTCATCATTTGTACCATGGATGAATACTTATATTGGATGCAAAAGCATGATGGAATATATCGTTGAAATGAATATTGATATGAATCAGCTGCATAATATATACAAAGAGGTGCAACAAGCAGCATATGAAATCATTAAAAGAAAAAATGCAACTTATTATGGAATAGGGTTATCATTAAATCGTTTGATTAGTGCAATATTTGGAGATGAAAATGCGATATTAACTGTTTCAGCATATCAGCAGGGGGAATATAATCAAGAGGGTCTATATATTGGTGTTCCAGCAATTATTAATCGACAAGGAATAGCTAAAGTCATACCATTATCTTTAAATAATGTTGACCAGGAAAAATTTGATAAAAGCTGCGAAACATTAAAAGAAATGATTGATACGGAATTAGAAGCAATTATTAATAGTTAATGATATAATAATTAGGAAAGCAGGTGGTAAAATGAAAAAGGTACTCAGTGTTTTCCTAATTTTATTTTTTGTAGTAGGATGCAATCAGGAAAAACAAATAGATACAGTGATAAATGATACTAATATTGTAAAGGAACAAAGAAATAGCTTTATAAAAGATTCAAGAGAAATTGTTATTGCTAAAGAAGAACCAGTAAATGAATCATTACCACAGGAAAGTTTACCAATCGTAGGAAATAGTCGTTTAATTGTAATTGATGCTGGACATCAGCGTTATGGTAATAATGAACAAGAACCAATTGGACCAGGTGCTAGTGAGACAAAAGCAAAAGTGACAAGCGGAGCAACCGGCGTTGTCACTGGAAAGTTAGAATCTTTAATAAATCTAGAAGTAGCATTTAAATTAAAAGATAAATTAGAAGCTAGCGGGTACCAAGTTATTATGGTTAGAACAAGTCAGGATGTTGACATGTCAAATAGTGAACGAGCAAAAATTGCTAATGAAAATAATGCTGGGGCTTTTATTCGGATCCATTGTAATAGTGACAGTTCAAGCGGAGCTAAAGGAGCTTTAACAATAGCACCTTCTACTTCAAATCAATACTGTCATCAAATTGCTGATGCTTCACAAGCATTATCAAAAAGTGTTTTAAATAATATATGTAATGAAACTGGTGCTAAAAATCGTGGTGTTATGATTAGCGATACAATGAGTGGGATAAACTGGTGTCAAGTTCCAGTAACGATTGTGGAAATGGGTTTTTTATCTAATCCAGAGGAGGATCGGTTATTATCTGATAGTAATTATCAAGATAAGATTGTAAGTGGAATAGTTAAAGGAATTAATGAGTATATGAATTAAAGATTCAAAATGAATCTTTTTTTTGATAAATATAATAATTGCCTGGGGAATAATTTGATTCTATATCAATTATAAATTTATGTCGTGTTTTAAAGATTAGATGATTTGATAGAATATATGAAATGATAATGGAGATAATGATTAATTATAAAGAATAATGTTTTTTTGATTTTTTACTAAAAATTATTTAGATTATATGCTAAAATATAACAATGTGAGGTGTTAACATGGATGATTTTATTCGACCAAATCCAAAACCTAAAAAAGTAGTAAAAAAGAGTCATTTTAAAGAGACAATATTTATTGTTTTAATGATCATCTGTCTAGGAATTGGGTTTGTTTCAGGTTATATAGTAAAAAAGACAGATATAAGTTTTAATAATAATGGAACAGATACATCACTACTAGATGAAGCATATGAAATCTTAAATGAATATTGGTATAATCCCAATGATACAGAAGTTGATATTGAAGGAAATTCAATTGCCGCATTAGTTAATTCCTTAGGTGATATACATTCATCTTACTTTACTTTTGAAGAATCTGTTGCTTTTAATCAAAGCGTTGAAGGAAACTTTGATGGAATCGGGGTTGCTTATATTTCTTTAGATAATGGAATCATTATTACTAAAGTATATCAAAACAGTCCAGCTAGTCAAAGTAATATTCAGGTAGGTGATACTATTACTGATGTCGATGGTACCAGTATTGCAGGTAAGAGTGCGGATGAAGTAAAAGAACTTGTAAGAGGGCAGGCCGGTACTAAGGTAAAGTTAACGGTAATAAGAGATGGTAAAACTTTTGATGTTGATGTAGAACGTGGCAGTGTAGAAACAGCGGTGAATGGTGAAATAAGAGAAGAAAATGGCAAGAAATTTGGCTATATTGAAATCAGTACTTTTGGTACAACAACAGGTGAAGAAATCGAAAATATTTTGCGTTCTTTTGTTGATGAACAGATAAGTAACTTAGTCATTGATTTACGTGGTAATGGTGGAGGCTATTTAGTAGCTGCTAATGATGTACTTGATCTTTTTGTTGATGAGGGTAAGACAATTTATCAGATGAAAGAGAAAAATGGGGCTATTCAAAAAACTAAAGCAGGCGATGGAAATAAATATAATTTTGCTAATAATTATATTTTGGTAGATGGGGATACTGCATCAGCATCAGAAGTTGTTGCTGGTGCATTACAAGAATTATGTGATTTTAAGCTGATTGGAACTCAAACATATGGAAAAGGTACAGCTCAGACACAAAAACAGTTAAGTGATGGTTCTGTTTTGAAATATACTTATGCTAGATGGATGCTGCCAAGTGGAACATGGATCAATGGAAAAGGATTGACACCAGATTATTTAGTTGAAAATATTGATATTAGTGATATTTCGACCAAGGCTATTGATCAGAGTTTAAGCTATGATTGTGTTGATGATCGTGTTTTAACGATGCAAAAAGGGTTAAAAATATTAGGTTATGATTGTAAAAGAGAAGATGGTTATTTTTCTAGTGATACAGTTGAAAGTTTAAAACAGTTTGAAAGTGCTAATAATTTAACCATAGATGGCATCTATGATGATAATGACAAGAATGTATTAATAAGTAAAATATTGATTTATATTAATGATATAAGTAATGATAATCAGTATAAAAAATTATTAGAGATAATGTAATTGAGATAAGAAGAGTAAATTATTAGCTCTTCTTTTTAAATTAGAAAAATGTTATATAATCATATGATGAGTTATGTTTTTTATTGTCATGGGTATAATTCTTTTAACTTGGTTGTTTTCTTGATATAATAGAAAAGACTTATAGGAGGTGGATAAATGCATCAATTTAAATTAGTTTCTCCCTTTAAACCCATGGGAGATCAGATAGAAGCAATTGAACAATTAGTAGCTGGTGTAAAGGCAGGGAAAAAAGAACAGGTTTTATTAGGAGGAACAGGAACAGGAAAAACTTTTACTGTTTCTAATGTTATTGCTGCAGTTAATAAACCGACACTTGTTTTAGCTCACAATAAAACATTGGCAGGACAATTGTATTCCGAATTAAAAGAATTTTTTCCAGAAAATAGAGTTGAATATTTTATTTCCAACTTCGATTTTTATCAACCTGAAGCTTATATTCCAGGAAGAGATTTATATATTGACAAAAATGCTAAAACTAACTATGAAATTGAAATGCTTAGAAGCGCTGCGATGAATTCATTAATTGAACGGGAAGATGTTATTGTAGTAGCATCAGTAGCTTCAATATATGGTCTTGGTAATCCCGAACAATATAAAGAAATGATTTTTGCTTTACGTGTTGATCAGGATATTGATCGTAAAGAACTATTAACATATTTAGTTGATCGTCAGTATCAGCGTAATGATATTGAACAAACTAAAGGTACTTTTAGGGTTCGTGGTGATGTGATTGAAATTGTTCCAGGTCATAGTGAAAATTATTTAATTAGAATAGAATTATTTGGCGATACTGTGGAAAGAATAACCGAGGTTGATCCTTTAACCGGACATGTTTTAGCTTCTTATAATACATATACGATTTATCCTGCTTATGGTTATGTTACTAAAAAGGAACAAATCTTAAGAGCTTGTGATACTATTAGTGCTGAATTAGAAAAACGATTAGAAGAATTTAAAGCTGAAACTAAGTTATTAGAATTAGAACGTTTAGAACAAAGAACACGACATGATGTTGAAATGTTAAAAGAGGTAGGTATGTGTCCAGGAATCGAAAATTATTCTCGCCATATTGATGGCCGTAAAGCTGGACAAAGACCATATACTTTAATTGATTATTTTCCTAAAGATTTTTTAATGATCGTTGATGAAAGTCATGTTATGTTACCTCAAGTAAGAGGAATGTATAACGGTGATCGTTCGCGTAAAGAAACTCTTGTTGAGTATGGGTTCAGATTACCTAGCGCTTTAGATAACCGTCCGTTAAGGTTTGAAGAATTTGAAAAAATAATTAATCAAGTAATTTATGTTTCTGCAACACCTGGTGATTATGAGTTAGAACATGTAAATAATCAGGTCGTTCAGCAGATTATTCGACCAACAGGGTTACTTGATCCAAAAATAGAAGTTCGGCCTACTAAAGATCAAATTGATGACATTATCAATGAAATCAAAATTCGTCAAAATAAAAATGAACGTGTACTAATTACAACATTGACAAAAAGAATGGCTGAAGATCTTAGTGTTTATTTAAAAGAACTAGGAATTAAGGTTGCTTATTTACATAGTGATACTAAAACATTAGAGAGAACAGAAATTTTAAGAGATTTACGATTAGGCAAATATGATGTTCTAGTAGGAATCAATTTACTTAGAGAAGGGCTTGACTTACCGGAAGTAAGTTTGGTCTGTATTCTTGATGCTGATAAAGAAGGCTTTTTAAGAAGTAACCGTTCATTGATTCAAACTATTGGTCGAGCTGCTCGTAATAGTAATGGTGAAGTAATCATGTATGGTGATAAAATTACCGAATCGATGGCATATGCAATTGAAGAAACCAATCGACGTCGTAAAATTCAAGATGCTTATAATAAAGAACACAATATTATTCCTACAACGATCCATAAAGAAATTCGTGATGCGATCCGTGGTCAAGAAGTTATCGATGATGCTGCAAGCCTTGTAAAAAAAGGCCGTAAAGCAAATAAGAAAGATAAACAGGCAATGATTCATGAACTAGAAAAACAGATGAAAGATGCTGCAAAAGTATTAGACTTTGAAAGAGCCATGGAATTAAGAGATATCATATTGGAGTTGCAGGGTGAAAAATAAATTTCAATTTGATTATCCCGTAAATGAAATTTTTAAGGATATTGAAAGCTTAAATGGTCGTGCTTTTCTTGTCGGAGGAATAGTTCGTGATATGCTGCTTTATGGAAAAGTTGATTATCATGACGTTGATGTTGAAATATATGGTTTGACGATTGAACAGTTAGAAAATATTTTGAATAAATATGGTGAAGTAAATTGTGTCGGTAAGTCATTTGGAATTTTAAAATTAGATTGTTTGACAAATTATGATTTTGCACTTCCTAGAACAGAAAAAAAAGTAGGCAAATATCATCAAGATTTCAAAGTTGAAGTCGATAAAGATTTAGATTTTAAAGCAGCTTCTTCAAGACGTGATTTGACGATCAATGCGTTAATGTATGAAGTGAAAACAGGTAAAATTTATGATTTTTATCATGGTCTTGATGATTTAAAACGAAGAACTTTGAAAATGGTAGATCGAAAAACCTTTCCTGAAGATCCCCTTCGGGTCTTAAGGATAGCTCAGTTTGCATCTCGGTTTGACTTTTATATTGAGCCAGAAACTAAAAAAATATGTAAAGAAATGGTAAAAAAAGGATTACTAGAGAATTTAAGCAATGAAAGAGTATTTCAAGAATACAACAAATTACTTTTGAGTAATCATCCATCAATTGGATTATCTTTTCTAAAAGAAATAAATGCGCTATTTCCATGTTTAGATGTATTATCAAGAACAATGCAGCGTTTAGATTATCACCCTGAAGGAGATGTATGGCGTCATACTTTATTAGTAACAGATTTAGCTGCGCTGTGCTGTCAAAAGACAGGTAATCCGTTAGGTTTTATGTGGGGAGCTTTACTCCATGATATTGGCAAGCCTCTTGTCACCACAAAAGAAGGTCATGCCCCAAAACATAATGAGGCTGGAGTAAAAGTTTTTAATGAGCAATTAAAAGCATTCATTCCTGATAAAAAACTACAACGTTATATTAAAACGATTATTTATTATCATATGCATTTAATGAATATCGTTAGAAATGGTGCTAAAGATTATAGTTATTTAAAAATTTTAAAAGAAATTGACGGAATTATTAGAATAGAAGACTTAATTTTAATAACAAAATGTGATAAACTAGGTAGATACAAAGATGAACATGAAAGTATTAATAATTTTGATCGTGTAATGAAAGAAAAAATGGCTCGATTAGGAACGACAGCAAAAAAACCATTAGTTAATGGAAATGATTTAAAAAGCTTAGGAATCAAAGAGTCATCGAAATATCGTGAACTGTTAGATTGGGCATATGATCTTCAGTTAAGAGGTCATGATAAACCAGCAATATTAAGGATGATAAAAGGTAGGTAGATTATGGAAAACGATAAATTAGTTATTAAAGGCGCCAGAGAAAATAATTTAAAAAATATTAATATTGAAATACCGAAAAATAAATTAGTTATTATGACAGGGTTATCAGGTTCGGGTAAAACTTCTTTGGCATTTGATACTATTTATGCAGAGGGACAGCGACGTTATGTAGAATCATTAAGTGCATATGCGAGACAATTTTTAGGAAATATGGAAAAACCAGATGTCGATAGTATTGAAGGATTATCACCAGCTATTGCTATTGATCAAAAAACGACTTCAAATAATCCCCGTTCTACAGTTGGAACTGTTACGGAGATATTTGATTATTTGAGATTGTTGTATGCTCGAATTGGTAAAGCTTATTGCCCTCAGCATGGTACTATAATTGAATCGCAAACGATTAAACAAATGGCAGATACTATTGATAAATATCCTGATGGCAGTAAATTGCAAGTATTAGCTCGATTGGTAAAAAATCAAAAGGGTACATTTAAGGATTTATTTGAAGATTTATTGAAAGATGGGTATATTAGAGTTCAGGTTGATGGTGAAGTTAAACTGTTAGATGAAGATATTGATTTAGATAAGAATAAGAAGCATAATATTGATGTAGTAATTGATCGAATTGTAAAAAAAGAAGGTTTTCGTAGTCGTTTGATTGATTCATTAGAAGTTGGGTTAAAACTTACTGGTGGTGAAGTAATTGTTTCTAATTTAAGTGATGGCAGTGAAGCACTGTTTTCGGAACATCTAGCATGTCCAATTTGTGGTTTTAGTGTTCCAAAATTAGAACCACGATTATTTTCATTTAATAATCCATTAGGTGCTTGTCCTGATTGTCGAGGATTAGGGATCAAAAATGAAGTAGATGATGATTTGTTGATTCCTGATTGGAATTTGAGTATTAATCAAGGGGGATTGCGTTATTTTAAAACTTCAGTAGGAACTGATAGGGTTGAATGGCAAAGATTTTTAGTTTTGTGTAAAACATATAAGATTGATTTAGATAAGCCATTAAAAGACTTCACTAAAAAAGAATTAAAGATTATTTTAGATGGTTCAGATAAACCAATCTCATATCAAATTGTTTCTAGTAGTGGTAATGTATCAAAAACAACTAAACCTATTGAGGGTGTAAAAACTTTAATAAAAAGAAGATTTGAAGAAACTACTTCATCTTGGTCAAAAGAGTGGTATGCTTCATTTATGGCTGAACATACATGTCCTACTTGTAAAGGAAGAAGATTAAATGATCAGGTATTAAGTGTTCGCGTTGGCGGTTTGAATATTAGTGAATTTACTGATATGTCGATAAAAAAAGCATTACAATTTGTTGATGAACTTAAACTTAGTGAATATGAAGAAAAAATTGCTCATTTAGTCCTAAAAGAAATAAAGGATCGTTTAGGTTTTTTAAATGATGTGGGACTAGGTTATTTAACTTTGTCAAGAAAGGCGGGTGGTCTTTCTGGTGGCGAAGCACAACGAATCAGACTGGCAACGCAAATTGGTTCAAGATTGACCGGAGTATTATATGTATTAGATGAACCTTCAATTGGATTACATCAACGTGATAATGATAAATTGATTGCGACCTTACAAAATATTCGTGATCTAGGTAATAGTGTTTTAGTTGTTGAACATGATGAAGATACAATGCGCGCAAGTGATTTTATCGTTGATATTGGACCAGGTGCTGGCGTTCATGGGGGACAGGTCATTGTGGCTGGAACCCCTGAAGAAGTAATGAATTGTAAGACGTCAATTACAGGACAATACTTATCAGGACGCTTGAAAATAGATGTTCCTAAAAAACGGCGTAAAGGCAATGGTAACTTTATTCAAATCAAAGGGGCCCAAGAAAATAATTTAAAAAATATCAATGTTAAATTTCCTCTTGGCTGTATGTCTGTAGTAACAGGTGTTTCTGGTAGTGGTAAGAGTACTTTAGTTAACGAAATCATGGGTAAAGCAATGCGTGCAAAAATATATCACGCTAAAGAAAAACCAGGTAAACATAAAGCAATTTTAGGTTTAGAAAATATTGATAAAGTTATCGAAGTAAGCCAAGATCCAATTGGAAGAACGCCACGTTCTAATCCAGTTACTTATACAGGAGTCTTTGATGATATTCGAGATTTGTTTGCACAAACAAATGAAGCTAAAATGCGCGGCTATGATAAAGGACGTTTCAGTTTCAATGTCAAAGGAGGACGTTGTGAAGCTTGTCAAGGTGATGGTTTAAAACGTATCTCAATGCATTTTTTACCTGATGTATATGTCCCATGTGAACAATGCGGAGGAAAAAGATATAATGAAGAAACTTTACAAGTAACTTATAAAGGGAAAAATATTTATGATGTTTTAGAAATGACGATCGAAGATGCCGTAGAATTTTTTGGAAATCTGCCTAAGATAAAAGCTAAATTACAGACTTTACAAGATGTTGGTTTAGGATATATTAAATTAGGACAAAGTGCTACTACTTTATCTGGCGGGGAAGCTCAAAGAGTTAAATTGGCGAGCGAATTACAAAAAAAAGCGACGGGCAAAACGGTATATATTCTTGATGAACCAACAACAGGATTACATAGCAACGATGTTTCAAGATTGATCGATGTATTACAGAGAATTGTTGATCAAGGAGATTCAGTTATTATAATCGAGCATAATTTGGATGTTATTAAAGTAGCTGATTATATTGTTGATTTAGGACCTGAAGGCGGCGATGGTGGTGGAACAGTTGTAGTAGCGGGCACACCAGAAAAAGTTGCTAAATGTGAAGAGAGTTATACTGGAAGTTTTTTAAAGAGAATGTTGTAGGGAGGATGTAAGAATGCCAAAATCAATTACAGTTGGTGAAATATTAAATAAGGAGCATTATGTTCAAGTTACTGGTAATGAAAAAGCTTTAGAAAGACCGATCTATGTTGCTGAAATAAATCGACCAGGATTTGAATTAGCTGGTTTTTTTAAGCATAGTGATTTTCGGAGAATAATTATTTTCGGTGATAAAGAATCAGCTTTTATTAATGAAATGTCTGAAGAAAGACAGCGTGAAATTTTTCCTTTTTTAATTAATGAAGAGGTTCCTTGCATTATTATTGCTAAAGGAAATGAATGCCCACCTATCTTAATAGATATTGCAAAACAAAAAGATTTTCCAATATTTGTAACTGAAGCAGCGACTGGAAGAGTATCAATTGAATTAACTAACAAACTTGACGAAGCTTTAGCTCCCGAAACTTTGATACATGGAGTGTTTTTAAACATTTATGGAAAAGGAGTTATTATTAAAGGTGATAGTGGTATTGGAAAATCAGAAATTGCTTTAGAATTACTTAAAAGAGGACATTTATTAGTGGCAGATGATGCTGTTGAATTATATCATTTAGGACAAAATATTGTAGGTAAAGCCCCAGAAGTATTAGCTAATTTATTAGAGATTCGTGGTATTGGAGTTATTGATGTTTCGAAGATGTTTGGAATTAGCTCGATTTTAGATAAAGATACTGTTGATTTAATAATCCAGTTAGACCGTTGGGTTCCATCTCGTGAATATACTCGAGTGGGTGTTGAAGAAAATGACTCAACAGAAGAAATTTTAGGGGTAAAGATTCCTAAAATTGTTGTTCCAGTATCAAGTGGACGTAGTATGTCAGTAATTATTGAAGCTGCTGTAATGAACATGCGCTTACGCGAATACGGCGTAGATTCTAGTAAAGAATTTGTTGATCGGATTTTAAAAAATATTAATAAGAATAAGGAGTAAAATATGACGTTTTTTCCTGATGGCAAAACATTTGTTCAAATTGGTTCTTTTTCAATTGCCTGGTATGCAGTTTGCATTATTGCAGGTGCCCTTATTGCTTATAAAATAGGCCAATACAATTTTAAAAAAATGGGTTTTGATAAAGAAATTTTATCTGATTACTTCTATGGTTTAATGATTACTGGTATAATTGGAGCAAGAATTTGGTACGTAATATTCATGTGGAATGAATTATATGCAAATGATCCTCTTGAAATTATAATGTTTAGACATGGCGGACTTGCAATTCAAGGGGGGATATTAGCGGGATTGATATTTAGCTGGTGGTATTTTAAGAGACATAAAATTGAATTTTTAATTGCTGGTGATGCAATTATGCCAGGCGTATTAATTGCTCAGGCTTTAGGACGCTGGGGAAATTTTTTTAACCAGGAAGCATTTGGTAGTGCTGTAAGTTTAGATTTTTTAAAATCGTTACATCTTCCGGAGTTTATTATCAATGGTATGTATATCAACGGGCAGTATTATCATCCAACTTTTTTATATGAATCTATCGCAAATATAATTGGTTTTTTTGTTATTTATTTTTTGATACGAAAAATTCAGACTAAACAAGGAGAACAGTTTTTTAGTTACTTTATTTGGTATGGATTCTTTAGATTCTTTATCGAAGGATTAAGAACAGATAGTTTGTACTTTATGGGATTAAAAACAGCTCAATTAGTCTCTATTGTTTTTGTATTAGTTGGTCTTGCAGGTTATGTATATTGTAAAAGAAATGGAAAACCAGCAATAAAAGCATGACAAAATATAATTGATAGGATCATGGCTGATCAACTATGATTTTCTATCAATTTTTATTTTAAGTTATAAAAATAAGTTAAAAAATTTGGCTTTAATTGGTTGACATTAAGAGGATATGGTGATTATTATAGTTATAATGGCTTTGTGAAGATGTTTTTTAAGCAATAATATCTAGAATGGGGGATAGTATGAAAACGAGAATATTTAGTATTTTGCAAAGAATAGGTCGTAGTTTTATGCTTCCAATTGCAGTATTACCAATTGCCGGATTATTTTCAGGAATAGGAAGTTCATTAACTAATGAGACGACAATTGCTTCATTACATTTAGAAGCAATTTTAGGAAAAGGAACTTTTTTGAATAATTTTTTAATAATTTTAACTAAAGTTGGTAGTGGTATTTTTAATAATTTACCATTAATATTTGCAGCGGCAGTTGCTTTAGGAATGGCAAAGAAAGCTAAAGAGGTAGCGGTTCTTTCTGCAATTATTGCTTTTTTTGTAATGCATACGACAATAAATGGGATGTTGACATTAAACGAAATCATTCTTGATAATCAAATCATTGATTCCACTGTTTTAGATGGGACAATAACGTCAGTTTGCGGTATGCTTTCACTAGAAATGGGTGTTTTTGGCGGAATTATTGTTGGGTTAGGAGTTAGCTTTTTACATAATAGGTTCTATGATATAGAATTTCCTAGTGTACTGTCTTTTTTTGAAGGTGAACGATTTATTCCCATCATTTCAACAATAGTTTTTTTGTTCGTTGGGATCCTTATGTTTTATCTATGGCCATTTATTCAAAGCTCTATATACGTTTTAGGAAAGTTTGTTTCTACATCTGGATACTTCGGGACTTTTATATACGGTGTTATTAAACGACTTTTAGTTCCTTTTGGGTTACATCATGTTTTTTATCTACCATTTTGGCAAACGGCTATAGGTGGATCGATGGTAGTTGATGGGGTTTTAGTACATGGTGGTCAAAATATTTTCTTTGCGCAGTTAGCGGATCCTAATACTGTTCATTTTAGCAGTGAAGCAACTAAATATTTTACTGGTGAATTTATATTTATGATATTTGGTTTACCAGGAGCTGCATTGGCGATGTATCATTGTGCAAAGCCGGAATCTAAAAAAGCGATAGGAAGTTTATTATTATCAGCCACTTTGACTAGTGTTTTAACTGGAATCACCGAACCGATAGAATTTTCATTCTTATTTGCAGCTCCTCTACTTTTTGGAGTTCAGGTGCTTTTAGCAGGAAGTGCTTATATGATAGCACATATGTTTGATATTGCGATTGGTCTAACTTTTTCCGGAGGATTAATTGATTTTATTACTTTTGGTGTCCTCCAGGGAAATAGCAAAACAAATTGGATGTTAATAATTCCAATTGGAATTATATATTTTTTATTATATTATTTTAGTTTTAAATATTTGATCAAGAAATATGATTTAAAAACCCCTGGTAGAGATGACAATGATAAATTATCTATTTTTAAGAAATATAAAATTGGTGATAATAAACCTATAAATAATGTTGAAATTGATAAACAATCACAACTTATTGTTAGGGGGTTAGGAGGAAGAGATAATTTTGCAGAGATAGATTGTTGTATTACTAGATTACGAGCTACGATCGTAGATAGTGAAAAATTGAATGAGGGTTTGTTGAAACAATCAGGTGCTGCAGCGATAGTTGTACAAGGTAAGGGAATCCAGATAATATATGGACCTAAAGCCTCATCAATAAAGAGTAAATTAGACGAGTATTTATTAAATGTACCAGTTGAATTAGATGATTATCAACAAGAAATAGTGTATAATCAGTCATGTATAGAATTGGGCAATATTGTAGATGGTGAGGTTTTGCCGATAGAAGACTCTTGTGATCAAATTTTTTCACATAAACTTTTAGGTGATGGTGTAATGATCAAACCTTCTCATGGCTTGATCGTTGCTCCTTGTGATGGTGTTGTAACAATGGTATACCCAACCAAACATGCTATTGGATTAAGATTAGATAATGGATGTGAATTACTTTTACATTTTGGAACAGATACAGTAAAATTAAATGGTGTTGGATTTGAAGTTCTTGTTAAATTAAATCAAAGAGTAAAAAAGGGGGATTTGTTATGGAATGCAGATTTAGAATATATTAAGTCAAATTCAACGAACGAAAATATCTTGTTGGTAATTACAAAAATGGAAGGTAATTATAATATTGAAAAAAAATATGGTGAAATAAAAAGAGGGGTTACTATTTTAAAGATAAGTTATTAATTAAGAGAGGGAAGAGAAATATGTATAAGGTCATAAAGGTATTGAATAATAATACTATTTTAGCTACTAATGGAAGTGAAGAGGCTATTATAATGTATAAAGGTATTGGTTTTGCAAAAAAAGTAAATGAGCATTTTGAGATACCCAGAAACGCAAAGAAGTATCTTATGCAAAAAGGATTTAATGCCAAGAAAAAATCTGACGAGATAATGGAATATATTGATCCGATTTTTCTAGAAGTAGCCTCTGAAATAATAAAGCTTGCAGTTCAAAAGTTTGAGAAAGTTAATAACGATATTTTATTACCTTTAGCAGATCATATTTATTTTGCAATAAAAAGAATGGAAGAAAATATTATGCCATCAAATCCATTTATTAACGATATAAGATTGTTATTTCCAGATGAATATGAAGTGGCATTAGAAGGCAAAGAGGTAATTAAAAAGTATACATCTAAAGTAATTAATGATGATGAAGTGGGATTTATAACTTTGCATATTCATTCAGCAGTTTCGTCTAATCAAGTGGCCGAATCAATGGAAGCAATGCGAGTTATCCATGAAGGAATTGTCAAATTACAAAAAGATTTGAATATTGTAATAGATGTTCAGTCAATATCATATGTACGATTAATGAATCATATTAAATTTTTGATTTTAAGAGTTAATTCTGATGAAAAACTTCAAATGGATATAAGTGAATTTACCAAAGATAAATTTCCTTTTGCGTATGAACAAGCTTGTAATATGTGTGATGCTTTATCCAAAGTGCTAAAAAAAGAATTACCAGATACAGAAGTTGGGTATTTAGCGTTACATTTAGAAAGAATATTATCAGGTATTTATTAATATTTAGATGTTTATGATAGAATATGAATAATTTATCTGCTAAAAATAAAATTATTAGTGATAAAATTTAAGTTTAACAGCATGTTTTTATTAATGATGGAAATCAATTCTTGACAGAGTGTAATTATAAATGATATTATTATTACATAAATTGAATACTTTATAGTGTGTAACTGTTAAGCAGGCATTAACTATTTTTTAAGGGAGGTTTTTTGACGTTTTATATAAATAATAAAAATAACAATCTCTCTAGAATAGTTTTTGTCTGCTTTTTTTACATTACTAAGTATTTAAAAGAAAGGGAGGAAAAATATAATGGTAGGAATTATTCTTGCTAGTCATGGGGACTTCGCTACTGGAATTATGCAATCAGGATCTATGATTTTCGGTGAACAAGCGAATGTCAAAGCTGTAACGCTACAACCAAGTGAAGGACCAAATGACCTTAGAGCAAAAATGGAAAAAGCAATTGCCACTTTTGATAATCAAGATGAAGTATTATTCTTGGTTGACTTATGGGGTGGAACACCATTTAATCAAGCTAATGGTTTGATTGATGGACATGAAGACAAATGGGCAATCGTAACAGGTTTAAATTTACCAATGTTGATTGAGACATATGCTTCACGCTTATCTATGGAAACTGCTCATGAAATTGCTACGCATATTACAAGTGTAGCTAGAGAAGGAGTTAAAACTCGTCCAGAATCATTAGAACCTGAAAAACCAAAAGCTGCGCCTGCAGCAAGTGGACAAGCACAAGGTGCTATTCCAGAAGGAACTGTAATTGGTGATGGAAAAATTAAATATGTTTTGGCACGTATTGATACTCGTTTATTACATGGACAAGTTGCTACAACTTGGACAAAAATGACACAGCCAAATCGTATTATCGTCGTATCAGATTCTGTAGCGCATGATGATTTACGTAAGAAGATGATCGAACAAGCAGCGCCACCAGGAGTTAAAGCTCATGTTGTACCTGTTGACAAAATGATTAAGGTTGCTAAAGATCCGCGTTTTGGAAATACGAAAGCAATGTTATTATTTGAAACACCTCAAGATGCATTACGTGCAATTGAAGGAGGAGTAGAGATCAAAGAATTAAATATTGGTTCTATGGCTCACTCAATCGGAAAAGTTGTTGTTAATAAAGCAATTGCAATGGGTAAAGATGATGTAAAAACAATTGAGAAGATCAAAGCTAAAGGAGTCACTTTCAATGTACGTAAAGTACCAACTGATTCAAATGAAAATATTGACACACTTCTTAAAAAAGCAAAAGCTGAATTAGCAAATACTTAAAAATTGAATAACAGGAGGGTTTATAATGAATATTATTACAATAATTTTAATTATTATAATTGCCCTATTGGCTGGTATGGAAGGAGTATTGGATGAGTTCCAATTCCATCAACCAATAGTGGCGTGTACTTTAATTGGTTTAGTAAGTGGACACTTAACTGAAGGGGTTATGTTAGGTGGATCACTTCAAATGATAGCTCTAGGATGGGCTAACGTTGGTGCCGCAGTTGCACCAGATGCTGCATTAGCTTCTGTAGCATCAGCTATTATCATGGTATTAGGTTTACAAGGTGGAGATACTAATGTACAAACTGCTATTTCTACTGCAATTGCAGTTGCTATTCCACTATCAGTAGCTGGTTTATTCTTAACAATGGTATGTCGTACTATTGCAATTCCTATGGTTCACTTTATGGATGCTGCTGCTGAAAGAGGAGATATGCGTGCAATCGATATGTGGCAAATTTTAGCAATTTTATTACAAGGTATTCGTATTGCTATTCCTGCTGCATTATTATGTGTAGTTCCAGCTGAAACTGTAACTAATGCTTTAAATCAAATGCCAGAATGGTTATCAGGTGGTATGACTGTTGGTGGAGGAATGGTTGCTGCTGTAGGTTATGCAATGGTAATCAACATGATGTCTACTAAAGAAACTTGGCCATTCTTCGCTTTAGGTTTCGTATTAGCAGCAATTAATGAATTAACATTAATTGCATTAGGAGCAATTGGTGTTGCTTTAGCACTTATTTATTTAGGATTAAAAGAAAATGGTGGATCTAACGGAGGCGGAACTGGTACCGGTGATCCATTAGGTGATATTTTAAATGATTATTAAAATCTTGAAGGAGGAAAGAAACAATGGCAGAAAAAATTAAATTATCAAAAAAAGATCGTATGTCAGTTGCTTGGCGTCATCAGTTCCTTCAAGGTTCTTGGAACTATGAACGTATGCAAAATGGTGGTTGGTGTTATTCAATTATTCCAGCTATCAAAAAATTATATCCAAATAAAGATGATCGTATTGCAGCATTAAAGAGACACATGGAATTCTACAATACACATCCATATGTATCAGCTCCAGTTATGGGGGTTACATTAGCACTAGAAGAAGAACGTGCTAATGGTATTGAAATCAATGACCAAGCTATTCAAGGGGTTAAAGTTGGTATGATGGGACCTCTTGCAGGGGTTGGGGATCCAGTATTCTGGTTCACTCTTCGTCCAATTTTAGGAGCTTTAGGTGCTTCTCTTGCATTAAGTGGAAATATTATTGGACCATTATTATTCTTCTTTGCATGGAATATTATTCGTATCGCTTTCTTATGGTATACACAAGAATTTGGATACAAAGTTGGTACTTCAATTGCACAAGATTTATCAGGTGGTTTAATTGGAAAAGTTACTCAGGGTGCATCAATTCTTGGTATGTTTATTATCGGTGCATTAGTTGAACGTTGGGTAAGTATTTCATTTACACCAATCGTTTCTACTGTAACACAATCTGAAGGTGCTTACATTGATTGGAGTCAAATAGAAGGAACAGCTGAAGGTATTAAATCAGCATTAGAACAATATAGTTCTTTAGGAGCTACAGGTTTAAATGTTGAAAAAGTTACAACATTACAACAAAACTTAGATCAGCTTATTCCTGGATTAGCAGCTTTATTATTAACTCTATTATGCTGCTGGTTATTAAAGAAAAAAGTTTCACCAATCGTTATTATCATCGCATTATTTGTTGTAGGTATTCTTGCTCGTCTTGGTGGAATAATGTAATATATAAAATAGCTTGATAAAAATAAACTGTAGAGGAGAAAAAAAATGGTACAATCTTTAAATACCAAGGTAGATTTTACGATTAAAGCAACTTCATATTTAGGACTTGCAAATTATGGTAAAATTATGATAGGAGATAAGGCATTTGAATTTTACAACGAAAAAAATGTTAGAGATTATATCCAAATTCCATGGGAAGAAGTTAATTATGTGATGGCTTCAGTTATGTTTAAAGGTAAATGGATTCCTCGATTTGCAGTTGCTACGAAAAGTAATGGTAATTTTATATTTTCATCTCGTGATAATAAAGCATTATTACGAGCGGTCAATAAATATATTGCCTCAGAAAATTTAGTTCGTTCATTAAGCTTTTTTCAAGTTATTAAACGTGGAATCAAAGCACTCTTTACTAGAAAAAAACATAAATAGACTCTGAATCCAGAGTCTATTTATTTATAATAAAGCATAATAATATAACTATTATAAAAGTTGTGTTATACTATAAAAAATTTCAATAAATAATATCCAATGATTAATATATGTATATTTGAGGGTATCATAAATTTGGATTAAAATAATTATTTTATTATAGAAGGAGTGTGTTAAAATGATTGATTTAATAATTGTTGGAGCTGGTCCGGCAGGATTAAGTGCTTGTTTATATGCTTCACGAGCTGGTTTAGAAGTTTTGGTGTTAGATGCTGGAGCTCCTGGAGGAAAATTGAATGTTAGTGCTGAAATTGAAAATTGGCCTGGTCAAAAAAAGAAAACAGGACCTGAATTAGCTTATGAAATGTATGAACACGCCTTGTCTTTTGGAGGAAGACAAGAATATGGTGAAGTAGTAAAAATCGTTGATCATCAAAATTATAAAGAAGTTATTACAACTGATAAAACATATCAATCTAAAACTGTTCTAATTGCAACAGGGACGAAGGAAAGAAAAATGGGAATACCTTTAGAAAACGAATTGACAGGACATGGTGTTTCTTATTGTGCTGTTTGTGATGGACCCTTTTTCAAAGGTGATGATGTAGCGGTTATTGGAGGCGGTAATTCAGCCTTAGAAGAAGCTATCTATCTAACAAAGTTTGCCAATAGAGTTCATTTGATTGTTCGTCGTGATGTTTTTCGCGCAGATAAGATTATTCAAAATCATATTTTTAGCAATGATAAAGTTGAAATCCATTTTTTAAAGAAACCGCATCATTTAATTGCTAAAGATAATAAAGTTGACAAATTGGTATTAGAAGATAGTAAGACAGGTGAACTTAGTGAATTGGCAGTAAAAGCAGTTTTTCCATTTGTTGGATTAGATCCAGTTACTGAATTTATAAGCGATTTAGGAATTACAGATAATAATGGCTATATTATTACTGACGAAACAATGCAAACTAAAATAATGGGTCTTTATGCAGCTGGAGATGTTAGAAAAAAAATATTGCGGCAGGTTGTTACAGCGACCAATGATGGGGCTATTGCTGGACAGCAAATTGCCAATTATATTGAATCAATTGATTAAATATCCAGATACTGGATATTTTTATTTTGTTTGATAATTTATTCTAGAAAGATATTGCTAATAATTCTATAATAAAATACGAAAAATAAATTAAAAATTTAAGTAAATTGTTTAATGTGTTAAATGTTGGAAAATATTCTTACAAAACTTCTATCTACAAATTAAAAGCCTTTCTCGTTATGATAATAATTAAGGGAGGCGGTGCAGGGAGGAATAAAAATGATAAATGGGAGAATGCTGAGAATTATACATTATCTTTACAACGAAAAAGATACGACTTTTAAAGATGTTTCTAAAGTATTAGATATCAAAGAAAGATTAATTCGATATGATATTGAAAAAATAAATGATTTTTTAGAAATGCAAAAATTACCAATGATTCAAAAATTACCCAAAGGACGGCTGTTATTTCCAGACACATTATCATTAAACGATTTTGAACAGGGTGATGAATTTATTTATACTCAAGATAATCGAATATCATTGATCTTGTTACTCTTACTTTTAGATCCTCAACAAGTTAAATTAAATAAACTTTCTTCAGAACTTCAGGTTTCTAGATCAACATTAAAAAATGATTTAGACTTACTAGAAACTCAATTATTGAAAAAACATATTAATATTCAATATAATCAATACTTTAAATTGATTGGGAATGAAATTAATATTACTAATTTAATGATTGAAGAGTTTGAAAAATATGTAGATTTAGTTGCAGGGAATAAAGTATTAATTAATGCATTTGAAGCGAAAATCCTAGAAATTATTAATAAATCTTTTAATTTTATTAGTTTGAAAGATGTTGTGAAATGGATAGATGAGCTGTTAGATAGTATGCAATTTTTATTAACAGATCAACTATATAAATGGTATGTAGCTAATGTTCTAATCTTATTGTTTCATATCATAAATAATAAAACATATCCTTTAGAAAAAACAAATATAAATCCCGTTGAATTAACGATTTTTGATGCATCAATAAATGAGTTAGAAAATATTATACAAAAAAAATTGACATTAAAAGAACAGCAAAGTCTAGTACAACTACTAAATTATACTAACAAATATGGTAAATATGAACAATCTATGGATGTCATCCAGGTGGAAACAATAACCAAACAATTTATTTTACTTATGTCAGAAAAAATTGATTTGCCATTTGAAAAAGATGAAATTCTTTTTGAAGGATTAATGAATCATATGTCTGCTTTGATTACTAGATTAAAACAAGGAATAAAGCTGAATGACAATATCACTTCTATTCTATCAAATAGTGATATCAAGGTATTTGAAATAGTTTTATCAGTAACTAAGGAAATTGAATTACTTGATCAAATTAATAATGATACAGAAATTACTTATCTAGCAATTCATTTTATTGCTAGTATGAAAAGAATAAAAGATAATGAGTATAAACATATTTTATTAGTGTGTGGATTTGGTTATGGAACATCGACGATGTTAAAAGAAACATTAATGAATGAGTTTCAAGTAACAATAGTAGATATTATACCTACATATAGAATAAATAGTTATCAAAAATGGAATGATATTGATTATGTCGTTTCTACTTCTCCAGTCAAATTACCAGTTGATATTGAGTTGATTTGTGTTAATCCTATTTTAACCCAACAAGATTTTATTAATATGAGGAATAAAGGAATACCAAGAAAAACAACTCTTGCTCATTATTATTCAATTAATCAGCACCTAGACTTTTTAACAGATGATCAGCGTTTAAGAGTTCTTGATGTTATTCAAAAAGAGTTAGGAAATCAATTAGAAAAAAAGACCATAAAAAAAATAAATAAACTAAGTGATTTATTAATGTATGAAAATATGCGAATGGTAGATGAAAAAATGAGTTGGCAAGAATCTGTCAATGTTAGTACTGATATTTTGTTACAAAAAGGGCTTATCAACAAAAATTATGTTGATGAGATATTTGCAGGAATTGAAGATCTTGGTTTCTATTCTGTAACAGATGAAAGCTTTGCTTTATTACACGGTGAGAGTAACGAAGCAATCAAACAAAGTACAATGAGTCTGTTGATAAATAAACAGCCAATAAAATTCAAAGATAAGACAATTAAATTAGTATTTGTTTTAGCAAGTAAAGATAAAAAAGAACACATACCTGCTATAATAACGTGGGTAAGAATGATTACAAATACTGATGTTATAGCCCAATTAACTGAATGTGATGATTTGTATGAAGCATATCAGATATTATTGAACTGTGAAAGGAAGGTGATATAAAAGTGAGTTCAATTATTCAAAAAGAATGCATAGTTTTTGATATTGAAACATGTGATAAAAATGAAGCAATTTTAACATTGGTAAAAAGATTGAAGAGTCAAAAAAAAATTACAGGGGTAGATGATTTTTATCAAGATGTATTAAATCGAGAGAAAATTGCTCCAACAGCGATTGGGTATAAGATTGGTTTGCCACATGGAAGAACAAATAATGTAATTGAGCCGGCAGTTTGTTTTGGTAGATTAAATAATGAGATTGTTTGGAATGAAAAAACTAAGGAAGTTGCAAATATTGTTATATTAATTGCGGTTCCCAAAGATAATACTGAGAATTTACATATGCAAATATTATCAAAACTAGCACGTAAACTAATGCATGATGACTTCAGAAATCGATTGACAATCAGCGATAAAGATGAGGTTTACAAATTGTTATGTGAAGGGTTGGAGGTATAATAATGCAATTCAAAGAAAAAGTTTCAACAATCAAAAAACATTTATTAACCGGTACATCACATATGATACCGTTTATTGTTGCAGGAGGTGTTTTGTTTTCTTTGGCAGTTATGTTAAATCCTGAAGGAGCAGCAACACCAGGGACAGGATGGCTAGGAGATCTAGCCAAAATTGGGAATGCGGGATTAGAATTGTTTGTATCAGTATTAGGTGGATATATTGCATATTCGATTGCCGATAGACCAGGATTGGCACCAGGAATGATAGGTGCATATCTTGCTGATCAAATTGGGGCAGGTTTTTTAGGCGGAATAGTAGCGGGATTTATTGCTGGATATGTAGTAAAGGCATTAAAGAAAATAAAATTGCCAATTTCTTTAAAATCATTGGGATCGATTTTTTTATACCCATTATTTGGAACTTTGATTACTGGAGGAATTATTGTTTGGGTAATTGGTGTTCCTATTTCATTGCTTATGGATAGCTTAACTAATTGGTTAAATTCATTGAATCGTGCAGGGAAAATCCCATTAGCAGCTATATTAGGAGCTATGACAGCATTTGATATGGGTGGACCAGTCAATAAAGTAGCAACGCTGTTTGCACAAACACAGGTAGATACTTTACCATATTTAATGGGAGGTGTTGGTGTAGCTATTTGTACACCACCAATCGGAATGGGAATTGCAACATTATTGGCACCGAAAAAATATAATACTGAAGAAAAAGAAGCTGGGAAGGCAGCTATTATTATGGGTACTGTAGGGATTACAGAAGGAGCAATTCCCTTTGCTGCTAATGATCCATTACGAGTAATTCCTTCGATTGTAGTTGGGGCAGCCATCGGGAATATAATTCCTTTTTTGATGGGAGTACTGAATCATGCACCGTGGGGAGGATTAATAGTGTTACCTGTTGTCGAAGGACGCTTAGGATATATTTTGGGTATAGTAGTTGGATCTTTAATAACAGCATTGATGGTAAATTTTTTAAAGAAGGATAATAAAGATATAACAGATTATGATAAAGAAACTCAAGTAGAAGATGATTTAGATATTGAATTTACAGAGTTATAAAATTGGAGGTATAAAATGAAAGTTGTAGGTGTAACTGCATGTCCTTCTGGTGTAGCACATACTTATATGGCAGCCGAGGTATTAGTAATGGCAGGGAAAAAATTAGGAATCGAAGTAAAGATAGAGACGCAGGGAGGAGCAGGGGTAGAAAACAAGTTAACTGCTAAAGATATTCAAGAAGCAGTTTGCGTGGTTTTGGTTAATGATGTTGCAATTAAAGGGATAGAACGTTTTAAAGGCAAAAAAGTTGTCCAGATGGGTGTTTCTGATATCATAAAAAAAGCAGAGCCATTAATGGTAAAAATAAAAAAAACATTTAGTTGATAAGCGTTGCCTATTAATTTTTGTAAAAAAAGTTACAAATATTACAACTTTTATCTACATAATTATTGTGTTAAAGTTAATATGTAAAGAGTTATAAGAGAAGGAGGAAAATATGAAAGGAAAGAAGAAACAAATTTTTTCGTGTCTTGCAAGTGGATTGATTACTGTTTCAACTGTTATTAGTGCATGTCCAATTAATGTATTAGCAGTAGAAAAGAGAAATCAATTAACACAAGATGAGATTCTTTGGCACACTTCATTTAATGATGAACCAGGATTTTTAGAAAGTACGGTTGATGAAACAAAGGGTAGTGAAAATATCAAAGGTTTTGTACCAGCTGAAAAGATTAAAGGTGATATTACAACTTCAGTCGTACTTAGTACTGTTACTGGAAGTAATGATTTTAATGATGCTGAAAGAAAAATCAAGTTATTTGATAGTGACAGCGGAACTAAGTTTTTAACTAACGATAATGTTCCAAGTACTGAAAATCCAGTACATGTTGAATTTGCTTTTGATGAAGCAAAAACATTAGATCGCTATGCTTTAGTATCTGCTAACGATGCTCCAGATCGTGATCCTAAGACATGGACTTTCTATGGTTCAACTGATGGTGAAACATGGACAGTAATAGATCAACAAAGTGATCAAACATTTGAAAAACGTTACGAAACAAAAGAAATGATGATTTCTGATCCTGCAGCTTATCAATATTATAAAATTGAGATAACTGCAAATAAAGGTAACGGTCAAATGACACAATTTGCTGATTTATTATTAGGAACTGGACAAGAAAAAGAAGAAGTTCAAGAACCAACAATGGTTACTAAAATTTCAACAGGACCTACTGAAGCATGGAATCAAAAAGCTAATGCAGGTTGGGACGATGAATATGCTCTTGAAATTTCAGGAACACATTTAGGAACAGAGGCGGCACATTCATGGAATGTTTTATATAAGGATTTGAATATTACAATCGATGAAAATACTGCTTTAAGTTATTTAATTTTCCCAGGTTTAGTTGATAGTGAATATGATTATAACTGGACTCAAATGAATATGGCAGTAGATTTAAAATTTGCTGATGGAACATATTTAAGTGATGTAGGTATTGATGATACTAATGGAAATTTATTAACACCACAAGGACAAGGAGATTCACGTACATTATTAACTAATCAATGGAATAAAATTACTGCTCGCTTAGGAGAATATCCAAGTTTAAGAGGGAAAGTAATTACTGAGGTTTTAGTTGCTTATGATAACAAAGACAATAAAGCTGATGAAGATGTTGATTTTAAAAATTATTTAGATGATATCAAGATTTTTGAAGAAGCTTTAGAAGATTATGATGATGATAATTTAGCTGAATATGTAAATATTTTACGCGGAACGAATGATACAGCTAATTTCTCTCGTGGATTAACAGCACCTCTTGTAACAATGCCTCATGGCTTTAACTTCTGGGCACCAGTAACAAATAGTGGTGATAACAAGTTGTATACATATCAACAAAATGGAACAACAGGAACATTGAAACATATCACAGTAAGCCATGAACCAAGTTATTGGGTTGGAGATCGTGGAAACTGGGAATATATGGTTAATACAAGTATTGATCCTAATGGAACAGAATCAATTGGTGCTAGTGAAAGAGCAGCTGTTTTCTCACACGAAAACGAAACTGCAAAAGCACATTATTATGCAGTAGAATTTACTGAAGGAAATGCACAAGGCTCTAAACTAGAATTATCACCAACTGTACATGGTTCTGCTACTAAATTTACATTTACTGAAGATGCAACTTATCATAATGTAATTTTAGATACTGTTCGGGGAAGTGATAAAAAAGTCACTTTAAATGATGATAAAAAATCATTCACTGCTCAATCAAATCCAAATAGTAATGGTATGAAAACTATGTATGTATATGGTGAATTTGATACTGAGTGGACAACTGAACGCTATGGAAATAGTAATCAAAATTCCGCAATTCTAAACTTTGGTGATGCTGAAACTGTAGAAATGAGAGTTGCAACATCTTTCATCAGTTATGAACAAGCTAAAAAGAATTTAGAATTAGAAATGGACGGAAAAGATTATGATGATGTCTATAATGAAGCACGTGAAGAATGGAACGATAAATTAGATGTTATCACTGTTAAAGGTGCTACTCATGAACAAAAAGTAACTCTTTATTCAAATTTATATCGTATGTTTGCTTATCCAAACTTATTATCTGAAAATACCGGAACTAATGAAGATCCAGTATGGGAATATAAGAGTACGGTAAGTGATGAAGTAAAAGAGGGTGAATTATATTA
This sequence comes from Thomasclavelia saccharogumia DSM 17460, assembly GCF_000686665.1. Lineage (GTDB taxonomy): Bacteria > Bacillota_I > Bacilli_A > Erysipelotrichales > Coprobacillaceae > Thomasclavelia > Thomasclavelia saccharogumia. The sequence continues at coordinate 7,067 of NZ_JMLH01000016.1, read as the reverse complement.
TAATAATGGTTTCTGGGATACATATCATACAACATGGGCTGGATACCAATTATTAACACCTTCTAAATATGAAGAAATGTTAAATGGTTTAGTTGAACATTACAATGACGGTGGCTGGGTTCCTAGATGGGTTGCTCCAGGTGGAACTAACTCAATGGTAGGAACTAGTTCAGATGTTATTTTCGGTGATGCAGCTGCTAAAGGTGCAGACTTCGAATTAGAAGATGCTTATAAAGCTTCATTAAAGAATGCAGCTGTTGCTAATGTTGAAAATCTTACTTTAGGTGGTAGAGCTGAATTAACAACTTCTATCTTTAGAGGATATACAACTAATTCAACTGGTGAAGGATTCTCATGGTCAATGGAAGGATATATCAATGACTATGGAATTTCACAAATGGCTCAAAGACTTGCTGATGAAGCATTAGAAGCAGGAGACAACGAAGCTGCTCAAACTTATCAAGATGAAGCAGATTATTATCGTAATAGAGCATTAAATTATGTAAAATTATTTGATGGATCATCAGATGATCCTACTGAAAAATGGTTTAAAGGTAAAAACGCTAGTGGTGAATGGACAAGTGGAGATAGTTTTGATCCAGTATTCTGGGGTGGAGACTACACTGAAACAGATGCATATAACATGACTGTTACAGTACCACAAGATGGAAATGGTTTAGCTAACTTATACGGTGGACCTGAAGCCCTAGGGGAAAGAATGGATACTATCTTTACAACAAAAGGAACTTACAATGGATATAATGCTGTTGATGGAGTTGGTGGTATTCATGAACAAAGAGAAGCACGTGAAGTTAAACTAGGACAATATGGTCATAGTAATCAACCATCACACGGAATTATCTATATGTATAATTACGCTAAACAGCCATGGAAAACACAAGCATTAGTTCGAGATGTATTACATAGATGTTATGTTGGTGCAGATTTTGGACAAGGTTATATAGGTGATGAAGATAATGGTGAAATGAGTGGATGGCAAGTATTATCATCATTAGGATTCTTCCCAGTAAATATGGGTAGTGGTGAATTTGCAATTGGTTCTCCATTATATGAAGAAGCAACGATTCATTTAGAAAGTGGTAAAACATTAACGATTAAAGCAAATAATAACAGTGATGATAATGTATATATTCAATCAATGACTGTTAATGGTGAAGCTTATAACTCAAGTTTTATTTCTTCAAAAACATTAACTGATGGTGGAGAAATCGTATTTAATATGGGATCTACACCTAATAAAGAATGGGGAATCGAAGGAGAAGGAACTTCACTTACTACTGGAACTGATATTCCTAATCCACAAGAAGATTTAACAGTTGCAAATATAAATGTTCAAGAAGAATTTAGCACAAATGTGAATAAAGACACTGTTGCTGGAAATGATATCACAGATATTACTAATTTATTCGATAATAATTCAAATAATGCAGCAACATTTACTGAAGATACTGACTTATATTATAGCTTTATTAGACCAGTTAAAGTTAATATGTTAACTTTAACATCTACAAAAGATCAACAAGCTGAAGCTCCAGATTCATTTGTATTATATGGTTCAAATGATGGAGAAACTTGGTCTGAACTTTCAAGTAGAGAAAATGTAGAATTTGAATGGGGTAGATATACTCGTCCATTTAGTAGTGATGGTACAAATGGATACCAATATTATAAATTATCACTAAAAGGTGGAACTACATTATCAGAAGTTGAATTAATTGGTTATACTAATGATTACTCATCTATTGATAAAGATTTATTAAGCAAAGTAATTGAATCTGCTAAAGCAGTAGATCAAACAAATTTAGGTGAAGCTGTTAAACAATTGATAAATGATGGTATTGCAGCAGCACAAGCGGTAGTTGATGACCCTGATGCTACTCAAGATGAAATCGTAGCTCAATATACAGCTTTACAAAATATTTTAAATCGTATTTCAAATATTAGAGATGGTTTAGCAAAAATTGAAGCTGAAACATATGATACAAGTCATAGCAGTATTGTAAATGATGGACCTAACATTGGTGGCGTTAAAAAGGATACATGGGTTGGATATAGAGATGTAGACTTTACAGTTGCACCAAATCAGTTAGAAGTAAGATATTCTGTTCAAAATAGTGATGGATGTCAAAAAGGTGAAATCGAAGTTCGCTTAGATTCTAGAGATGGTGATGCTCTATTTACAGTAGATACTACTCATACTGGCGGATGGAGTAATTATGTAACAACAACAGTAGATATTCCAGAAGATGTACAAGAACAATTTGTAGGATTACATGATGTATACTTTACATTTGTAGGAAATGATTCTGTTGATGCAAACAAAGCATATGTTGCTAATGTTGATTACTTTGATTTCAGTAAGATCTTGACTCAAAATGTTACAGTTGAAGGAGAAGGTTCTCTAGTAACAAGTGACTTTGATGTTGAGTATGGTGAAAACTTTACATTAGAAGTAGCACCAAATGATGGTTATAAAACTGTAGCTGTGACAGTAGATGGTGAACCAGTTGCTGACTTTGTTCCTGGAACAAATACAATCGTTTTAGAAAATGTTGATAAAGCACATGATATTGTAGTAATTTTCGGTGAAGATAAAGATTATGATATCAGTTTAAGCGATAATTTAGGTGACAATGCAAAAGTCGAATTTACTGATAGTGAAGGTAATGTAATTGATTCATCAAAAGCAGGAAAAGTTGTAACTATCAATATTTCAGATATTAGTAGTAAAAAAGTATTAACAGATGTTAAAGTAAATGGAACTTCAATTACTGTAAGTGCGACAGATAATGGTTATACTGGTACATTTGTAATGCCAGATGACGTTGTTGAAGTAGAAGTTGTTTTAATTGATAAAGCTAATAAGACAGCATTGGCTATAGCTATTGATATGGCAGAAACTGCCGATTTAGAAAATGTTGTACCAGCTGTAGTAACTGAATTCAATGAAGCATTAGAAAATGCTAAAGCAGTATACAGTAATGAAAAAGCTACACAAGTTGAAGTAAATAACGCCTTTGATCGACTAGCAAATGCAATGCAGATGTTAGAATTCTATCAAGGTGATAAAACAGCATTACAAAAACAAGTAGATCAAATCAATGGATTAGATGAAAGTAAATATTTCGAATCAACATGGAATGCAATGTTGCCAGTATTAGAAAAAGCAAATGATGTATTAGCAGATGAAAATGCAATGCAGGATGAAGTCGATGAAGTATATACAGAATTAGTAAAAGCTTTCTTAGACTTAAGATTAAAACCAAATAAAGACTTATTAAATGACCTAATTAATAAAGCCCAAGGTTTGAATGCTGCTAGTTATACAGCTGAATCATGGAATGTATTGCAAGAAACATTAAATAATGTACAGGCAGTGTTAGATAATCCAGAAGCAACAGAAGCAGAAGTTGCTAACGCGCAAGCAGCAATGGAAACAGCTATAGCAGGATTAGAAGTAAAATCATCTTTACCTGCTGAAGTAATTAAACCAAATGTTTCAACAAGTGTTGATGGTGGAAAAGAAAGTGCAATTAAGACAGGAGATACTGTAAACTTTGTATATCCAGTTGCTGGATTAGCTCTTGCTTCAGCTATACTAGTTGCAAATAAAAAAAGAAAAGAATCTAATTAATAATTGAAAAGTTTTCTCTCACAATAAATAAAAAGCTATCATTCAGTTATAAGTATTTATAACATGAAGATAGCTTTTTATATTAAAATTTGTAATATTTTAAAGAATAACATGATGGTTTAAATTATAAATCAGTAATATCTTGTAAAAATTATGGATAAAAAAATAAAAAATCTTAAAAATTAGCATTTACTAATTGACAGAAAGCGCTTTCTGGCGTATAGTTAATAGTGTAAAAGATATATGTAGTGTGTAACTGGTTAGGCAGGCATTAGCTATACAAAAAATTATAAAAACTTGTTTTTATAATTAGTATTGCTGATGTCTTTTTTTGTGAAAAAGCGCGCGTTCATTATAAAAGACAGTTATAACTATTTATGTCTTATTGAAGAAGAGGAGAGAGAAAATATATGAAGAAAACTAGTAAACGAATATTGGCTACTTCAATGTCGATGGCGCTTGCTGTGACTAGTGCAGTACCAGCATTTGCAAAAAGTATCGATGGCAGTGTTTCTGCACGTGAAGAAAAAAATGCTGAACTTTCAATGAACCTTGCAACTCAAGGGATGGTCTTATTAGAAAATGAAAATAATGTACTTCCAATGGCTAAAAGTGGAAATGTGGCATTATTTGGTAAAGGAGCTGTTGAAACTGTAAAAGGTGGTACAGGTTCTGGTGATGTCAATCAGCGTTCTGTAGTAACTGTATGGGACGGATTTAAAAATGCTGGATATAATGTTACTTCTGAAAGCTGGTTAAGTGAATACGAAACATATTATGATGAAAACGGTGGAAATAGTGGCGGAATGTGGGGTGCTCCATTTGTAGATGAAACAGAAATCACAGATGCCCAAATCGAAGAAGCTAAAGTTAATGGAACAAATACTGTAGTTTATGTAATCGCACGTAATTCTGGTGAAGGTAGTGATAGAACAAATACAGCTGGAGACTACCAATTATCAGAAATTGAAAGAGCTAACTTAGAAAAAGTAGCAGCAAATTTTGAAAATACTATCGTTGTATTGAATGTTGGTGGAATTATTGATACAAAATTCTTTAATGAAATTGAAGGATTAGACTCATTATTCTTAATGTCACAAGCAGGAATGCGCGGTGGCGATGCAGTTGTCAAAGTACTTAATGGTGAAGTTACACCATCTGGTAAATTAACAGATACTTGGGCAGTAGATTATGAAGACTATCCATCATCTGAAACATTTAGTAGTAATGATGATAATATAACACAAGAAGATTATACAGATGATATTTATGTAGGATATCGTTACTTTGATACATTTAATGTAACACCAGCATATGAATTTGGATATGGTTTATCATATACAGATTTCAATCTAGATGTAACAGATGTAACAGTAGATGCTGAAAACGTAACAGTAGATGTAAGAGTAACAAATGTTGGAACAGAATATTCAGGAAAAGAAGTAGTTGAAGTATATTTCTCAGCTCCTGATGGAGAATTAGAAAAACCATACCAGGAATTAGCAGCATATGAAAAAACAGATGAGCTAAAACCTGGAGAATCACAAACATTAACATTAACATATAAAACAACAGAGATGTCTTCATACTCAGAAGACAGAGCAGCTTATATTATGGAAGCTGGAGATTATGTAGTAAGAGTTGGAAACAGCTCAAGAAATACAAGTGTAGCTGGAGTAATCACATTGGATACAACAGCAACAACAGAACAATTAAGCAATCAAATGGTGCAGGATGAAGAAATTGATCTTTTATCAAATGATGGTGTAGCACCATATACATATGCGGGAGAGGCAGAAGAGATTGCAGGTGCAGAAAGATTTACAATAAGTGCATCAGATATCACAACAGAAAACAATGCATCAGAATATGATGATGAAAGTGTAACAACATATGTATTTGAAGATAGTGATTATGAAGCAGTAGATCAAGAAGCAAATCCACGATATACAAAAGAACCAAGTGGAAATAACACAACACCAAGTCAGTTAATCGAACCATACGAAGAAAATATCGTAGTAGTAGAAAAAACGATGGAAAATCCAACATTACTTGATGTATACCAAGGTAATGTAAGTATGGAAGAATTCCTAGCAAGTCTAAGTGTTGAAGAAATGTCATATATCGTAGAAGGAATTGGTTGGGGTGGAAGTAGTACACCAATCATCGGGGCTCAAAGTAACTCAGTACAAGGAGCAGCAGGTGAAACAACAGGTAGATATTATGAAACAAGAACAATTCCAAATATCGTATTAGCTGATGGTCCAGCAGGAATCCGTATTACACAAAGTTATGAAGAAGATGGAACAACATATTATCAATATTGTACAGCATTCCCAATCGGAACATTAATTGCTCAAAGCTGGGATAAAGATGTTGCAGAAGAATTTGGTACTGCAATTGGAGAAGAAATGGTAGAAATGGGAGTAACAATGTGGTTAGCTCCAGGAATGAACATTCATAGAAATCCATTATGTGGACGTAACTTTGAATATTATTCAGAAGATCCATTAGTAGCTGGAGTAACAGCAGCATCAACAACAATGGGTGTACAAAGCCATGAAGGTATCGGTGTAACAATCAAACACTATGCTGGAAATAACCAAGAAAATAATCGTAATGCAGTAAACAATACAATTAGTGAAAGAGCATTAAGAGAAATCTATTTAAAAGGATTTGAAATTGCAGTAGAAACATCAAATCCAATGGGAATCATGACATCTTATAACTTAAATAATGGAATGCCAGCAGCAGATGATTATGATCTATGTACAGATTTAGCAAGAGGAGAATGGGGATTCAACGGATTGATCATGACAGACTGGGGTGGAGGACAATCAACACCAGTAAACTCAATGCATGCCGGAAATGACTTGATCATGCCAGGTGGATCATCAGCATCAATTGCAGCAACAACAGGAGTAACACTTCCATTAGGAGATTTACAAAAAGCAACACGCAATGTATTGAATGTAATCATGGATTCAACACAATTCAAGAAAATCGGAGCAGAAAATGGTGTAGAAGTAGAAATCGGAGCATTCACACAACATGCCGGATTAGATGAATACTTAAGTTCAGCAAAATCAGAAGTATCAACAGTAAATAAAGTAGCATTATCAATTGCAGTAGAAGTTGCAAATAATGTAAGTGAAGAAGAATTAGCACAAGTAGTACCAGCAGTAGCAAATGAATTCAATGCAGCATTAGCAGAAGCAGAAGCATTATTAGCAGATGCTACAGCAACACAAGAAGCAGTAGATGCATCATTTGATCGATTAGCAACAGCAATTCAAATGTTAAGTTTCATCAAGGGAGATAAAGCAGACTTACGCTCATTAGTAAGTATGGTTGAAGGAAAAGATGAAACATTGTATACAGAAGCAACATGGGCAGTATTTGCAGAAAAATT
>NZ_JMLH01000015.1:37073-54571 GCF_000686665.1 Thomasclavelia saccharogumia DSM 17460 | reverse complement strand
ATCATCAGTTAAGACCGGTATATCAAATCATCTTTATCAATGAAGATGATGATCGTCTGATCAAAGAATATGCGTTTCGAGATGACCAGGGAGAGGTAGAAAAAAGTAATCTTAATTACCGTTATTTTATTAAGATGAGACATATCGATAAGCTCATCAAAGAAAAGGGAATCGCAGGATTAGATGATTTGGAAAGATTATGTTATTTGTTTATAAAAAATGAATATCCTGCTATAATGAAGGAAAGAGAAGAAGATATCGTGGAGATGGTGATAAAGATGTATGACAAGTTTAGAAGTAATGAGCCGATATGGTCATTAGCGAATCAGTTAGCGTTAGCGAAGCTTAGAACTGAATCGTTAGAGATGGAACGTGAAGAAAAGACGGCTAAAAGAATCGAAGAAGGAATCAAACAAGGCATTGAACAAGGTGTTGAACGAGAAAAACGTAATCGCTGTATAAAAATGTTAAAAAAGCGTTACCAAAAAGATTATTCAAAATGGGTAGAAGGCTTAAATGAAAAGCAATTAGAACTAATATATGAATATATATTTGAAGAAACAGATTTTGAAAAATTAAAGCAAAAAGTAGATGGGGAATATAATGAAAGAATTAGAAAATAAAATTATTGAATTTGTGCAAAAGAGAAATTGGGATCAATTAAATTATCCTGATAGCTTAATCAAAAGTATTGTTATTGAAGCTAGTGAATTACTTGAATGTATTCAATGGGATAATAATTATGATATAAATCAAGTTAGTGAGGAACTTGCTGATGTGATGATTTATTGCTTTCAGTTAGCGTATTCATTAAATCTTGATATTGAAGAAATAGTTGAACAAAAGTTAATTAAAAATTGTCAAAAATATCCAATTAAAGATTGAGATATTTTACTTTTGCAAAGTATCCTTGACAAATATTGCAAAGCTTACTATACTATAATTGTAAAGTGAACTTTGCAAAATGGAGTGATATAATGAAAACTAGAATTCCTGAACTTAGAAAAGCACGCAAAATATCCCAAGAGGAACTAGCAAGGTCTGTCGGGGTAACCCGACAGACAATTACCTCAATTGAGGTAGGCAAATATACTGCTTCTTTACTATTAGCATATAAAATTGCCAAATATTTTGATTTGACAATTGAAGATGTATTTTGTTTTGAGGAGGAACTTAAAAATGAATAATCAAATTGTCTTAGCCCGTAAAGATTTAAGGAAAAATAATTATTGGATGATTGCTCTAATAATTACATCCTTGATATTAACTGGATTATCTTTTACAGGTATCTTAACGGTAAATTTAGTGAATAAACCACATATTGATTATGTGCGCGGCTATCAAACTGGTCTATCTTTTACTTTGCTTGTTTTACCATGCATCAATTTGATTTCTAATCATTTTATTGCCAAAAATGAAACAAGATTAATTAATAAATATATTAATGATCATGATGAACGAAAATTATTTATTGCTGATAAAATTGGTAGTAATTTTAGTTTTACGATTGAAATAATTATACTAGCATTACTTTCAATAGTTGCTCCTCTTTACAGTTTTGATTTATTAATTGGGATTACTTTATGTATTTTTGTAATAGCAATGATACGTATGGGATTATATATCTATTACAATAAAAGATATTAAGCTTTTCTTTAATTTAAACCATTGTATTGCTTATTAAAAGGGAGGAAATAAAATGTTAAAAGTTGAAAATTTAACTAAAACATTTAAAAAAATTAACGCTGTTGAAAATGTTTCTTTTGAAGTTGATCAAGGAGAAATTATTGGTCTGCTTGGGGAAAATGGTGCTGGGAAAACAACAACTTTACGGATGATTGCCACGATGCTTAAACCTACTAGCGGAAATGCGTTTATTGATGAAGACAACATAATTGACAATCCAAACAAAATCAGAGAAAAAATTGGGATTCTATTCGGGGGTGATGTGGCCCTATATGATCGTTTAACGGGAAGAGAAAACATGACCTATTTTGCTAAATTAAATGGGATGAGTGATGAAGAAGCTGCAAATGCCGTTGATCAGATATCTCACGATTTAGAAATGGTCGATTATATAGATCGCCCTGTTGGTAAATACAGTCGTGGTATGAAGCAAAAAGTTTCATTAGCACGCAGCATTATTCATCATCCTGATGTCATGCTATTCGATGAACCAACTACTGGACTTGATGTTATGTCCAGTAAACTTATTCATGATTTTATTTTAAAATGTAAAAAAGAAAATAAAGCTATCGTTTTTTCGAGTCATAATATGTATGAAACAGAGAAACTTTGTGATCGCATTATTATTATCCATAAAGGTAAGATCGTTGCCAGTGGTACAATCGATCAATTAAAAAAAGATTATCAAAAAGATAATCTTGAAGAACTATTTATCGAATGTATTGGAGGTGAAAGTAATGAATAATATCATGACGATCGTAAAAAAAGAGTTTAAAGATATTTTAAGGGATCGTAAAACATTATTAATGACATTTGTTATTCCTATTATTATTATGCCATTACTATTTACTTTTATCTTTTCATCAGTCAGCGACATGGCAACTCCTAGTGAAGATAATAAATATAAAATTGTTTTAGATACAAATGATCCTGAAATTACAGCAATTTTCAAAGAAGCTGGTATTTATGAATTATTAGATAGTAATGATCCTATTAATGATGCTTATGATGGTAAAATTACTGCTTATATCATAGCTAAAAATATTAATAAATCGCTAATTGAAGGTACGACTCCTGAAGTTGATCTGTATTATGATACTACTTCACAACGTGCTTTAACTGCTATTAGTACCGTTCAAAACATTTTTAGCACTTATCAAAACAGTTATTTAGCTTCATATTTAGAAACCAACAATCTCTCTAGTAATATTCTCCAGCCCTTTACTTACAATGAACATGCTAAAGATGATGATGTTGACAGCCTATCATTAATGATGTTAGGAATGTTGATTCCCATGATGATCATTGGCTATTCTGGTTCTGGGATCGTTCCGATTGCTACAGACTTAGGTGCTGGTGAAAAGGAACGTGGTACTTTAGAACCATTACTTTCAACCAGTATTTCCAGAAGTTCGATTTTGATTGGTAAACTGATCGTTACCGCAACATTTGGAACTATTACATCTATTTTATCTGCTGTTGGTTTACTCCTTGCATTAAAATTTGGAATGAGTGATACTATGGCTATTACGATCGATTTATCAATTCAAAGCATGCTGTTGATTATTTTATTAGCTGTTTTATACGTAGTTTTTATTTCCGCAGTAATGCTTTTAGTATCAACTTATGCTCGTTCATTAAAAGAAGCGAACACTTATTTGACTCCAGTAACTTTGATTCCCGTACTTCTTTCAGTAGTCACAATGTACATGGAACCAAGTTCTGTTTCTACTGCGATGATGAATATTCCAATTTTAAATGTAGTTATTGTTATTAAAGAAATCATCTTTAATCAATTAAATTATACTCATCTATATATGACGATTGGCTGGTCTGTTGTTTATGTAATAGTTTCAATGATTGGTGCTAAGATGATGTATGAAAAAGAAGAAGTAATTTTTAGAGCATAATTAATAAAGACTTAAAATTATGAAAATAATTTTAAGTCTTTTCTTATACATAACTATGTTCAATCTGAATTATTGTATAGTAGCTAGGATCAATAGCTTTAAGTTTTCCATCTATCTGTTCTTTTAAAATCTTATGCTCTATTTGATCATTTGAAGGAATCAAAACATCAAAAATCAAATTAGTGTGCGTTGTCCCTGAAACAATTCGAAAATCATGAATACTATATTCATTATTAATTTCTTTAACTATTTTTATAACTTTTTTTCTTAATTCATTAGTTAAAGTATCATTGAAATCAACAGGATCCATATGAATCGTCGTTAAAATATGATATTTCTCCAAAACTGCTCTTTCGATAACATCAATAGCATCATGAGCTGCCATAATATCATCATTACGATCAACTTCAACATGTAATGATAAAAATCTTCTACCTGGACCATAATCATGCATCATCAAATCATGAATTCCTAAAGCTTCAGGAAATGATAAAATATACTGTTCAATATCTTTGATCAGTTCCCTATCTGGTGCCATGCCTAATAACGGATTTACGGTATCTTTAAATATTTCAATTCCCGCTTTTAACACAATAATAGAAACAATTGTTCCCATTATTCCATCAACAGGTAAATCTGTATATAAAGATAAAATCAAGGAACATAAAGTTGCCGTAGTTGCTAATACATCATTTAAACTATCCTGACTAGCTGCTAATAATGTTGCTGAATTTATCTTTTTTGAAGCATAACGATTAAATGATGCCATCCAAAGTTTAATTAAAATCGAAACAACCAAAATAATTACTGCAACTACTGTAAAAGTTACTTTTTGCGGAGCAATTATTTTTAAAATTGAATCTTTTAAAGCCTGAAAACCAACTAATAAGATTAAAAAAGCAATAATCAAACCAGCAACATATTCCATTCGTCCATGACCATAAGGATGTTCTGAATCAGGATGCTTATTAGCTAATTTAAAGCCAAATAATGAAGCTAAATTACTACCAACATCAGATAAATTGTTCAATCCATCTGCCTGGATCGCAATACTATTTGTAATAACTCCCATTGTAAGTTTAAAGATAACTAAAACAATATTGCATCCAATCGAAATAATTGAACAAAGCGTTCCATATTGCTCTCTTACTTTGGAACTTTTATAATCTGTATAGTTCTTAATGAACTTTTTCGCTAAAATTTTAAACATTTTAATCTAAATGATATATATAAATATCTTGTTTATTAATTTCAATTAAATTAGCTTCACTTAATTCATTTAAATACTTATTAACCTTTTCCTGATCAACTTCTTTATTAGCTAAAATAGCTAATGTCTTCCCTATTACAGGATTATCAGCTTTCAATAAAGCCAAATTACTTTGATTAAAAACAGGTTTTTTTAATAAAGTATCCAACAAAGCTACATAAGCAAGCTTTGTTTCTAAACGAATATTTACATATTTATTACTATTAAATAATATTTTTGGCATATAATAACCATCATCACTAATTGTATCTTTTAACTTTTTTAATAATTCTTTACTATATAATTCCATATCTATACCTCCAAACGTTATACTACCCATTATATCATAAACTCAATAATAATATCTCAAATCTTTTTAAATTTTATATATAAATTAAAACCATACAAATTAAAAACAAAATTTTATCTTCATAAACCTATTTTAATGGCTCTTTTTATCGAAAAAACAACTTATTTCATTTAATAAAAAAAGCTTAAATCTTAATTAAACCAAGAGATATTTTACTCTATAAAAAACAAACTATCCAAAATATAATAAAAAACAAAATTTATCTAAAATATTATCTATTTATACTAATTAAAAGCACCTGCTTTTTATAGCTTGTAAATTATTATCAATTATAATCATTCTATCTCTTCAAAAATCAAGTTCATTTTAATCAATCCTTCAAAATTAATGACTAACTCAAATTCCCCAATATTTTTATTGATGAGCATTTTCATAAGCCTGTTGAATTAACTCTGGCATATCTTCTGGCCTCATCGAAGAAACACGATCTTCATTACCATCTTTAATTGCCTGATCATAATACCAGCATTTAAATATAATCATATCAAGAGCTTGATTCATTCGTTTTATTTCTGCTTCTAAAATTTCTTTTTGCTTTAAAAATAATTCCTTACGCTGTAAATAAGTTTCACTTCCTTGTACACATAATTCCATAAAAAGTTTAATATCTTTAATTTCCATACCTGATTTTTTTAAACATTCAATTATCCGTATAGCTTCAATTTCCTTTTCATCAAATTTTCTAATTCCAGAAATTCGTTGCATATTTGGAAATAAGCCTTCTTTATCATAGTATCGTAATGTAGAAATAGGCAAACCAAACTTTTTTGAAACTTGTCCTATAGTATACATAATTATCACCCCTTGCATAATTTTTTATTTTAATATTGACCTAAAGTTAGGTTTAGATGTTAAAATCTTATCAGAGTAGAACATAAATGTCAAATATTCTGCTTAAAATTAATGATAAATAGGAGGAAATTAAATTATGTTAGGAAATTTTTCATACTGTAATCCAACAAAACTTTATTTTGGTGAAAACTCTTTAGATTATTTAAATACAGAACTTCTAAAATATGGCAACAATATCGTATTAATTTATGGTGGCGGTTCCGTGAAAAAAAATGGTATCTACGATGCAGTTATAGAAATATTGAAAAAAAGCAAAAAAAATATTGTTGAAATTTCTGGAGTTATGCCAAATCCCACTCTAAAAAAATTATACGAGGGTATCGAAATTGCAAGAAATCATCATGCCGATTTACTTTTAGCTGTAGGTGGCGGCTCAGTGTGTGATTATGCAAAAGCTGTTTCCGTATCAGTAAATTGTACAGAAGATCCATGGGAAAAATATTATTTACGTTTTGAAGAACCGGACTGTGAAATAATTCCTGTTGGCTGCATTTTAACAATGGCTGGAACAGGATCAGAAATGAATTCAGGTGCTGTTATAACTAATCAACAAACAAAACAAAAAATTGGACACGTTTTTGCAGATGAGGCTATTATGCCAAAATTCTCTATTCTTAATCCAAAATACACATTATCTTTACCATACTATCAAATGGTTTCTGGTATTTATGATATTTTCAACCATATTTGTGAACAATATTTTTCTGGAACAGATAATAATACCAGTGATTATATTAGCGAAGGCTTAATGAAGTCACTCATTCACTCAAGTCGCATTGCTATTAAAGATCCGAACAATTATGAAGCAAGAAGTAATATTATGTGGATTGCAACATGGGCACTAAATACTTTGATTGCTAAAGGCAAATCAACCGACTGGATGGTACATATGTTAGGACAGGCTGTTGGTGGCTATACAAATGCTACACATGGAATGACTTTAGCAGCAGTTTCACTTCCTTATTATAAATATATTATGCCTTATGGTTTAGACAAGTTTGTAAGATTTGCAACAAATGTTTGGGATATTAAAACAGATGAAAAGAATAAAGAAGAAATTGCTTTAGAAGGCCTAAAAGCAATGGAAAATTGGATGAAAGAACTTGGACTTGTTATGAATATCACAGAACTTGGTGCAAACAAAGATATGATAGAGGATATTGCAGATGTTACAGCTATTATGCCAGGTGGTTATAAAATCCTTGATCGTGAAGAAATTATTAATATTTTAAAAGAAAGTTTATAATAAATATTTATTTAAACTTGATAAATTAATTTACTGAAAAAGCAATGCATCAGTTAAATACTGAACATTGCTTTTTTGATACAACAAATCATTAAAAATAATACTTACCTATAATGATCTATAAGTAAAATTTTAATTAATAAATTATCTTCTTATTACAATCATTAATAATAAACTTTTATACTGCTAATCAGCTTTACTAATTATAAAAAGTATAATATTAACCACTTAAATATTTATTTTAAAAGCATTAAAGCTTTTTTTACTTCATTATTTGTTAAACCGCAGTTATAATCACACTTAATTAACCGCTCTGGTAGTTCAACAATATCACTATCATCAATAATTATAATATCATCATATAAAATATTTCTTTGTTGACAATATTCCATAATTATTTTTCCTCGCGTTTTAGATTGTGCGATATCTAAACAATTAGATAATTTTAAATTATACTTATTTAATGCTTTTTTTAAGATATTTATACTATCAATAGAATAACGCCAGGTAGAAGTTAACACAATTAAATACTTATCTTTAATTTTATTTATCAGCTCAACAAATTGTAACAAATTATCATCACAAATTATTCTCATCTCACGACCACGATATTTCTTTCGAGCTTGATGATTATTTAAAACACCATCAACATCCAAAAAGATATAAATAGTTCTTTCCAACATTTTAATCACATTTTCTATTAGTAAAAGTAGTTACATCTTTAAAACCAATTTTTTCTAAATTTATTTTAACATCTTCAACATGTTCACCAACCCGATCACTTGTATGACTATCAGTTCCGATCGTAATAATTCGTCCACCTAAATCATAATAACGCTTAACTTGTTCAAAATTAGGAAATCCACATGTTTTTAATAAAGCATACCCCGATGTGTTTACCTCAATTCCTTTATTTTTAGCTATTAACGTTTTAAATATCTCATCAATAAGATCTTGATATTTATCATGATCGATCATTTTATTTTCATAAGGACCATAACGCATAATATAATCTAAATGTCCTAAAACGTTAAAACAATCAAAATTCTTAACACACCTCAACGTTTCTTCAAAAAAATAACGATGCGCCTGTTCTTTTGATAATCCATTAAAAAAATCACCATAATAAAATTCAGTATGATCAATAACATGAATCGAACCGATCACGAAATCAAAAGGATAGCGATCAATCAACTCGTTGATCTCTTTTTGATGATTCATATCTAAACCAATTTCAATGCCCCATTTTATTTTAATTTCATCTTTAAACTCTTCTTTTAAAGCCATGATCATTTGATAATATTTTTCAATATCTAAATCAAAAGAATCGATAGGATAATCAAAATCTCGATGATCAGTAAAACAAATTTCATCTAACCCCATTAAAATAGCCTGTTTTACATGCTCTCTAGGATCTGCTTCACTATCCCCAGAAAA
Source organism: Thomasclavelia saccharogumia DSM 17460 (assembly GCF_000686665.1). Taxonomy (GTDB): domain Bacteria; phylum Bacillota_I; class Bacilli_A; order Erysipelotrichales; family Coprobacillaceae; genus Thomasclavelia; species Thomasclavelia saccharogumia. The sequence goes on along the minus strand of NZ_JMLH01000015.1, from coordinate 45,821 downwards.
GCAGGTATGCATATGATAATCAATTGCTCTCATAAAATTCTCCTTTATTTTTAAATATTATAGATCAATAATTACCTCTAGTGTGAAAATCCTTTTTATTTCCTGTAATTTTATGACGGGCTTTTAACTTGTTTTCAATATCATCAAGAGTAACACCCTGATTGTTCATTAATACAAAAACATGATAAAACAAATCACTAATTTCTCCTACTAATTCATCTTTATTTGTATTTTTGGCAGCAATGATCGTTTCACTAGCTTCCTCACCAACTTTTTTACAAATCTTATCAACACCTTGATCTAATAAATAATTAGTATAAGATTTTTCAACCGGATTTAATTTACGGTCTTCTATCAAGGTTTCTAAGCTTCTAAAAATATTAGTATTATCATATGGCATTATTTCGTTAAAAAAGCAAGAATATGCCCCAGTATGACAAGCAGCTCCAATTTGCTCAACATAGATCAATAATGTATCAAGATCACAATCTAAATACATTCCTTTAATATTTTGAAAATGTCCCGAAGTCTCTCCTTTATGCCATAACTCATTACGACTTCGTGAATAGAAACAAGTCTGCTTCGTTTCCAGCATCCTCTGATATGCTTCTTCATTAACATAAGCTAACATCAATACTTCATTCGTTTTATAATCCTGAACAATCGCAGGAATTAACGCCATCTTTTTAAAATCTGGTTTCATTACATTGCTCTCCTTACGTTTATACCATGTTTTCTTAATTCGATGCGAACATCTTCGACTGTAGCTTCACCAAAATGGAACAGTGAAGCCACTAATGCTGCATCACAGTTAGTCTTTTTAAAAACATCAACAATATCTTGAATACTACCACAACCGCCACTAGCAATAACAGGAATATCGACAGCATCACATACAGCATTGATCATATCAATATCATAACCAGCTTTAGTTCCATCAGCATCCATTGAAGTTAAAAGAATTTCTCCAGCTCCTAACTTTTCACATTTAGTTACCCATTCAATTAAATCAATTCCCGTATTTTCACGCCCCCCTTTGACATAGACATCATAACCGTCATTATCACGCTTTTTAGCATCAATAGCCACGACCACGCACTGAACCCCAAATTCATCAGCAGCTTCCTTAATTAAATTAGGATCAGCGATAGCCGCTGAATTAACTGATACTTTATCAGCACCACAAGCTAAGATCGTTCTAAAATCTTCAAGACTCCTGATTCCGCCACCAACTGCTAAAGGAATTGATAACTCACTTGCGCCACGTTCAATCAAGTCTTTGATAATATCGCGCTGTTCATAACTTGCTGTAATATCCAAAAACACGACTTCATCAGCACACTGCTCATCATAACGTTTAGCTAATTCGATGGGATCGCCAACATCTTTTAATCCCACAAAATTGATTCCTTTTACTACCTTACCATTTTTAATATCTAAACAAGGAATTATTCGTTTTGTAAGCATGAAATAACCTCCTTTAAATCAACTTTACCTTCATAATAAGCTTTACCAACAATGCAGGCATAATAATTTTTACTAGCTGCATCTTTAATATTTTGAACATCTTTGATTCCACCTGAAACAACAAAGTTAATTGTTGAAGTTTTCGCGATCATTTCATACATTTCAAAATTTGGTCCTTGTAAAGTTCCATCTTTACTAATATCAGTTGCAACGATATATTTAACACCCAATTTTTCTAATTCTTTAATAAAATCTAAATATGGTACATTACTCGTTTCTAACCAGCCTGAAGTTGAAACATAACCGTTTTTAACATCGACCCCAACAACAATTTTATCTGGTCCATATACAGCTAATGCTCTTTTAAGAAAATCAGGATCATTGATAGCTGCTGTTCCTAAAATTACGCGGTCGATTCCTACCTCATCTAAATATAAAGCAACTGTTTTCATATTTCTGATTCCCCCGCCAAGTTCTACTTGCATTGAGGTATTTTGTTTTATTTTTTTAATTGTTTCAAGATTAACACATTTACCATCTTTAGCCCCATCTAGATCAACAACATGAAGCAATTTTGCGCCCATCTTTTCAAATGCTTTAGCTAAATCTTCAGGTTTATTGCTGTAAACTGTTTTTTGTTGATAATCCCCTTTAAACAGTCTTACTGCTTGGCCATCTTTTAAATCTATTGCTGGAATAATTAACATTCGATCATCTCCTTAAACGCTAATAATATTTGTTTCCCTACAGTACCGCTTTTTTCCGGATGAAACTGGCAGCCAATAACATTATCTTTAGCTACCAGAGCCGTTACTTTTGTATCACCATAATCACTATATGCGATCAACTGTTCATCGGGACATTTTGCCATATATGAATGAACAAAATAAACATCATCATTTTCATGAATATTCTTTAAGATCAGGTGTTCTTGATTAAAATGTAATTGATTCCAGCCCATGTGAGGAACTTTTTCATCAATATCCATAAATTCTACTTCACCATTTAAAAACCCTAATCCTTTAGTTTCCTCTACTTCATAACCTTTTTCGAACAATATCTGCATTCCTAAACAAATTCCTAATATTGGTGTTCCTTTATCCTTACATTCATTTAAAACATCGATCAAATCATATTTCTTTAAATTATTCATGGCTACAGGAAAAGTACCAACCCCAGGTAAAACAATAGCTTTTGCCCCTTTAATGATCTCTTTATCACGCGAAACGATTGCTTCAACACCAATTCTTTTTAAAGCTGAAGTAACACTGCTTAAATTACCAATATTATAATCAATGATAACTACCATTAATATTCCTCCTTACAGTACTCCTTTTGATGAGACTACTTTATTTTTATTATTTTCATCAATACTAACAGCTTGTTTTAAAGCGCGACCTAGGCTTTTAAATACAGCTTCAATAATATGATGATTATTGATACCATAATGTTCATTAATATGTAAAGTAATCAATGAATTAAAAGCAAAAGCTCTAAAAAACTCTTCTGCCATCTCTGTTTCAAAAGTACCAACTCTTTCACAAGTTAGATTTACATTAAAAACGAGAAATGGTCGACCACTAATATCCAGATTAGTTGTCACAAGTGTTTCATCCATAGGAATCGTAAAAGCCCCATAACGAGTAATTCCTAATTTATCACCTAACGCTTCTTTTAAACAGGTTCCTAAAGCAATTCCTAGATCTTCAATTGTATGATGGGTATCTACCTCAAGATCTCCATTACATTTCACGATCAAGTCAAAGTTACCATGAAAAGCTAATAATGTTAACATATGATCAAAAAAGCCAATTCCGGTATTTATTTCACTTTTACCTTCACCATCTAAATCTAACTGAACTAAAATTTTTGTTTCCTTTGTTTCTCGCTCTATTTTACCAATTCGCACAACTATTCCTCCTCAAATCTTACTGCAATTGAATTAGCGTGTCCGTCTAATCCCTCGCTTTTAGCAAATTCAATAACATCATCTTTAAAATCACCTAAAACATTTTTAGGATAATAGCTATAAGATGAATATTTAACAAAATCATATACCCCCAGAGCCGAATAGAATTTAGCAGTTCCCCCTGTTGGTAAAACGTGATTAGTTCCACTCATATAGTCCCCTAATGGTTCGGGTGAATATTCACCTAAAAAGATCGAACCAGCATTTTTTATCTTTGGTAATGTATTAATCGGATCAGCAACTAAGACTTCTAAATGCTCTGGTGCTAAATAATTAGAAACTGTAAAGGCCTCATCTAAGTTATTAACGATAATAGCACCACCATAATTAGTCAACGATTCTTCAATGATTTCTTTTCTTGATAAATATGTAATTTGTCGTTTTAATTCATCATTTACCTTAGCTACTAACTCTCTACTTGTGGTAACAAGCAGGGCACTAGCTAATTTATCATGTTCTGCCTGACTCATTAAATCGGCAGCAATATATTTAGGATTAGCGTTTTCATCGGCAATAACTAAAACTTCACTAGGTCCTGCTACCATATCAATATCAACTAAACCATAACTTAACTTCTTAGCGGTTGCGACAAAAATATTTCCTGGACCAACGATCTTATCAACTTTTTTTATTGTCTGAGTTCCATGAGCGATCGCTACGACCCCCTGAGCCCCGCCAAATTTGTAAATTGTATCAACACCACTGACTTTAGCTGCTGCAACAATTATTGGATTTACTTTGCCATCTTCTTTAACCGGTGTAATAATTACTAGATCTTTAACACCGGCTAGTTTAGCTGGTAAGGCATTCATTAATACAGTTGAAGGATAGCTAGCTGTTCCCCCTGGCACATACAAAGCTACTCTTTCAATTGGACGAACCATCTGTCCCATAATTACTCCATTATCTTTATATAAAGACCATGATTTATCAATTTGATTTTTATGAAATTCAATGATTTGATTTTTTGTTCGCTCTAAGATCCGCATATAATTAGCGTCTATTTGTTTTAAAGCTTCTTCTTTTTCAGCTTCACTTACGATCAAATCATTTTCATCTGTAATTTTATAACCATCAAATTTTAAACAATATTCATATAATGCTTCATCACCACGCATATTAATATCTTCGATAATTTTTAATACAATATCATTTACTTCTTTATTAACACTTTCTTTACGGCTATCTAACTTAGCGGCTACTGCTTCTAAATTACCTTTATAATCAATTATCTTTAACATTTTTTATCCTCCGTAACTGTCTCTAATTTAGTAACTAAATTCATAATTTCATCTTTTTTAAATTTAAAACTTACTTTATTAACAATCAATCTCGTTGAAATATCACTGATCTTTTCAATCACTTCCAAACCGTTAGCTTTTAAAGTTGAACCCGTTTCTACAATATCAACGATTGCATCACTAATTCCCGTCACTGGTCCTAATTCAACAGAACCTTCTAATTTAATAATTTCCACATCTTCCTGCTTTTTTGCAAAGTAGCTTTTAGCAACTTTCGTATATTTACTGGCAATCTTCTTTCTACGTTCAAACTTCTTATTACGATATTCAGGATATGCTGCTACGGCAAAATAACACTTACCAATATTTAGATCTAATAATTCGTAATAATCTTCAAAATCAACATCATCAAGCGTATCTTTACCAACAAAACCTACATCAACAATTCCATGTTCTAAAAAAGTAACTACATCATTAGCTTTACCAAAGATCATCTCAATGCCGTCTTTAGTTGCAATCAGCAGCTCACGATCTTTATTAAAAATTGGTTCCATATCAAAACCCGCTTTTTCCAATAATTTACAAACTTGTTTTTCAATTCTTCCTTTAGTAATTGCTATTTTAATCATTATCATCTTCCCCCTGTTTATCAAGTGCTTTTAAAATATGATTCATATGATAACAAAAACCAATCGCTCCAACATCTTTATTAAATCTTGGCAATAAATCATCATATCTTCCCCCTGAAATAATTGGCTGAGCGCTTTTATCGCTATATCCTTTTATCATTAAACCTGTATAATATTTCATCGTTGGAACCATCCCTAAATCAAAAATAATACTTTCTTGATTATCTAATGAATTATATAGCTCTTTTAACTGTTCTAATGCCTTCAACATTACTTGATCATTAATACTTTCAATTGCTGTATCTAATAATTTAATATCCCCAAACGCTGTTGGAAGTTTTAATAATAAAGCATTTAAGTCTTGATCAAAATCATTATCAGCAACAAATTTTTTCATTCTACTAATATCTCTAAATTTTAATATTTCTGTTAATTCTGCTGCTCTATTACCAACAAGCGTACATAAACGATTAAAAAACTGAGCCGAACCGATTTCTACTAAAATATTTTTTAATCCTAGATGTGGTAAAGATTCCTGAATCATACTTAAACATTCCTTATCTCCAGCAAGCCCCGGTTTATTGATCAATTCGACTCCACCTTGAAAAAACTCACTAGAACGTCCTTTATGCATTGTTTCTTTACGATAAACTTTTCCAAAATAACAATACCGTGCTTCTTTTTCATCATAGTTATTCGTTGAATAAAAACGTGCTAGTGGAATCGTAAAATCACAGCGCATGGCCACATTTTTACCTTCATGATTAATATATTGGAACATCTTTTCTTGTTCAAAACCACAATCTAATTGAGTATATAGATCTACATATTCAAAAGACGGCATCAATACTTCATTATAATGATTTTTAGCAAAGATATTTCGCAAACTATTTTCAATTTTTCTTAATTCTGATACATTAGTAATAATTGCATCAATACTTTCTTCTGGTATTAAATACTTAAATTCTTCCATTTTATTTCCCCCTTTAGTTATAAAAAAACGAGTCATTTACTAATGACTCGCTAAAGTATATTGTCATTAGATACACCCAATTAATATTTAATACAAAATGGGTTGTATCATTAGTCGATAAAACCCTAGGCAATCCAATGATGGTGATGTAATTGTAAGTTTGCTTTTATATTCATATTAAACACCTCTCATTGTATACAATATATCATATCTTTTAATAAATGAAAAGATAAAATTATCACTTTTAAACATTCTTTTTATTATTAAATTATTCATTTTAGAAAATCCTAATTATTGATTTAAAAATAAAATAATCAATTACTTCATCTATATTAATTATTTAATAAAATATCATTACTTCTAAGAAATCTTAAGCAGAATAATATCTTTTTTATGTTTTCTATAAATCATTTTACTATTAATTCTTTGCAAAAAAGCTAATATAAAAATACGGTATTTTATAAATGAAATAACAATTATTTTTATTTATAATATATTTTTCTTAAAAAATTTATTTATTATTAGATTAATAGTATTATATTATTTGTAACAAGGAGGAATATACAAATGGATTACATTACTAAAGTGTTAAATCAAGTAAAAGAAAAAAATGCTGATCAACCTGAGTTTATTCAAGCAGTTGAAGAAGTATTAGAGAGCTTAAAACCAGTTATCGAAGCTCATCCAGAATATGAAAAACAGGCAATCTTAGAAAGATTAGTTGAACCAGAACGAACTCTAATGTTTAAAGTACCATGGATGGATGATAATGGTCAAGTACAAGTTAACCGTGGATATAGAGTTCAATTTTCAAGTGCAATTGGTCCATACAAAGGTGGTTTAAGATTACACCCAAGCGTTAACTTAAGCATTATTAAATTTTTAGGATTCGAACAAATCTTTAAAAATTCATTAACTACTTTACCTATTGGTGGTGGTAAAGGAGGATCTGATTTTGATCCACAAGGAAAATCTGATAACGAAATCATGCGTTTCTGTCAAAGTTTCATGACAGAACTATATCGTCATATTGGACCTGATGTTGATGTACCTGCAGGGGATATTGGTACAGGTGCCCGTGAAATCGGTTATTTATATGGTCAATATAAACGTATTAGAGGGGCTTATGAAAATGGTGTACTAACTGGTAAACCATTACCTTATGGGGGAAGTTTGATCAGACCTGAAGCAACAGGGTTTGGAGCTGTATACTACGGTAAAGAAGTTTTAGCTCATTTCAACGATAGCTATGAAGGTAAAACTATTGCATGTTCAGGATATGGAAATGTAGCTTGGGGAGTTTGTTTAAAAGCTAGAGAATATGGAGCTAAAGTAGTATCCATTTCTGGACGCGATGGATATGTATATGATCCTGAAGGAATTACAACAGATGAAAAAATTGATTTCTTATGTAAAATTCGTGAATCTAATGATGTTAAATTAAAAGATTATGCTGAAAAGTTTGGATGTGAATTCTATCCAGGTGAAAAACCATGGGGATTAAAAGTAGATATGGCTTTCCCTTGTGCTACTCAAAATGAAATTGGTGAAAAAGAAGCTAAACAATTAATTGCTAATGGAGTTAAATATATTATTGAAGGAGCTAATATGCCAACTACTCCTGAAGGTGTTCATTATTTCTTAGCTAATGGTGGAACTTTAGGACCTGCTAAAGCAGCTAATGCTGGTGGAGTTGCCGTATCGGCATTAGAAATGTCTCAAAACTCTATGCGCTATAACTGGACTGCAAAAGAAGTTGATGAAAAGCTTCATAACATTATGATCGATATTCATAACTCTTCTGTTGCTGCAGCTGAAAAATATGGTCTAGGTTATGATTTAATTAAAGGAGCAAATATTGCAGGATTTGAAAAAGTCGTAGCTGCAATGATTTCTCAAGGAATCTATTAATCAATAAAAGCGTTGATCTTGTGATTAACGCTTTTATAATTTCAAATAATTGAATCCAACGACAACAAAAAAAGGCGCACTTAAAAATAAGTTCAGACTTATTAAAAACATAATATTATTTAGGAATATTTTGAATCAATGATACATCAAATCCATTCGAAATCTTTCTTATCGATTTTCTTACTTTTAAATAAGAACAATATTCATTTTAGCCTCAATCTCAAGGACATTAAAATATTCATGTTCAATAAGTCAATTTCTATGATTATAGAAAAAATCTTCTTTAATATACTCATTTCCACGAGTTTTCTTGTTCATGATGCCAATATAAGAATTTTGTGAATATCAATACCAGCACAATTGAAACAGTGAATTTACACATAAAAAATATATACTGTATAATATTTATCTTCTCAGATTTTTTGTTTTCTAAAAAATGCAAAAGGAAGTATTAACTTCATTGCCGATAATTAAAACTTCCTTAATTTTGTTTGGATATTAGCTAATAAAAACTTTTTCTTTATCACTTGATCATATCTATTTTTTGCTTAAAAACTT
>NZ_JMLH01000015.1:0-37063 GCF_000686665.1 Thomasclavelia saccharogumia DSM 17460 | reverse complement strand
GATATTTAAAGAACAGGTCATTACTAAAGCTGACATTATTTTGGATAACAGTTTTTTCATGAATCATATTTTTTCCTCCTCATTATCTTTTACAAGATAATTAGAGAAATTACTTCTTTTTATTAGTTATTTTTTTACATAAAATATGTATACCAATATTTAATAGTATAAAAGGAAGTATTAACTTCATTACCGATAATTAAAACTTCCTTAATTTTGTTTGGATATTAGCTAATAAAAACTTTTTCTTTATCACTTGATCATATCTATTTTTTGCTTAAAAACTTTAAAATCTTCTTCTTTAAAAATCAATTCAATTATTTCTTCTAATTGCTTTTCACTTAAGCTCTCTACCCATTCCTGACAGTCTTGATGATACTGCTTTTTAATCAATTTAATACATGTTTGTCTAAGAGTTTCTTTTTTTCCTATTTCAACCCCTTCTTCTCGTCCAATTTCAATACCTTGTTTGATTCCTTCTTCGATTCTTTTAGCCGTCTTTTCTTCACGTTCCATCTCTAAGGATTCGGTTCTAAGCTTCGCTAAGGCTAACTGGTTTGCTAATGACCATATCGGCTCATTACTTCTAAACTTGTCATACATCTTTATCACCATCTCCACGATATCTTCTTCTCTTTCTTTCATTATAGCAGGATATTCATTTTTTATAAACAAATAACATAATCTTTCTAAATCATTCAATCCTGCAATTCCCTTTTCCTTGATGAGCTTATCGATATGTCTCATCTTGATAAAATAGCGGTAATTAAGATTACTTTTTTCTACCTCTCCCTGGTCATCTCGAAACGCATATTCTTTGATCAGACGATCATCATCTTCATTGATAAAGATGATTTGATATACCGGTCTTAACTGATGATATTTTTCACCAGTATCGATCTGTTCTACTAACAGTCTGGCACCATAGAACTGAAAGCGGGTACTTTCGCTATTACTGCTGCCGGCCATCTGCATTTCGATATCGATGATTCGACCTTTTTCATCAATCGCACAGATATCGAGGATGATGTTTTTAGCGAGGACCGTATTTTGATTGATTTCGGGATTTTTAACGATCATCTGCTGACAGTCAAGGCCAGTGACAGATTTAACGATAAACTTTCTTATTTTTTTGGATTCAAAAGTATCTCTAGAGAGCAGATATTTAAAGAACAGGTCATTACTAAAGCTGACATTATTTTGGATAACAGTTTTTTCATGAATCATATTTTTTTCCTCCTCATTATCTTTTACAATCTAAAAAGGAGAATTACTTTAAAAAAGCAGCTTTTTTGAAAAAAAGCTGCTATTCAAACTTAGTATCTACTTTAAAAACATTATTACCATTTAAATAATCTTTTACAAACATTCTTTTTTTACCAGCAATCTGTAATTCCGTAATTAAATAAATACCTGCCCCTGTTTTTACACCAATAGCATCTTTAAATATTTTAACGATCGTACCATTTTCTTGATGCCCATGATGTTCAATAGCATTTTTACAATGATGAACCTTACCAGCCCAAATTTTAACTATCTTATCTTGATAAGTAGTGTAAGCACCAGGCCAAGGATTCATTCCACGTACTTGATTATAAACTTGCAAAGCACTTTTATTAAAATCCAGCTTTTCTTGTTCATGGCTGATTGTTGGAGCATATGTAACAAGATTTTCATCCTGCTCAATAGAAGCATTTGTTCCTTCAATAATACTTGGTAAAGTTTCAATTAATAATTTTGCTCCTGCAACACTTAAGCGTTCGTACAATTCTCCAGTTGTTTCTGCATCATCAATATTAACTTCCAACTGACTAATAATATTTCCTGCATCCATCTTTTTAGCCATATACATAATTGTTATTCCAGTAACTTTTTCACCATTAATGATAGCATAATGAACAGGTGCTCCACCGCGATATTTAGGCAACAATGAAGCATGTACATTAATACAGCCAAGTTTTGGGGTATTTAAAATTATTTCTGGTACAATTTGACCATAAGCTGCTGTAATTATTAAATCTGATTTTAAATCAATAATTTCTTGATATTCCTGCTTAATTTTCTGCGGTTGAAACACTGGAATATTATTTTTAATAGCTACTTCTTTTACCTCTGGCATCGTTAAAACCTTTTTCCGTCCAACAAAACGATCAGGCTGACTAACAACACCAATAATATTAAAACTATTTTTTAATAATTCTTCTAATACATGTCTAGAGAAACTTGCAGTTCCCATAAATAATATTTTTACATCTTTCATTTAATCACCACTTTCTTATAAAAGTGTACTAATAATATTAGAAATAATCAATACTAAAGTTTCAATTACTTTAATACATCCATCACTAATTTTTTTTACTACTAATGATAATGCATTTTCATCATTATCATTAGTAGTTCCATAATCAGTTGTAATTGGTTGTTGTTCTTTTATATCTTCTTCAAACTGTTCAATATTTTGTTCAAACATTGCCTTTTTAACACTAAAATCACCAAACAAACCATTGATCATAAATAAAAGCATTCCCACCAGGCATAAATCAATTAAAAAATTTTTCATCAGCCTAAATATTCTCCAATCGCTTTTGCAATGATTTCAACAGTTGCCTGAATTTCTTCTTTGGTGTTACTTTGAGCTCCAACTTCAATTAATACCATGTTATCACTTGTACCTTGATTATAGTGTGAATTTTTAACATAAACACCTCTACTGATCTTAGGAATCGTAGCATTCGCTAAATCTGATAATTTTTGCGATAATTGATTTACAGCATCAAACTTGCCACTGCTTTTTCCTACTACAAACATAATTTTAGCATATGATTTACCATTATAACTAATCGTCGACAATTCTTTAGAAATTGAATCCCGATGAAAATCAATGATCAAATCATATCCACCATTACTTTGTAAACTTTGTTCCAAATACATCTTAGAAACCGTATAAGATTTGTTATAAGCAATATTATGCACAGCTTTGTAGCTTTCAAAATCATTACCTTCAACATCACACTGATAACCCTGACTATTTAAACAATCCTTTAAATAATTCGCCCCTAATACAACATTATATCCATCATATTCTTCACCTTGATGAGTATTGTAGATATGAACCTTTTTATCTTTAGTAATTGTAAACTCGGTAGTTTGAGGATTAGCTGCTACAGGGGTAGAACTAGTAGCATTATTAATAGCATTAATAACTTGTGCATTAGGAGAAGTTGATACTTTACTTGGAAGATATACGATCAAACCAACTATAACGGCTAATTTCAATAAAATCAAAAAAGTATTTTTTAGTCTCATCTTCATCACCCACTATACTATACAACTAATTGTATGCACGAAATGTAGGATTTAGTACCTTAAAGAATTAATACTTTTACTAATTATTTTAGACATTATTTCACACTGTTCATCAATCTGTTTATCACTTAAAACAAAATTACAATCAATAGGGTCTAATACTTCATTAAATAACATTTCTAGTTCATTATCATTAAGTTTTCCGATCTGCCCTAACATCATTTCCTTTTGCTGTTCATTTAAAGTCCCTTGATAGCTTTCTCTTTTTCCTACCTTTAATCTATTTACAGGATTTAAACTATCGCCAAAATAATCGATAGTATAATTTAACACATCACTAACAAGGCTACTGGCATAGATTACTGTTGGTATTCCGATTGCAATGACTTTAGTTCCCATCGTTTGCTCATTTATTGCTTGACGATAATTACCTATTCCACTACCAGGATTGATTCCCACATCATTTATTTGGATAACATGGGCCAATTTACGATAATTTTTAGCACATAAAGCATCTACAACAATTACTAAATCAATATTTTCTTTATCAACTATAGCTTTTACAATTTCACTTGTCTCCATTCCCGTTTGGACTTTTACCCCTGGAGCAATTCCTAAAATATCATAATAATGATTCAAGAGTTTATCTTCGTCATCAAGAAAATGTGTAATTCGAATATCTCTTAAAGTTCTAGGTCCGATTGCATCATTAGTTAAATATTGATTTCCTAAACCAACGATTAAAATTTTAGGATAGTTGATTTTGTCAATCAAGGGTTTTAAATTATTTACCAGTTCATCAATAATGATCTGTTGATTCATGTAATTTTTAAAACTAATTTCAATATATGTCCCGATTCCTTGATTAATACTTTGATGAGGTTGGAGAATTGATACTTTTTCTACTTTTACACCGTTATTAACATATTCTTCTTTATTATAATGTTTCCCTATTTCTAATTGTTCCAATGATTCTGTCGCTAAATCACTACGTATATTCTTAAAATTCATCATATCACCTACCATAAATATCACCAATTCTTTAATTTTAATACATTTTTATCTAAATAATGTCTTATCAATTTAAAAAAAAGTTGCATTTAATCAATTATTTATATATAATGTAAAGGCAAGAATAAAGCGAGGTGAAAAATCATGGCAAATATGAAACAACAAATCAAACGTTATAAAAATGATAATGTAAAAAGAGCAAAAAACGCTTCTTATAAATCAGCATTAAAAACTGCAATTAAAAAATTATTGGCTGAAGTTGAAGCTGGAAATAAAGATGGAGCAGTAGAAGCTTATAACATTGTTGCATCAAAATTAGATGCTTCTGTTTCAAAAGGAATTCATCATAAAAACTATGCTAGTAGACAAAAATCTAGATTAGCTAAATTAGTGAACTCTATCTAATGATAGGGTTTTTATTTTAAAGGAGAAAATTGTATGGAAAGAAAAGATATTGATATTAAAGATACTTGGGATTTAAGCACTATATATCAAAATCATAATGACTTTTATCAGGATTTAGAAAAAGCTAAATCTTTAATCGATGAAATAGTTAGTTTTAAAGGAAAAATATGTAATAGTATTGATAGTTTCTATAATTTTTTATCAACAAAAGATCTAGTAGAACGATTAATTAATAAATTATACTGTTTTGCTCACCTAAATTGTGATGTTGAGCCTAATAACCAGGAATATCAGACAATGATGGCTTCAACCATCGGTGTTTTAGAAGCTTCATCGGTAAAAATCTCTTTTATTGATAATGAAATTATTGAATCTAAAGATAAAGTTTTAGAATATATCAAAGATCCAAAACTTCAAAAATATACTTATAAAATTAATTCATTATTATCATTTAAAGATCATATTTTACCTAAAGAACAAGAAGAACTTTTAGCTAAAGTTGAAAGTATCGCTGATACTTCCAGCCAGGTATTTGATGCGTTGCGCCTTGAATATGATGATGTTGAAGAAAACGGTGAAATGAAAACTTTAAACAACGCTACTTTAAATCAGTTTTTAAAAAGTAAAAATGATAATGTACGTAAACAGGCCTATACTAATTTTTTTAAGGAATACAAAAAATTTGAAAATGTTTTTGCCCAAACACTATCTGGGGCAATGAAAAAAGATGTTTTCTACGCTAATGTTCGTAAATTTGACAATGCTTTAGAAGCTAGTGTTTTTGATGATGATGTACCTAGTGATTTGTTCTTTAAAATTTTAGACAGTGCTAATGTAAAATATCGTCATTTATTTCATCGCTATAATCGTCTAAAAAAAGAGCTTTTAAATAAAGATGTAATTTATAATTATGATTTAAATATTCCTTTAGTTTCATCGATAAAAAAAGAATACACGATCGATCAATGTTTTGAAATCATCAATGAATGTTTAAAACCATTTGGACAAGAATATTTAAATATTATTAATAAAGCTAGAAGTGAGCGCTGGATCGATTATTATCCAACTCCTGGCAAAAGAATTGGAGCTTATTCTAGCGGCAGCTATGACACTAACCCATTTATTTTAATGAATTTTATTGGTGATTATAATTCTCTTTCAACTATGATCCATGAATTAGGACATAGTGTACATTCTTATTTATCTAATCATTATCAGGAATCTGTTAATGCTAATTATCGTATTTTTGTTGCCGAAGTTGCATCAACTGTAAATGAAACATTATTGATCAATTATATGATCAATAATGCTAAAGATGATCAAGAAAAAGCTTATTTTATTTATGAACAGTTAGAGAATTGTGTTGGTTTAATTTTTAGACAACCGATGTTTGCTGATTTTGAATATAAACTGCATACTATGGCTGAAAATAATGAGCCCTTATCTTCTAAAGTAATTACTGATTTATACGCTAAACTAAACCAAGAATATTATGGTGATGATGTTGTGATGGATGATCTAGTTGGCTGGTCTTGTTACTATGTTCCACATTTTTATTATAATTATTATGTTTACAAATATACTTTAGGAATGACTGCTGCTCTAGCAATTGTTAATCGAATCTTAAAAGGTGATCAAAATCAAGTTGAAAATTATTTAAATTTCTTAAAATCTGGTGGCAGTATGGCTCCAGTTGATTTATTAAAGAAAGCTGGAATCGATCCTTTAGATGATCAAATTTATGAAGATGCCTTTAATTATTTTGAAGATTTATTAAATCAATTTGAGGCAATTAAAAAGTCATCATAAAAGTATTTGCGCTATTTATTATAAATAGCGTTTTTTATATGTTATAATAGTTTAGAGGTGAGTTCATGAAAAGAAATGAAACAAGAGCTATAAAAGTAGGTAATCTTACTATTGGTGGTAATGATGAAGTAGTTATTCAATCAATGACAAATACTAAAACTAAAGATATTGAAGCAACTGTTAAACAAATTAATGAATTAGCAAACACAGGCTGTCAGCTAGTTCGTTTAGCTGTTTTAAATATGGATGATGCCTTAGCAATTAAAGAAATCAAAAATCGTGTTAATGTTCCTTTAGTTGCTGACATCCATTTTGATTACCGTTTAGCCCTGCAGGCAATTGAATCAGGAATTGATAAAATTAGAATCAATCCTGGTAATATTGGTTCTATTGATAAAGTTAAATTAGTAGTTGAAGCTTGTAAAAAGAAACACATTCCTATTAGAATTGGTGTTAATGGCGGTTCTTTAGAAAAAGAAATTTTAGAAAAATATGGTAAACCAACTGCCCAGGGAATGATCGATAGTGCTAAAAAACACGTTGAAATTTTAGAAAGTCTAGATTTTTATGATATTTGTATCTCATTAAAATCATCTAATACTTTACTTACGATCGAAGCTTATCAATTAGCCAGTGAAACCTTCCCATACCCTTTACATATCGGCGTTACTGAAGCGGGAACAAAACTAGGCGGGACAATTAAATCTAGTTTAGGAATTGGAACTATTTTATATCAAGGAATTGGTAATACTATAAGAGTATCTTTAAGCGATAGTCCATTAGAAGAAATAAAAGTAGCTAAAACATTATTAAAAGAATTGCAGTTAATTGATAATGTCCCGACTCTAGTTTCCTGTCCTACCTGTGGACGAATCCAATATGATCTAATTCCTATCGCTAAAGAAATTGAAGATTTCTTAAATACGATCAATGCTAATATCACTGTAGCGATTATGGGCTGTGCAGTTAATGGCCCAGGTGAAGCAAAACATGCTGATATTGGAATTGCTGGGGGAGTCAATGAAGGTTTATTGATCAAAAAAGGTAAAATCATCCGTAAAGTTAAACAAGAGCATATTGTCGCTGAGTTAAAAAAAGAAATTTTAGCAATGATTTAATAAGGATTGAGCTTATAATCAATATTATTAAGTTAAAAAAGTACACATTTGAAAAGGTATAACGGTTGGAGTTAACAATTCCTGCCTAAGCGAATTAGCAAGTATTCCTTTAGCTATAAAATGTTTTATTGGTGGGATTTTCCCACCCTTTTTAGTTAGAAAGTGTCTTGAATAGTTTCTTTAGAATGCAATACGTTAGCGCATATTTCACTTCTCTAAATGATGTTTCAATGTCTCTTCTTTTTGACAATTATTCCAAAACTTGGGAATCTTTAAATAATGAATATTGTCAATACATGAAACTTTAACACTTTTACCTACTAATCCAAAACTGCTTTTTTATTCAATTCACCAAGTATATCTTTGACTTTTAATCCATGTCTTTGCTGGAACAGACACCATGAAAATGTGCAAACGCTTTAGTAAATGACGATGATGAATCATAACCATATTTATAACTTATATCAACTATTTTCATTTTTGTACTCTTTAAATCATATCTCGCTAAAGTTAGTTTTTGTAAATGAATATATTCTGCAAAACTGATTCCATTCATATATGAAAATATTTTTTAAAAAAAGCCAAAAGAATATCCTACAATCTAAACTATTTCGTCATTATCAATAATCATCTATAGTTTTTCATACCAAACCATATATCCTCTCATCTATATAATATTTTATCAAATGATATATTATCTTTCAGCTCATTTTAAACACTAACTGGCTAACTATTGATTAATATAATATTTATTAAAAATGGCAAATAACAAGTAAAATGAATAATTCTTTTGTATATATTAATAGGAGGTCTTTTTTATGACAAAAGAATTTTACAATGATTTTAAAAATGATATCTTATTCAAATATTTACTGCACGATGATTTAGATCCTGACTGTATCTTTATGTTAAAACTCTTTATTGAAAATATCCTCAATATTAAATGTGATCAAATCTCTGTCCTTAATCCTGATCTTAACCCGAAACATATATCTGATAAAGATATGATCCTTGATGTTAAGGTAAAAACAACTGATGGTGATATTATTGATATCGAAATGCAGAATTCTACCTTTTCTAAAAGTCATTACTATCGTTTCTGGCAGTATGGTGCAGCTTTACTAGCAGCACAAAAAGAAAAAAGCAGGAGTTATATTGAAACCATGCATTCTGTATATCAGATTATCTTTATTGATGATATTGATAAAGATAATCTAAAATTGATTGATACATATAGAAGTACTAATGAAGATGGAATAATAGAAAAGTATAATCTCATTACCAGGAGTTATGTCCAGCTGCCATATATCAATATAATCAGGAAACAGAAAAGTTTAAAAAAAATGAGTGAAATAGAACTGGCTTTGTATATATTTAAAAACGGGATAGATAGTGATATAATTGGTTTAACGAACCAAGGAGTGGTAAAGATCATGAAAAAAAAATTAGAAATGTTTAATGAAGACGAACTATTAAGAGATATGTATTATAAGCGAAATTTAAACAGGGCAGCAAATGAATCCGAAAAGCAGGAAATATATGAAAAGGGATTGGCTAAGGGAAGAACTGAAGGTGCATTAAAAATAACTATTGATTTTATTGAAGCAAGATATGGAATAAGAGAAGAAGAATGGGTATTATCGCTAAATACTAAACAATTAAAAGTGATTGATAAAATAATCTTTGAAGAGGATGAGTATGAAAGGTTCAAACAAAGAATAGATGAGATAAAGGAAACAGAAAAATAAATCTGTTTCCTTTTTTATCGAAAATAATTTTGTATGAATGTTCTATTTATTTTATTTATGCATATTATCAATTATGGAGGCAAAATAATGAGTAATAATAATTATGATAATCTATTTGATTTAGATTTTAAAACATTTGAAAAACTTGTTTATGACCAGGATATCGAAATTGATGAAGATCAATTATTAATAATTTATAATTTGATTCAGAATAATCGTTATGCCTTAGTTGATAGTCATTACAATGAAGTACTTTATAACTATATAATTGAAAAGACAAGTATTGCTACTTGCCTTAAAATTAAATCTTTTTTAGCTAATTGTCCTAATTATTTTAAATTAGGATTAAAAGTTTGAGTTTTAAACATTTCTATTTCATCTTTATATGGTGCTCTTTTATCGATGTACGGTGTTTCTAAAATTTTAGGGACATCTTTTAATTTATCATGATGAACGATCTTATTTAAAATATCGAAACCAATATGACCATAGCCAATATTTTCATGGCGATCTTTTCCAGCCCCACATACATTTTTAGAATCATTAACGTGAACAACTAATAATCGATCTAAACCAATTTTTTGATCAAATTCCGCTAAAATTTCATCAAATTTACTTAAATCATAACCTGCATCATGCATATGACAAGTATCTAAACATACCCCTAAACATTCATTATTATCAACATGTTCAATAATATATTTTATTTCATCAAATGAACGACCACACTCAGAACCTTTTCCTGCCATCGTTTCTAAAGCAATTTTAACATTGCCACAATTTTTAGCAGCTTCATTTAGTCCGGCAACAATTTTATCTAAACCTGCCTGTGCCCCTGCTTTTACATGACTTCCAGGATGTAAAACTAATCTCGTCATTTCTAAAGCTTTACAGCGTTCAATTTCCTGCTTTAAAAAGTTTACAGCCAATTCAAAAGTTTCTGGTTTGATCGTATTAGCTAAATTAATAATATATGGTGCATGAACAACAACATTATTAATATCAATGCCATTTTCTTCCATTAATTTTTTAGCTTCATCAAATCTTAATTGATCTACTGGTTTACGTGCGGTATTTTGAGGAGCTCCTGTATAAAACATAAAAGTATTAGCATTATACAAAAGAGCTTCTTTGACTGAACCTAACAGCATTTCTTTACCTGACATTGAGACATGACTTCCAATTATCATTAATATTCTTCTCCATTTCTTTTAGCAATTTGTGCAGCTTTTGCACGTTCTTTTTTCTGACGTTTAATATCGTTTTGAATCATTTGCCGTTTTTGTTTACGAACTACTTTTTCAATTTCTCTTTTACGTTTCTTCTTATAACCTGGTTTTACTTTTCTTGGTTTACGAATAATACTTTGAACTTTTTTTTCTAATTCTGTTTGCTGCTTTGGACGTTTAGTTCTTTTTAGACGTTCCCCTAGATCAACAAATTGACCATTTTTAATCGTCATATTTTTAAAAGCAATCCCTTTTCTCTCTAAGATTCTTAGATTTTCTTCATCACTAGTATCATACATACTGTAACAAATACCTGTATATTTACCTCTTCCACTACGACCACTGCGATGAATGTAAAAATCTGCTTCTTTAGGTAACTCCATATTAATTACATGTGATACCCCATCAATATCTATTCCTCTAGCTGCAATATCAGTAGCAACAATATATTGATAATCATTGTTACGAATTCTTCTCATCATTTGTTTACGTTCCCGCGGTTCTAAATCACCATGAATTTCTCCTACCTTGAAACCATCTTCACGTAATTTTTTTGTTATCATTGCTACTTCATCACGCTTATTTGCAAAAATAATACATATATAAGGGTCGATAGCCTTCATTATTTTCTTTAAAACATCATATCGATCCTGATGTTTTGTCGCAATTAAAACATGTTCAACATTATCAGTAGTAACTTTATCATCATCAATTTCGATCGTTACTGGTGTTTTCATATATTTCTTTAAAAACGGTCTTAACATTTGGGGAATAGTTGCTGAAAAAACCATCATTTTCAAATCATCTTTCATTTTACCTGCAACAGCATCAATATCTTCTAAATACCCAAATTCCAACGTCATATCTGCTTCGTCAATTACGAGGATAGAAGCTGTCGTTATTTTTAATGCTTGTTCATCTAATGATAGATCTTTAATTCTTCCTGGTGTCCCAATAACAATATGCGGCTGAACTAATAATTTATTGACCGCTTTTTGACGATCACTTCCACCAATAATTAAAGATACCCGAATATCCTGATTATATTTAACAAATAACCTGGCATTATTGTATATTTGTGTTGCTAATTCACGTGTTGGTGCAGTAATCACGGCTTGAACATGATCTTTACTTGTATCTATTTGATCCATAATTGGTAATAAAAAGGCATGTGTTTTCCCTGTTCCGGTTTGTGAAATACCGATTATATCATTATTTTTATATCCTAAAGGAATCACTTGTTCTTGAATTGGCGTTGGTTTAATAAAACCTAATTCATTAATTGTTTGATAGCAAAATTCCTGTAATTTATATTTTTCGAATGTACTCATCTTTTTCCTCCTTTTCTTTGAAAAATTCAATTAATTTTATCATAACATAAATAAAAAGCAAATAAATTTATATTCTCTTTAAAACTATTTTGATATGTTTATTAAAAAATACTTATTTATCTTTTATTTTTAGCACACATACAAAAAAAACACATAAACTATAATAAAAGGAGGGATAGTATGAACCCATTTTATGATGAGAATTTCTACTATGATAACTTTAATCCACAAATCTATCCTATGAATCAAGTATATCCAATTAATCGTAAAATGAAAACCCGAGCTAATATCCAAAAATCATTACATTATGCTACTAAAACAATATATACGATCAACCAAATAATTCCATTAATATATCAGATCCGACCAATAATTAATAATACTAAAAATGCCTTTCGCGTTATTCAAGCAGTAAATCATATTAATGATATCGACTTTGATGAAGTAGAACAAAATATCACTCCGCTCAACGAAGAAAAAATAAAAAACTCTACTGATAATGACGTACAGTTTGAAAATATGATACAATAACTTTGAGGTGATATAATGAAAGTCTATCAAATTGTTCCTCGTGGATATTGTAAAGGTGTTATCAGAGCAATAGAAACAGCAAAAAAACAGGCACATCATGAAGATACTTATATATTAGGAATGATTGTTCATAATCAATATATTGTCGATGCCCTTGAAAATTTAGGGATTAAAACAATCGATAAAAAAGGTGCCTCAAGAGAAGAATTGTTAGAAGAAGTTAATAAAGGAACCGTAATTATTACAGCTCATGGAGCTAGTGATAATGTCAAAAAAAAAGCTCTTGAAAAAAATCTAAACGTAATCGATGCAACTTGTCCTGATGTGATCAAGACTCATGATTTAATAAAAGACTATCTTAATAAAGGGTTTGAAATTCTTTATATTGGTAAAAATGGACATCCTGAATCAGAAGGTGCCCTATCTATTAATTATGAACATATTCATTTAATTGAAACTAAAACAGATTTAGATAAGTTAGACAAAAATTTAAAATATGTTATTACCAACCAAACAACCATGTCTTTATATGATGTCTATGATTTATGTGAGTATGCTAAAACACAGCTTTCTAATTTAATTATTGCTAAAGAAACATGCCAGGCAACTACCATCAGGCAAGAAGCTATTGCTAAAATTAACGATGATGTTGATGTTGTTTTTATTGTTGGTGATCCACATTCAAATAATACCAAAAAATTAGCTAGTATTGCTTATAATAAAGCTAATAAAACTACTTATATGATTGAAAGTGTTAATGATATTACATTAGAAATGTTAAAGGATAAAAAAGCTGCTGCCGTAAGTTCGGGCGCTTCTACCCCTACTTATTTAACTACTCAAGTCATTAATTATTTAAAACAATTTAATTATAATGATTCATCAACGCATCCAAAACCAAAAATTGATCTAAATAAAATACTCTAAAAAGCTCCTAGATTTAGGAGCTTTTCCAATACTAATTATTATTTATTAAATAAAAGTTAGAATTAATTTTTCTTTTTCTTAACATGCATTATTAAACTATATATAATCACAACTGCGCAGGGGAAACCTAAAATTTCATTTAAAACTATTGCAGTTGTACTATTAATAACAGCTTGATCATAACAATATCTAACTATCAACATACCAATTATACAAACGATTAAAAAAATTGCTATAAATAAATTTTTATTATTTTTCATAATTATAATGATCCGATCTTATATTCCCAATATCCAGTATTACATGGACCTGAATGTCTTGGTTCACATTCTGGAATAAACTTGCCAGTAAGTTCATAACGAGCTCTTGGTTTTGCTGATGTTTTTAATTTACTTAAAACAATTCGATAAATATCATGTCCTGATTCATATTGAATTTTCTGGTAATCATCAATAGGAGTAACAGCAATAATCAATGAATATCCAGTGAATAAACAGCTAATATGTTTTAACATAATTTCCTCCTTTTCTGTCTAACTTCATTAATAGACGCAAATATTTTAATTAGATCATAAAGTAGAAAAGAAATTTTTCTAATACTTCAAATTCATATTTAATTACTTTCTTATCATTTCTTTAATTTATTTTCTCTCCTTACCTATCTAATGAAATTAAAACTATTTAGCGTTACTATAACTTATTTACATAATAAACAGAAGCATCATTTCTTTTAGCTACTTTTCTTACCTTTACTATAACATAATAAATAATGATATTGTTCATTTCCCCATTTAATGGTTTGATATTCAATTAAACGGTCGTGACTTTTAAAAATTATCTTATTAATATGATTTATATTGATTTAAAAATGACTGGTGAAATATTTGAAATAAAAACTAATCGATATTTATCATATATTTAAAAAATATATTAAATAATATTTGCATGTATTCAAACTAATTTCCAATCTTAAATTTCATCAAACTAATTATCTATGATTGATATTTTAATTAATCAAAACATAATACAAATATAAAAGAGACTTTTTTCATAATATGAATCACAATACCTCATATTATGGAATAGTCTCTTTTAATCAAAATCTTAGATTGTTTTGTAAAGCTTCTATTTTTATAGCTACTTTTTAATAGTATTTGTATCAAATAATAACTTCTATAATTAAAACTATTTCCTAGCCATAGTGTTATTAGAAAAATTTTAATTTTTATATTATTAAAATTTTCCTTTAATCATTATCGATACGTATATTAGCTACCCTATTCATTATATTCTTAATCTAACTATCTACCTTTTTTAATTTATCCTATTAATTAACAATCTATCAAGAAATTTATTTTGAGATTATATTTTTATCTAATTTTATTTATGATGCTGTTACTTTTTTCTTTTTTATTAAAGAAATTACAGCTGTCAATAATGTTAGTGCTAAAGTACCACTATGGATTGCAATTGACGTATCATCACTTGTATTTACAGCTACATGAGTATCATTTTGAGCTGCTTCTCTTTTGATGATTTCAATCTCAAATGATGTTTTATATTTTCCATCTGAAAGATTGATCTTTTGTTTTCCAGCTTTATTCATATCTGGTTTAGAAATAATTAATTTTTCTAATGGAATTATTTCTACTGTATCATTATCATAAATGATTGCAGCTGCTAAACCATCGATTTTAAATTCTTCACCCATTTCATAAACAGTTTTAGTTGGTAATGTTTGGATCACTATACCTATAGATGTTTTAGGTAATATTTCAACTGTTTGATCAACTGAAACATTAGTTCCTTTATAGACAATATCAATCACTTGCTGACCAACTTTACTGTTGTCATATCCTTTAATGATAAAATTATCACTATTAGCATTAGTAATTTCTACACTACCATTATTATATGTTAATTCTAATTTACCACTAAATATAAATGGTTTCCCTTCTTTAAATTGTAAAATATCTGGTTCTTCGATCCATTTCATTGCAGTAACAGTCTTAGCATCAATTTTAATTGAATAAGATGTTTTTAATTCATTATATGATACTTCAACATCAACTTTTTCACTAATTTGATTCATATCAACATTACACATCGTAGAATCTAAATCAATTATTTCTTTAGAATTATCATCATAGATCAACGATAATTTACCACCTGTTATATCCAATTGCTGACCTTCAATATATTCTACTCTATCAGGTGCTTTAAAGATTTCAATTGCTGTTAATGCCTTATTTCTAATGATAATATTAAAACTTGTTTCAAAGCCATCATAAACAACTTTAACTGTTTTACTTCCTAATGATGATAAAGCAGGAATCGTAACCATTTCATTAGTTACAGTAATAATTTCTGTTTCATCATTATTATAAGTTACTTTAAGTGTTGCCCCAGTAATATCAAATGTTTGATTGACAATATAATTAACTTTATTTGGTAAAGAATTCATTTCAATATTAGTAATTGCTTTTTTTATTACATTTACTTCAAATATTGCAGATTGATTTTGATATGTTACATTAACAACTTGTTTACCAATCTTGCTACTATCATAATCACTGATCATATCCTTAGTAATTGAAATAGTTTTCGAACTACTATCATTATATGTCAAAAGTATTGATGCCCCAGTTAAATCTAGTTCCTGACCTTCAACATATTCCAATTTTGATGGTGCTGTTATTTCCATCTTAGTTATTTCTTTAGCTAACACTTCAACTTCAAATGTTGCTGTCTTTCCTTCAAAAGTAATTACAACTGTTTGTTTTCCAACCTTATTAGCATCATATCCACTAACCATTTCATTTTCAACACTAATTGGATTACTTGTTCCATCATTATATTTAGCGATGATCGTTACTCCTGTTAAATCAAGTTTTTGTCCTTGAATGTACTCAGTTTTTGCAGGAGTACTTATAGAAATTTCTGTAACCACTTTTTCAATCACATTTACTTCAAACACAGCAATTTTATCCTGATAAATGACACTAACGATTTGCTTACCAGTCTTATTTTTATCATAACCAACAATTCCAACATCAGCAATATTTAGATTAGCTTTTTCACCATTGTTATATGTTACTGTAATTGTCATTCCATCAAGATTTAATTCTTGCCCTTTTACATATTCTAATTTTAACGGTGAAGTTATTTCAATTTTTTCTGCTGTTTTATTTATCACTTCAACTTCAAAACTTTTATTTAAAGTTCCATACATAACTGTAATCAATTGTTTACCAATTTTATTAGCATCATATCCTGTAATCACAACATTGTTTAAATCAAGTAAAACTTCACTATCATCATTATAAACTGCTTGTACTTTTAATCCTGATAAATCAATTTCCTGTCCTTCAATATAAGTAGTTTTATTTGGTGCTGTTATTTTCAAATCTACCAGTTTCTTTTCTTCAACATTAACATTAAATGCAATTGACCCTTCTTCATACTTAACATTAACTGTTTTAGTTCCTAAACTTGAACTATCAAAGCCACTGCACATATCATTAGTTACAACAATATTATTTTTAACTTCACCATCATTATATTCTGCCTGCAATATTGCTCCTTCGACATTCAATTCTTGACCTATTATATAACTCAATTTATTAGGTAAAGAAATCAATTCTAATTTCGTAACAACTTTTTCAATTACATTAACTGTAAATTGAGTAGTAAACTCACCATAAGAAACTGTAATATTTTGATTTCCTAATTTATCACTTTCATAACCGCTTATCATTGGTAATTTAATTGTTACTTCATCATATGAACCATTATCATAATTTACTTTTATTTTTCCATCTGTTAAATCTAACTCTTGTCCTTCAATATATTCTAATCTAGCTGGATTATTAAACATTTCAATTCCAACTACCGATTTAGCTTTAACATTCACATTAAATATTGATATTTGATTTTGATAAGTTACTGTAATCGTTTGATTACCAAAAACCGTACTATCATAACCACTTATCATATCTGCAGTAACAGCTATTCCCTCTTGAATACTGCCATCGTTATAGGTTGCTGTTATCATTGCACCTGTTAAATCTATTTCTTGACCCTCGATATATTGAACTTTAGTTGGTGCTGTTACAAAAATGCTTGTAACAACTTTTTCAACTACTTCAATCGTCATTGACGTTCTCTTTCCGCCATAACGCACTATTAAATTCTGATTACCAATTTTATTTTTTTGATAACCCGTTACTATAACTTGTGAATTAGTTAAATCTATCTCTTCACTCGTTCCATTATTATATCTTACTAATATTTTTCCACCAGCTAATTCTAGATCTTGCCCCTTAACATATTGCACTTTATCCGGTAAACTGCTCATGCTGATATCTGTAATTTCTTTAGCTTTTACATTAACTGTAAAAGCAGCTGGTACATTTTTATATATAACTGTAACTTGCTGGCTACCAATTTTATTTTTATCATAACCAGTAATTTCAATTCCTTCATTTGTTAAATCTATTATTTCACTGCTGCCATCACTATAGAAAACTGTTATCTTTCCACCTGTTAAATCTAATTCCTGACCTTCAAGATATTGCCCTTTTGCAGGTGGTGTAACTTTAATACTAGTTACTTCTTTTTCAACTACATCGATTTCAAATGTTGCTGTTTTATTTTGATAAGTAACCGTGATTGTCTTTTTACCAGGAATGGTTGTATCAAAACCACTAATTTGAACCTGGGAAATATCAATTTCTTTATTACTATTATCATTATAGATTGCTTTTACATTCAAGCCATCTAAAACCAGATTTTCTCCTACAAAATATTGAGTTTTTGCAGGTGGTGTTATTTCTATACCTGCAAGTGTTTTTGATGATATTACATTTAATGTTTTAATAGGCGTTACATATATATTTGAATTTGCAGCATAACTACATTTATATACTGCAAAATATTGTCCTGCATCATCCATGCTAGCATTTTCAATAGTTAACACTTTTGATGTTTGATCAAGTAATGATACTGTTCCATTATCTAAAATTTTATACCAGTAAAATACATCAGCATCTGACCAATATGGATCTGCTTCAATGCTAACAGTTCCATTTTCATTTACAGCATAATTAAGAGTACGACTTTTATCTACGGTATTTTGGGTTTCATATTTTATTGCAAAATTTTCTAAGACATGATTATTATCGTTTATTAAATCCGGGAACATATAAGATTCTGGTTTAACCATAAATTCATTTGTCTCTTCATTATATTGCCATTCAACATCAATTACTTCTGTTCGATCTGTATCAGTAGTTATAGTTACTTGTTTTGGTAAAATTGATTCTATTGTTGTAAAAGAAGGATTATTTGCGGTTACTCCCATGTATACATTTAAACAATCTGTACTAACATGATCAACAGTAGAAGGAACTAAAGTGTCTATATCGAAGAAATCAATTTGATACTCAACTACACTTGTATTACCACTATCATCCTTCAATCCTAAAATTTCTACTTTATAAGAATCTTCATAGTTACTTGTAGAAATAGTTGGCTGAACAAACACTAATTGTCCTTCTTGATCATCTGATTCAATTAATTTATTATTTGCTTTAGTACAATCATATGATTTATTTGCCGTTAAATTAGTGACACGAATAGTTACATCGTTCAAAGAATTATAACTTAATTTATCAAGATTTAACTCAACTGACCATGCTGTAACCTTAGGATCAATATTATTACTTGGATAAGCACCTGGAGCAGGATAGGCAACGCAAGGCAAATCAGTAGTTCCTTGAGATTTTATTAATCCATATGCAATATCACCAGCATATCCAAAATCAGCACCTGTAGTTGTATATGACAAAAGGGCTTTGCGGTGTCCTATCGTATCAAAAGATTTATTTTCGATATTATATCCTTCATTAAACCAACCCTCGATAGCTCCTTGTGGAGTATAATTATAGGCTATAATATTATGATTAGCATATGCACCTATATTCCAAAAATATTGATCCATATTATCAGGCTTTGACCAGTCAGTAGCTAAGTTATGCGTTAACTTACCTTCAGCCTTACAATATAAATTTTGAATTACTGCCCCGGCTTGTAACCTGTCATTATGAACAGATCTTTGTTCATATTTATCAACACCAGCTAACCAGCGATAATAATTTACCATATTGCTCATTGCCTGATGGACTTCTTCTTTTAATTCTCCACCAGCATATGGTGCCACTAATGATGGTTTTTCTTTATAATAATCCTCATTAGTTCCATAATCATAGTATTCATCAATTTTAACATTTTGATATTTTGCTGCTACTTCCTGCTTTGTTCTTCCTTTAAATGGCGCTAACTCATTAAGGTTAATTATATTGTCAGCTCCTTTTACATTTAAAATTGGCGTTGGCAAAACCATCACTATCATCGCTAAAACTAATAATAACGCTACAATCTTTCTTCTCATTTTCATATTAAAATCCTCCCTCAACAATTTACCCGCTATAAATCAGCATAATTTAACATAATATCGCTATTAAACATTATACCACTATTAACTTTTTTTTCAATTTATGTCCTTTTTATAAAATGAGATACTAATTATTTATATAACATATAATATAGTTTTTAATCATAAATTTTTAATGTTAATAGTTTAATTATTAACTAAAAATAGTAATTTTAGTAATAAAAAATTTATAAAAATATTTTTTACATATATCCAAATCTTATAAAAATTAAAAATGAAAAACAATTATTAAAGCAAAAAATTGACAAAGTCCAAAATCCATCTTTGTCAACAAACTAAAAATATAATTATATAACTAATCTTTAGGGGCATTTTTCATGATTTCTGGTAAAGATGAGCAAAAAATAATCGATAAATATTCTACGACTTGTTCTTTACATCGATTTTGCGGATTTTTAAACCATTCTATTAAAATTCCAGCTAACGACTCCGTATAAAGATTACATACAAAATATTTAAACTCTTTTTTTACACAAAGACCCAATTCTTTTTCTACGTTATCAATGAGCGTTTCAACAATACTAGTAAAATCATGATATAAAAATCGACGCATTTCTTCTCTACCTAAAGAATCATATGCACAAGCTAAAATATGTGCATTATTTTCAATATAGCTCATCACAAAAATAATTGCTTCTTTATAATCAACCATTAAATCAAACTTTTTGACTACTTCAACAGCTTCCTGCTCTAAAATCCATTTTAATAAATCATAAATATCTTCAAAGTGATAATAAAATGTTTTTCTATTAACATTACAATCTCTGATAATATCTGTAACTGTTATTTTATTTAGACTTTTTAACATCATAAACTTTTTTAATGATGTCGCTAGTTTTTGCTTGGTTTGTAATGATATTTCATCATGTGTCATTAGAAATCAACCTCCTATATTTTCACTTAGAATTTGCCCATCAAATCAATATGATTTGTCCTTATTTACCCACTAACAAGATATTTGTCCATTGTTTTTAGAATCTTATTTTAATATATTTATTTTACATAAAAAAGTCCATTTGCATATAAAAATATTTTTTTACAAAAAAATTTGCAAATACTATTTTTTATGGAATATATCAATAATGAAATGAGGATAGACATAATGAAAAAAATTTATGATCAAATTATTAATCATCCCAAAATAATTTTAATAATATTTTCAATTCTGTTTATTATTTGCTTAATTTCACGACAATTTATTACCGTAAATTATGATATGAATGATTATCTTCCCCCAGATAGTTCTTCCACTACTGCAATTGACATTATGGAAAAAGAATATGATGGCGGAATTCCTAATGCTCGTGTTATGTTGGAAAATGTTTCAATTCCAGAAGCCTTAAATTACAAAAACACTATTAAATCAGTAGATGGTGTTAGCGATGTTACATGGCTTGATGATGTCATTGATATTACAGAGCCATTAGAAACAATAGATTCAAAAACTATTGAAACTTATTATAAAGATAATAATGCCTTACTTTCCATCACTATTGAAGAAGATAAAAACATTCAGGCAGTTGAAGACATCCAAGAAATCATTGGTGATGAAAATTCTATGATGGGAAGTGCTGTTTCAACTGCTGCAGCGACAACAAGTACTGTTAGCGAAATTGGAAAAATTGCTGTTATTGCTATTATTCTTGTACTGTTGATTCTCATTTTAACAACAACTTCCTGGGCCGAACCATTTATCGTGTTATTAGGATTAGGTGTTGCTGTTATCATTAATGCAGGCAGTAATCTTATCTTTGGTGAAATTTCATTTGTTACAAATGCTGCCGGAAGTATTCTGCAATTAGCAGTTTCCTTAGACTACTCCGTATTTTTGATTCATCGTTTTGAAGAATGTCGTAAAAAAGAAAAAAATGTAAAAAATGCCATGGTAAATGCCCTCTGTATATCAACAACATCTATTCTTTCTAGTGGCCTTACAACAGTAATTGGATTTTTAGCACTTTGCTTAATGAGATTTCAAATAGGTCCAGATCTAGGCTTAGCATTAGCCAAAGGTATTTTAATAAGTTTAATTACAGTATTTACATTTATGCCAGTATTTATTCTTTACACATATAAATGGATTGATAAAACAACCCATCGTTCTTTTATGCCATCCTTTAATGGTTTTGGAAAAGTTGTTTTTCAAACAATGTTTCCATTACTATGTGTCTTTGTTATTTTAATCGTTCCCTGCTATCTAGCTTCTAATGCAAATGATTTTTATTATGGTTCATCACACATCTTTGGTCCTGAGACTAAATTAGGTTTAGACATCAAAAAAATAGATTCTATATTTGGCGAAAATGACACATATGTCTTATTAGTTCCTAAAGAAAGTACTGCGACACAAAAAGATTTATCCAACGAATTAAAAAATTTGCCTCAAGTAACAAATATAATGTCTTATGTTGATACTGTTGGTGTTGAAATACCAGAATCATATCTTGATTCAGAAACACTTTCGAAATTGAACTCGGATAATTATACTCGAATGGTAATATCTGTTGAAACAGATTATGAAGGTGAGGAGACTTTTAAATTAGTTGAAAATATTCGTGATATTACTAAAAAATATTATGAAAAAGACTGGTATCTTGCAGGTGAAGGGGTTTCTACCTATGATTTAATGGATACAGTTACTTCTGATATGACAAAAGTAAATCTATTAGCTATTGGAGCTGTATTTTTAGTACTTTTATTAACAACAAAATCTATTATTTTACCAATTATTTTAGTATTGGCTATTGAAACAGCAATTTGGATAAATTTATCTATTCCTTATTTTACAAATAGTACAATTTTCTATATTGCTTACTTAATCATCAGTTCTATTCAACTAGGTGCAACAGTAGATTATGCAATATTATTTTCAGATAGATATAAAGAAAAAAGAATTACTAACAATAAAAAGCAAGCAATAATTAGTACAATTTCTTCTGTTACCGTTTCAATTTTAACTTCGGGCGGAGTCCTTACGATCGTAGGATTTTTATTGGGAAACATTTCCACTCACGGACTACTTTCACAATTAGGATTCTTTCTTGGAAAAGGAACACTTTGTTCTCTTATCATTGTGCTTTTTATTCTGCCAGCTTTACTATATATTTTTGATGGATTAGTTATAAAAAAACATGAGGAGGTATTACAAAATGAAAATGTATAAAAAAGTTACTATTATATTTCTTGCAATTTTAATGGCAACAAATATTACAATTCCGGTATTTGCTGCTGAAAATGATTCTTCCAAAGAAGAAATAGTGTATATTATGAGTGATGCTGATGGGACCGTAAACAATATTAACGTGGTTAATATTTTTGATGGTGGTAATATTAGTGATTATGGTGATTATTCATCAGTTAAAATGTTAAATACTACAGATAAAATTAATCAAAAAGGAAATAAAATTACTTTTTCATCTTCAGCCAAAAAAGTATACTATCAAGGTACATTAAAAAATAAAGAAATTCCATGGAACATATCTATTAAATATTTTCTAGATAACAAAGAATACACTGCCAAAGAAATTGCTGGTAAAAGCGGTGCTCTAGAAATAAGAATCTCAATTACCAAAAACGAAAAATGTAATGATTCATATTTTAATGATTATGCTTTACAAGCAACATTTTTACTAGATACTAATCTTTGCAGCAATATAAACGCTAATGGAGCAACAATAGCTAATGTTGGTGCTGATAAACAGCTATTATATACAATTCTTCCCCAAAAAGGGTTAGAAACATCTATTTATACCGATGTTAAAAACTTTGAAATGGATCCTGTATCAATAAATGGTATAAAGCTAAACTTAAATATTGAAATTGATGATGATGCATTAATGGAAAAAGTTACAGAATTAATGAATGCTACAGAAACATTAAATAATGGTGCGACTCAACTTTATGATGGAACAAAAAATTTAAAAAACGGTAGTGATTCTTTGAATAATGGAGTTTATTCTTTACAAAACGGCGCAAGTGAATTAGATTCTGGAATTACAGTACTTCAAGACAGCATGAAATCTATGCAGATGGGACTTGACACTTTAAACAATCAATCATCGACTTTAACAAAAAGTTCCTCACAAATAAAAAGCACCCTTGAAACCATTCAAACAAGTTTAAATGTTATTTCCTTTTCAACAGATCAGCTTCAAGAACTAACTTCAGCTTCTAGTAAAATAAAAAGTGGTATTAACAGCTTATCTGATGGCATTACAGCTTTAAAAAACAATTTGGGATATTCTCAGTATAAAACAACGATATCACAAAATGGATTAGATATAGATTCATTAAAAAGCAGCAATCAGCAGACAATCACAGATTGTACAAACCAGGTAGAATCATTAAAACAAACAATTACTGCTTTAGAAAATCAAAGCGGTTTTGAAAATCAAATAGCCCAATTAAAAGAACAAGTCACAAGTTTAGAAAATATGATCCAATTATTAAATGCAAATAATGCCGCAATAAATGGTACAAAAAATTATTTAGACACTGTTTCCAAAGGGGTCGATGATTTATATACAGGTGTAACATCACTTGAAAATGAATATGATAAATTCGATACTGCAATATCTGAATTGACAAATACACTTAGCAATATGATTACAAAAATGTCAAAATTAGCATCAGGAATTAATCAACTTGTTGTCAATTATCAAGAATTTGATAAAGGAATAAATAATTATACTAATGGCGTAGCCACTATTGTTTTTGGATATAATCAAATGATAAAAGGCGTTTCTTCTTTAGCTTCTGGTAGTAAAGAATTACTAAATGGTTCAAATAGTCTTGCATCTGGTTCATCTGAATTATATGCTGGCATTACAGCTTATTGTGAGGGTACAAAAGAATTAAATAATGGTACAAATGAATTAAGTTCTAAGACTTCAAAAATGGATACTCAAATAGCAGATCAAATAAATGAAATACTTTCTTCTATACAAGGAGAAAAAACAAAAAATACATCTTTTGTTTCAGAAAAAAATACAAATGTTAATAATGTTCAATTTGTTATCAAAACCGCAGCTATTGAAAAAAAAGAAAAAGATGTTAAAGAAAAAAAGCAAGCTGAATCTAAATCTTTATGGCAAAAATTTATTCAATTATTTGGTTTTTAAACAAAAGATTAAATAGTTTATAGAAAATATTAAAATTTAATAAACTTATCTCTACAATATAAGCTTCTTACTTATATAATGAGCAGTTAAAAATAAGAGATTTTAAAAATGACTATATTTATTAATCATTTTAAAATCTCTTTTTCTTTGATAAAAATTCCTATACAAGATCATAAAGTAATAAAATTTTTAACTAAAAAGACGACCATGACGATCGTCTAGTATATATAATAGTCATTAATATTTGCAGTTAAGACTTCAATATTTTTATTTTTCAATAAATCTTTAAGCTTTTTTTCCATTATTACCTCAATATGATGAGGAACATCAATCAAGACAATATCGTGATCTATCGCATATTTAGCATGACGATGTTTAGTATCCCCAGTAATATAGGCATCAACTTTACCTGCCAGCTGTTCAATATCTTCCGCACCACTGCCGCCACATATTGCAATACTGGAAATCATTTTTTCTTTACCGGCATATTTTACAGGTAAATTAAATTTATCTTTAATTTTAGATACTAATTGGCTTGTTGAACAAGGGACATTTAAAATTGCCTGTTTACCAACTTTAATATCATCATAACATTTTACATCATGAACATCTAATTCATTGATCAGCCAGTCATTCATGGAAATACCATCTTTTCCTTGATCTAAACAAGTGTGCAGACTATAAACAATAATATTATTAATTATTGCTAATTGCACAAATTTACCATGATGATTATCAAAACTTAAATTATTAATTTTTTCTAAGAAAAACGGATGATGAGTGATCAACATTTGACAATCATTATCGATAGCTAACTGCAAACTTTGAAGATCTGCATTTAACGAAATCATAACTTTATTAATTTCTTGATGGATATCACCTATTTGTACGCCACATTTATCCCATGGCTGCTGTAGATCTAATGGAAAATAATTTTCTAAGTAATTAATTATTTCATAAGCAATCATGTAATACCTCTTTTATCATTTTCATCTTATTATCTATCTCATGATAACGGGGATGATCTTGAGATAATGTATTTTGAATTTTTTTATATACTTGATACTGTTTTTGCCATTTTTCTTTAAATAATGGTGTTTGGTTATTAATCAAAATAGGTCCAAACTCTTCATCTTTTTGATTATAAGTAATTGCTTTATTCTTTCTTGCAGTTATTACCATAACTTCGTAAATATGTCCAGCATCTTTTACCATCTGTTCATCAATGATGATCCAGTCATTTGCAAATAAATATTTTCTTAGATGATCGTTATTAGCATTAGATTGTAGAAATAATACTTTTACATCTCTTAAATATTCACGATGCTCATCCAGTATCTCACAAATTAAATAAGCACCCATTCCGGCAATACTGATCATATCAACTTTACGATTTAAAATTGGATTCAAACCACTTCCAAGCATCGGAAAAACGCGATCTTCTAACGCATACTGCTTGATTGTTTCTTTAGAGGACTCGAGCGGTCCTTTAGCAACATCACAAGCATAAGCACTTGCAATAATTTTATTTTCTACTAGATAACAAGGCAAATACCCATGATCCGTTCCAATATCAGCTAAAACACTTCCTTGTTTATATTTGATGATTACATCTGCAATTAATTGTAATCTTTTTGATAACTTCATCTTAACGATCCAAAAAATCCTTTAATCTTTTAGAACGTGAAGGATGTTTTAACTTACGTAATGCCTTAGCTTCAATTTGACGAATTCTTTCCCTAGTTACACTAAATTCTTTACCTACTTCTTCCAATGTTCTCGTCCGTCCATCATCTAGACCAAATCTCAAACGTAATACTTTTTCTTCACGATCTGTAAGTTCTAGTAAAACTTCATTCAACTCATCTTTAAGTAACTCATTTGCTGCATAATCATCTGGGGACATAGCACCCTCATCTTCAATAAAATCACCTAAATGAGAATCATCTTCTTCACCTATAGGTGTTTCTAAAGAAACTGGTTCTAATGAAATCTTTTGAATTTCACGAACTTTTTCAGGTGTCATTCCGTCCATCTTTTCAGCAATTTCTTCAGCACTTGGTTCACGTCCCAATTCTTGAATCAGTTGGCGCTGAATTCGCGTTAATTTATTGATTGTCTCAACCATATGAACTGGTATACGAATCGTTCTTGCCTGATCTGCAATTGCTCTTGTAATTGCCTGCCGGATCCACCAGGTTGCATATGTCGAGAATTTGAATCCTTTTGTATAATCAAATTTTTCAACAGCTTTAATTAACCCCATATTTCCTTCTTGAATCAAGTCTAAAAATAACATTCCTCGACCAACATATCTTTTAGCAATAGAAACAACTAAACGTAAATTGGCCGCAGCTAATTCTTTTTTAGCAGTTTCATCGCCCTCTAAAATCTTTTTCGCCAAATCGATTTCTTCATCATGTGATAACAGTTCAACGCGACCAATTTCCTTTAAATACATCTTTACCGGATCATTGATCTTAACATTACTTCCTAATTGATTTTGATCCATTTCAGCATCAGCATCAGCAACTTGATACATATGAAGCGTATCTCCAGTCATCATATCGAAATCACCAGCAAAATCTAAATCAGGAGTATCATCATCTAAACCCAAATCATCATCTAAATCAAGATCTACATCTAAATCTCCTGGTACACCAGCCAATAACAAATCATCTTCAACATCTATATCGTCTAAACCATCATCAGAAATAATAATATCATTTTCACCAATAAATTCTAATAATTCTTCTGCAAGATCATCATTTAAATCATAAGTAGATAAATAATTATCAATTTGATCTTGTGTTAAAATTCCATCTCCGTTTTTTGCATCATCCAAAACTATTTTCTTTAAATCATCAAATGATACAGCTGTTACATTTTTTTTCTTCATACACTACTCCTTATCTTTTAATGCTATGATTTCTTTTAAAATCTGAGCTTTCTGCTTAGGATCAAAAGTATCTTTTAAAGCTTTTTTCAATTCTTCTATTTTAACTTTTACAGTATTTTCTTTAATTACCTCAATATAATCATCAATTGCCTTTGTATCCTCTAATTTAGGCAATTCTAATTGTGATATTTCCACTATATTTTTAACAAGATTCTCATCTTCAATACTACTAATTAAATCAGCAACTTCTAAAACGACTTCCTGACGATAATAATCAACTATATAAGAAGCAATGATCCGATAAGTATCGTTAAACATAAATCCCGCTTTTGCTTCATACATAATTGCGACATTTTTATCATTCATCATATAATATAATAAATCTCGTTCCGCTCTTGCATATTTATCAATCAAGCGAACACTTTTTTGATAGGGAATATAATCATTGGTTTGTTTAATCTTAGTACTCATTTTACTATTTACAAGTTTTAAGATCGTTTCTTTTGAAAAACCAGATTTTTTTTCTAATTGCTGGATATAATAATCTTGATCGATCACATCATCAAGATTACTAATTTCTTTAGTAATCATTTCTAAATATTTTTTTCGATCTTCATAATTATCCATGTTCGTCATCTCATAATAATAATTCATTTTAAAATCCAATGACGTTATCGGTTTTTTTAATAAGGCATTTAATTCTTCTTTTCCCTTTTTATTTAAAAATTCATCAGGATCTAAATTATCAGGTAAATCAATAACTTTTATATTAAAATCTGCCTGTAATAAAATATCAATGCTTTTAATCGTTGCATTTTTCCCTGCCTGATCACCGTCTAAACAAAGATATACAGTTTTACAAAGGCGTTTTAATAGTTTTATCTGCCCTTTTGTCAAAGCTGTTCCCATAATTGCTACTGCATTTTTTATTCCCGCCTTATACAAAGCAATTACATCCATAAAACCTTCTGTAACAATTACAAAACCAGCTTGTCTCGTTTCTTCGATCACTCGGTGATAATTATATAATGTTTCACCTTTAATAAAAATATCTGACTCAGGTGAATTCATATATTTAGATTCATTTTGACTCGTCTGATAAATACGGCCGCTAAATCCTACTACTCGACCACTAGGATCATATAATGGAAACATGATTCGATCAGTAAAACGGTCATATCCTTTACCAGATTCAATGATCAAACCAGATTCAAACATCGCTACTTTATCAAAATTCATTTTTTCAAATGCCTTTAATAAAACATCATTACTAGGTGCATATCCAATTTCAAAAGTATTAATAATTTCATCTGTTATGCCACGATCAGTCAAATATTCTTTAGCTTTTAAAGCTAATTTAGTATTTAAATAATGGTTATAAATCTTATTAGCTTCATCATGCATTTTATACAACGGCTCTAATCGTTGATCAACAGGCTGAACTCTTTTTTCAAGATGATATTCACTAATATCGACATTTCCCATTGAAGCAACCATTTTTACAGCTTCGATGTAAGGGATCTTCAGATAATTTTTTAAAAAAGTAAAAACATTCCCGCCATTATGACAGACAAAACACATATAAATTTGTTTTTCTGGTGAAATTGACATCGAAGGATGACTATCATCGTGGAATGGGCATAAAGCTACATAATTACGTCCTTTTTTTTGTAAAGAGAGATAGTTACCAATGACATCAACGATATCGACACTTTGTCTGATCTCATTAATTTTTTCTGCTGATAATCTTGGCATCTATACTCCTCCTTATTAGAATATAACTTTTTTACTAATATAATCCACTAATTCATCAATTGATAAACGAATTTGTTCCATCGTATCACGATCACGTACCGTAACACTATTATCTTCCATCGTATCGAAATCAACAGTTACACAATATGGTGTCCCGATCGCATCTTGACGACGATAACGTTTACCAATCTGTCCAGCAACATCATATTCACAACTGAAATGTTTACTCAACATACTATATACTTCAACAGCTTTATCACTTTGTTTTTTAGTTAATGGTAAAACTGCTACCTTATATGGAGCCACAGCTGGATGTAACTTCATTACGATTCTTGTTTCACCGTCTTCTAACGTTTCTTCTTCATAACTATCACATAACACTGATAAGAATAAACGATCCGCTCCAACTGAAGGTTCGATTACATAAGGAATATATTTTTCGTTAGTAGTTGGATCTAAATATTCTAAAGATTTTTTAGAATGATTTTGATGCTGTGTTAAATCATAATTAGTACGATCAGCAATGCCCCATAATTCTCCCCAGCCAAATGGGAAATTATATTCAACATCACAAGTACCTTTAGAATAGAAAGATAACTCTTCTTTATCATGATCTCTAAAACGTAAGTTTTCTTCTTTTAAACCTAGATCCTTTAAGAATTGTTTACAATAACTTTTCCAATATTCAAACCATTCTAGATCAGTATCTGGTTTGCAGAAAAATTCTAATTCCATTTGCTCAAATTCACGCATTCTAAAAATAAAGTTACCTGGTGTAATTTCATTTCTAAAAGCTTTACCAATTTGCCCAATTCCAAAAGGAACTTTTTTACGAGTCGTTCTTTGAATGTTTTTAAAGTTCACAAAAATACCTTGAGCTGTTTCAGGACGTAGATATACCGTTGATTTAGCATCTTCAACAACCCCCATTCTTGTTTCAAACATCAATTTAAATTGTCTAACATCAGTAAAATTACTTTTTCCACAGTTAGGACAAACAATTTTATGATCTTTAATATATTTCACTGTTTCTTCACTTGACCAGCCTTCACTGTGAACTGTGGGATCAAATGATTCAATTAATTTATCAGCTCGATGTCTTGTTTTACACTCTTTACAATCGATCAATGGATCAGAAAATCCTCCAACATGTCCACTTGCTTCCCAAACTTTAGGATTCATGAATATTGCAGAATCTAAACCAACATTGTATGGTGATTCTTGAATGAATCTTTTCCACCATAACTGTTTAATATTATTTTTCATCTCTACTCCTAAAGGTCCATAATCCCAAGTATTTGCTAAACCATCATAAATTTCCGATCCTTGATAAACGAATCCTGAAGTTTTAGCATGATTCACTAATTTATCCATATCTTTATTTGCCATAATTTACTCCTTCATCCACTGAATTTTAAATATATAAACAACGAAAGACTTGAACATAGTCAAGCCTATTTTATTATTATATATCTATATTTTATTTTTATGCACATATAAAATACCCTTATAGTGGTTTTTTGTCAACCAACTATAAGGGTTCTAAACATACGTTCGATCATTAAACCACTCTAAAATATCCTTGTACACTTCTCGACGCTGCTGATCGTGTAAAATATCATGATAACTATCCTCATATAACTTGATTGAAAGATCTCTTACACCATTATTTAAAAGCGTATCATAAAACCACTTAGGTCCTTTTCCTAATTTACCAAAAACATCTTTTGATCCCGAAACAATCAAAACAGACAAATAATTAGGTATTTTTTTTATTGTCTCATATGCAGTTACTTCTTTAATTAACTTTAAAATATCATTATAAGCCTGATTAGTATAAATAAAACCAGTAAAAGGGTCCTCTAAATACTGTTCTAATTCATTTGCATCAGCGCTTATGTATGGTTCTGTCTTAATAATTTTTTTCTTAACTATTTTCGAACGGTGCATATTTCCTTTCAATAATATGTCACCTTTCAATAATAACTTACTAAGATTTATGTTACTGAATTTTCCACAAGTTCCCATAAATATACAGCCTTGAACATAATCACCATAAATCGATACATATTTACGTAAAACAATTGAACCTAATTCATTTCCAATCATAAAATATGGCAGATCAGGATATCTAGCAGCCATGATATTTCTAAGACGCTGCATATCTTCAACTAAATTTTTAGTTGCATCCCCAAAACCAAAATACCCCTGCTCATAATTGTATAATGACATCCCATGACCAGGAAAATCACTAACCACTACAACAAAACCATCATGGGCTAAGTACTCAGCAAAACGCTGATAACGTCCCAAGTGCTCTCCCATCGCATGATGAATTTGAATTATTGCTTTATAACGAATCATTACAGTAGGAAGATAAATATCAAAATTCACATGCGTCTTAGTCGTTGAT
The DNA here is from genome assembly GCF_000686665.1 of Thomasclavelia saccharogumia DSM 17460. Lineage (GTDB taxonomy): Bacteria > Bacillota_I > Bacilli_A > Erysipelotrichales > Coprobacillaceae > Thomasclavelia > Thomasclavelia saccharogumia. The sequence continues at coordinate 4,948 of NZ_JMLH01000015.1, read as the reverse complement.
GTAAAAGTTTCACTGTGTTTCATAATTATCTCCTCCGTTTTTGATAACTGTTATTTTTTGAGGGATAATTTTGTTGATTATTTTTTCTAGGTCTAATTAAACATTTTTTACCAAAGCCAATTAAATCACGACGATCTGCTTTGATCAAAGCTTCATATACTAGATCATAATTTTTAGGATTTCGATATTGAATCAATGCTCTTTGCATTGCTTTTTCTTTAGCAGATTTAGGTACATATACTTTTGACATATCACGAGGATCTAAACCAGTATAATACATCGTTGTTGAAAGAGTTCCTGGGGTTGGATAAAAATCCTGAACTTGTTCTGGCTGATGATGAATATCTCGTAAATATTCCGCTAACTCAATAGCATCTTCTAAAGTACAGCCAGGATGTGATGACATTAAATACGGTACTAAAAATTGTTTTTTATGATACTCCTCATTTAAACGATAATATTTATCAACAAATTTTTCATATAGACCGCGACGCGGTTTACCCATTTTATCTAAAACCTGATCACTAATATGTTCAGGAGCTACTTTTAGCTGACCACTAATATGATTTTGAACTAATTCTCGAAAAAAACTATCATCTTTATCATACATTAAATAATCATAACGAATTCCAGAACGAACAAAAACCTTTTTTACATTAGGCAGCATCTTCAACTTATTTAATAATTCTTTATAATCCTGATGACTTACTTCTAAGTTATTACAAGGTTTGGGCCATAAACACTGTTTTGTCGGACAGGCTCCAAACTTATTTTGCTTCTTACATGATGGCTGTCTAAAATTAGCAGTCGGTCCACCTACGTCATGAATATATCCTTTAAACTCTGGATCCCAAACCATTTTACTTGCTTCAGCAAGTATTGACTCATGTGAACGAGTTTGCACGATTCGTCCCTGATGAAAAGCTAGAGCACAAAAATTACAAGAGCCAAAACAGCCACGGTTACTTATTAATGAAAATTTAACCTCATCAATAGCTGGAATATGTTTATAATCAGGATGTCCCGTTCGATTATAATCCAACGAATAAGCACGATCAAATTCTCGTTGCGTTAGTGGGCGATTAGGTCTATTTTGCACTACATACCAGCCCTGATATGGTTCTACTAATGTTTTAGCACTATAATGATCCGTATTTAAATACTGAATCTGAAATGACTTTGCATAAGTCATTTTATCTTTACAGATTTCTTCATAACTTGGCAATATGATTGGCTCATGAGCATCTTCAAGATTTTTAGTTTTAAATACTGTTCCATCCAAATAAGTTAAATATTTGATTTCTAAGCCACTATCTAAAGCTTCAGCCACTTCAATAATGCTATTTTCACCCATCCCGTATAATAGTAGATCAGCATTAGCATCGATAATAATTGATTTACGAACTTTATCATCCCAGTAATCATAATGTCCCAAACGTCTTAAGCTGGCTTCAATACCGCCGATTATAATATTAGCATCTTTATAAGCTTGACGCGCCATCTGACTATAAACGATCACTGCTCGATCAGGGCGTTTAAATCCTTCACTGCCCGGTGTATATAAATCTTTATGACGACGTTTTTTAGCAACAGTATAGTGATTAACCATTGAATCAATATTTCCTGATGATATTAAAAATCCTAGTCGCGGTTTACCAAACTGGCGAAACTCTTCAACGTTGTGCCAATCAGGCTGAGCCAAAAAACAAACCTTAAACCCATGACTTTCTAAAGTTCGACAAATAATAGCCGCCCCAAATGATGGATGATCAACATATCCATCTCCACATATATATACAAAATCAGGCTGCTTCCAGCCTCTTGCTTCCATTTCTTGACGATTTACTGGTAAAAATTCACTCACGATTATCCCTCTTTCTTATATTTATTAATTATATACGTAAAATTGCAAAAAATAAACAAAATAGACAAAAGTTATTTTAACTTTTGTCTATTTTTCATATTTAGTTAATATTTTTAGTTTATAATATATAACTTTCATTTACAAATCATTGATTTGACGAATAAATTTACGGCTTTGAAAAGTCAATCCTGTAAACTCATCTATATATGTATCCATGATCTCTATCAATTGATAAATCACATCTTTTTCTAAATTTAATTTATCAATATTCTCTAATTTACAAATATTTATATAACGAAAGCCTTTTAAAACATCTACTGATAACTTTCGATCATATAAACCAATACAATTTTGACAAACAAATCCACCACCATGGATTGAAATACCAATGATATGATCTTGTCTATTACAATGCACGCATTGTCCAACTTCTAATCTTGATCCAGTTATTTTTAAAATAAAAGCATTAAATAATAAATATACTAATTTTGGGTCATAGCCATTTTCTAAATATTTCAAAGCTAACAATAGATTATGATAACATTCATAATCAGGATCATTATCCTTAGTATATTTATAAATAAACTCCATACAGTAACTCGCATATGCCTCTAATTCAATATCTTCTTTAATATGACGAAAATATTCGATTGGTGAAGCTTTTATTAATGTCGATAGTCCCTTCCTAGGTACAAAAATAAAATCAGATAATGTTACCGTTTGACAAGCTGGAGCATTTTTGCTCTTTAATTTCTTAACCCCACGTGCAATTAAAGCCATTTTTCCATAATCTTTAGTATATATCCATACCAGCATATCATTTTCTTTATAAGATTTATTTTTTAAGACAATACCAATAACACTTTCTTCTCCATTAGTAGTCATCTTCATTATAACCAAATTCTTTTAAGTATTTTTGTTTATTGCGCCAATTATTTTCAACTTTTACAAACAATTCTAAATGTACTGGTACTTGTAAAAAGCGCTTCATCTCACGTTGTGCATTTAGGCGAATCTTTTTTATCATCGAACCTTGTTTACCAACAATAATTCCCTTTTGACTTTTACGATCACAAACAATCGTTGCAATTATTTCAACTCCATCTTCATCTTCAATCATTCTTTCAACTACAATAGCAACACTATGAGGTACTTCTTCTCTAGTAAAATATAAAATTTTCTCTCTAATAAATTCAGCCATTACAAAACGCTCCGGATGATCTGTCAAATGATCTTTAGGATAATACATATTACCTTCAGGTAAATATTTTTTTATCGTATTCAATAATAAATCAATATTATCATTATCTTTTGCACTAACCGGAATAATCTCTTTAAAATCAAACAATGTCTGCCATTCTTGAAGTTTTAAGACTAATTCCTCTTTACTAACGGTATCGATCTTACTTAAAACCAAAAACACAGGACCATCTGCTTCTTTTAATCTTTCAACAATAAACTTATCACCACGACCAATTTTTTCATTAGCTGGAGCTAAAAACAATACTATATCAACGCCAAAAATACTATTTAAAGCTGTTGTATTCATAAAAGTTCCTAAACGATCCTGGGGCTTATGAATTCCTGGAGTATCCATAAAAATAATTTGTGCCTCATCATCAGTATAAATTCCTTGAATCGTATTTCTTGTTGTTTGCGCAACATCTGACATAATTGCCAGCTTAGTTTCTAATATACAATTTAATAATGTTGATTTTCCAACATTAGGACGACCAACTATACTTACAAATCCTGATTTAAACATTATAAATTCTCCTCTGTAAAAGCCATTGGTAATAGCTCTTTAATTGTCATTATTTTATATCCCTGACGATTAGCCAAAATAATTTGACACTCATCAGGAATTAGTTCTTTTAATACTTGACGACATGCTCCACACGGTGAAACGATCGCCGCACTATCAGCTGCGATTGCTAATAACTTAATATCTTTTTTAGTATATCCATTGCAATATGCCCCATACACAGCATTTCTTTCTGCGCACATCGTTGCACCATAAGCAGCATTTTCAATATTAGCGCCCATGAAATACTTTCCATCATTCATTTCAACACAGGCTCCTACTTTAAATTTTGAATATGGAGAATACGAATTTTTGCTTGCCATAAAAGCTTTTTCAATAATTGCTTGATGATTCATATTTATCTTCCTATCGCCAAAGCTTCTAAAATAGTTTTTTGCATGGCAATCATTTCCTTTTCATCTTCAACTTCCATATGATCAAATCCTAATAAATGTAGTAAACCATGGGTAAATAAAAAACACATTTCTCTTTTTAAACTATGACCGTATTCTTCAGCCTGCATTTTTGCATGATCAATTGAAATAAAAATATCACCAAGACTTCTTGGCATCCCTGACACATAATACTGCTCGTTGTCTTCCAATGCAAAACTAATTACATCTGTGGAACGATCAATATTACGATATTCTTTATTAATTTCATGAATCTTTTGATCATCAACTAAAATACACGATAATTCTAAATCCTCATCAATTTCTAACTGATTAACTGTTTCTTTAATAATTTCTAAATAAATTTGTTGATAATCTTCATCAAATCCTTCTACTTCATTTACCAATGCAAAATCTATTTCCATTACTTTACCTCACTTCAAAAAATATTCATCTTCTATTTTTTCTTAAACATTGCAAAATCATCTTCTTCAAATATATACCGATAGATTAAATCTATTTGTTTTTCACTCAATCCTTCTACCCATTTACTACAATTTTTTTGATATCTTCCCTTAAGTAATTCAATACAATTATTCTTGTTTCTTTTAATTTCCTCTTCTTTTTCCTGTTTACGGCCAATTCCGATTCCTTCTTCACGGCCAATTTCAATCCCCTGCTCAACTCCTTGAGCAATACCTTGTTCAATCCCTTGTTCGATACCTTTTTTGATTCCTTCTTCGATTCTTTTGGCTGTCTTTTCTTCACGTTCCATCTCTAATGATTCAGTTCTAAGCTTCGCTAACGCTAACTGGTTTGCTAATGACCATATCGGCTCATTGCTTCTAAACTTGTCATACATCTTTATCACCATCTCCACGATATCTT
>NZ_JMLH01000014.1 GCF_000686665.1 Thomasclavelia saccharogumia DSM 17460 | reverse complement strand
TGTTGATATGCAAATTATTTTGACTCAAAAAACTACTGTTTATGCATTCGTAAATTAGTTAAAATTAAATATAACTAATTTAATTTGATAATATTTTATTCAAATTATTTTATGCCGAGAAAACTTATTTATAGTGGATATTCCTAAGTTATACTTTTTCATAAGCAAAATCTTCTTGATTTTGCTTGGTTTTAACGGTCCTTAGGAATTTGGCTCCACTGTAAATAAAGAAATTAGAATAAATTAATTTGATTGTTTGTGCCATTATATTTTGCTATTTTTTACTAATTAGCTCATATCTTTTACTTCTGTTATTCAATTTAATTTGCCAAAAATTTGTTAAAATAAAATGCTAATCAACATTTTGAGCCATACTTCTATCACCTTTCCTTTCATATATGATAACCTAACAACTTTAATATATATCGGAAAGGTGAATATTTGTATAACTTTTTTATCGTTCCACCTGCATAGCAGGTGGTTTTTTATTTCGCATACTTCGTATGCTCAACTGACTAAAGTCTATATATTCATACTTGTATGAATATTAAAACGAAAAAACACATGATACCATGTGTTTATTCTACATATGAAATAACCATATGTCTATTTTTTCCTTCACCATGACTCTCTGTTTTGACATGTTCTAATTTAGACAATTCCTGATGCATAACTTTACGTTCATCGGCAGGCATTGGATCTAACTTAATATCAGATTTTGTTCTTAATACTTGTTTACCTAATCTTCTTGCCATTGAAGCAACTTTCTTATAACGATCTTCTTTATATCCATTAATATCAATACTTAATTCAATTCTTTTTTTATATGTAGTACTAACAGCATTTTTTACAATAAAATTAATTGCTCGTAAAATAACTCCTGCTTTTCCAATTAATATTGAATTATTACTAGTATTTATATTGCAATAGATACGCCCATCTTGCAAGTATGATACTGTTTCAATTTCAAATCCCATGTCACTAATAAAACGTCTTACATATTCTTCAATATATTCTTGAACCATTGAAACAGTATAACATTCAATTTCTGCTTTTTTAGTAAAAAATGTTCTTGTTTCACTTATTACTTCATAATTTAAATCATCTATAGTTACACCTAAATCTTGACAGGCTAAATTAATTGCATCTTGAACTGTCCTTGCAGTATATCTTTTCATCATTTTATTCACCTACTTCTTGCTGTTCATAAAATTATTAGTAGTTGAGGAATCAATCTCTTTTTTTACTTTTTCAATATGGAAAAATTGAATATATACAGTTCTAACTACATTAATAATATTAGTTGTAATCCAGTATAAAGACATAGCTGCTGGCATTGTTGCAGCTAAATAAACAATAAAAATTGTCATTACATTATTCATTGTATTCATTGATTGCATTTGTTGGCTTGGACGATATTTTGGTGAACGTTTAGCCATAATTTGTGTAATCTGCATTGCTAAAAATTGTGTTCCTGCTACTACTAATAATAATATTATATAACCAATATCAAAATCTAAAATATGATTAAGTGGTTTTTCACCTAAATTAATACCAAAAATCACAGTTTTATACAAAGCATCGATTCTTTGTACTGCCTGCCACATAGCAAACATAATTGGCAAAGTTAAAAATGTTGCAAATGAACCAAACATGCTTACATTATGTTTTTTGTATAAATTTTGAATTTCAGCACTTTGACGCATTTGTGAAGCTTGATCATTACGCCCTTTATATTTACGTTGTATTTTTTCTAATTCTGGTTGTAACAACTGCATCTTTTGAGTTGATACAGTTGATTTAATCATTATTGGTAAAGTAATAAGATTAACAACAATTGTAATTCCAATTACTCCAATAGCTACATTTCCCACAAATTGATCAATAAATAAAATTCCTTTTGCTAATGGAATAACAAATAAAAAATCAAACCACCCAGCACTTAATGACCAAGGTGTTGACATTGTTATTGCACGAGATGCAATAAGTTCACCATTTTTATCAAGATTTTGTGCACATCCTGTTAAAATAGTGACTAAGAAAACCAAACAAAATACTTTTAAGATTTTTTTAGTTTTTTTATCTAATACCATTTACCCTTCCATCCTTTTTAATATTTTTTTATACAAATATTTTAGCTCATTTAGATTAGAATTAAAATCTAAATCTAAATATTTATTTCTTACTATAACAATATAGTCACAACTATCATTAAAATCTATAGTTTGTTGAACGATCATTCTAACCTGTCGTTTGATTTTATTTCTAACCACTGCTTTACCTAATTTTTTACTCACAGATATTCCAACACGTGCATGACCCACATCATTTTTTAAGTAATAAATAATAAAAGATTGATTAGCTATACTTTGTTTCTTCTTAATAATATAACTAAAATCTTCATTTTTTTTAACCCGATAATTTTTTTTCATAATTTTTAGAAAAAAAACCCACCGTAAAGTGGATTTTCTTAAGCAGATAAGACTTTTCTTCCTCTTTTACGGCGACGTGCAAGTACTTTTCTTCCTCCTACAGTAGCCATTCTAGCTCTAAAACCATGAGTTTTTGATCTTTTTCTTTTATTTGGTTGATATGTTCTTTTCATTAATTACACCTCCAAAATTTTTATACTTTTTATACAAATAACATATGCTCCCCCATTTTATATGAAAAACCTCTTTAAGTCAATGAAATTCAAGGAAAAAGTAAATTTAGATAAAACTAACAGTTATCATAGATAATCTAAATAATAAAATTAAAAAAAGCATAACAAATTTACTAAAATTGTTATGCTTCCATTTTTCTAATATAAATAATTTTTTAAACTAATTTTCTTCTTTTTTATATCCAGACAAAATAGTAATTATACTTAATAAACTAAGTCCTGCAAATAGACTAATTAATGTATCATCTCCGGTATTGATACTTATTACTTTTTTGCTTACTGATGCTTCATTTACTACTAGTCCATCTAATCCTTTTGTTAAAACATCTTTGGCATTATCTATCTGCTCTTGACTTGCTTCTGGATCTTCTAAGATTGCATTGGCTTCATTTAAAGCATTTGCTACTACTGCCCATGATTCAGCACTATAATTAGCAGCATTTAAACCATTTGTCTTATTGATTAATTCTTGTAATAAGTCTTTATTTGGTTTTAATCTTAAGTCTAAGAAAGCTTTTACTAATTCTGTATATACTTCATCGACTTCATCCTGCATTGCGTTAACATCTGCTAATACATCATTTGCTTTTTCTAATACTGGCAACATTGCATTCCATGAGGATTCAATGTATTTACTTTCATCTAATCCATTGATTTGATCTACTTGTTTTTGTAATGCTGTTTTATCACCTTTGTAGAATTCCAACATCTGCATTACATTTGCTAGTCGATCAAAGGCACTATCTACTTCAACTTGTGTAGCTTGTCCATTATTGTATACTGCTTTAGCATTTTCTAATGCTTCATTGAATTCACTTACTACGGCTGGTACGACATTTTCTAAATCAGCAGTTTCTGCCATATCAATAGCTATAGCTAATTTTATTTTATCTCTATCACTAGCAACTTTTACTAAGTTATCTTTAGCTGTTTGTAATAAATTAAAAGCATTATCTACATCTGTTTGACTAGAATTACTATTATCTAAAATAATTTGTTTTGCAATCATTAACTGGTCATCAAAATTTCTCCATGATATTTCTGTATATAATTTTTGATCAATTTTTACACATTCTTCTACTAATTTAACAAGTTCGGCAATATTTCCTCTTAATGTTAATTTATCAGCAGTTTCATTTAATCTTGTATTAATTTCATCGATTATTTCTTGATTATAAGTATCTTTTTTACAAATAATCTGTGCTTTATCATATACTTCTTTAAATTCCATCCAGCTTGTAATTGTAGTATTATTTTCATCATAACCCGCATTTATTTTTTCTTTTACTAAATTTAAAGTATCTTTTAAATTTGAATTATCGCTTGTTTGATATACTTCAATTTCTGATATTCCTGGATATGGAGACCCAGCATCAGTAGAATATGAGTTAATTGTTACTTTAACATCTTTAATTACTTGATTATTCATATTGATAATAAATGTATAGCCATTTTTTGATCCAGTGGAATTCGTATATACTTTTTCCCAATCACCATTTTCTTTTTGTACTAAAACATCAAATCCTAATTGTGTATTACGATAACCATTTTCTTCAAAAGCAACTTTTATATAATTTATAGAATAACTCTTATCTAATGTTACTCCTCCAGATACTGGTAAATTAGTTCTTGAATTAGCAACCCAGCAATCTTCAAAATTACCATTATTTATCTTTTCTTTTGAATAAGAACTCATTAATTCATTATCAGCATATGGTGTTCCTAAAGGTGCAACGTTTGTATTATCTTCATGAATAAGATAATTTTTAGCTAATTCTAAATAACCCTCTGCCTGATATATTTTATCATTTGTAGCCGTGTCAATATTTTCAAAAATATCTTTAGCTTGTTGATAATAATATTGATATTTAGCAAAATATTCAGATATATATTCATTTTTATCTTCATTTGCTAAATTATCTATATCATTTTTCAATTTACTAATATCTACTAAATTATTAACTGCATTTTTTAATGTATCAATTGCATTTTTATAATCACTACTATTACTATTTACATCATTTATAATAATTTGAGCATTATCAATAGCTTTTAAAAGAACATTATAACTTAATTTAGAATAATTATTTTCATCTAATGACATTGCTTCATCAACTAAATCATTTAACTGATTAATTAAATTACTTGCAAATGATATTTGAAGCTCATCAATGACTTTACCATCATTAACTAATTGAATTGTTGTTTTATCATTAACAATTGTATCGCCTGATAAAACATTTCCATCTTCAACACATTGTAATTCACCACTTCCAGCATATAAAAATGATAACAATTCATCTACTGTAATTCCATCTTGAACTCCATTTATAACCCTGTTTTCAATAAACATTGATGTGCCATCTATTAGCTGGATTCCTTTACTTGAATAAATTTTCATTTCGCATAATGCTGGATAAATTCCACCATTAGTCTCAAAAGTAATTTTCACATCATTAACTAATTTAGCTTCATCTAATGGAATATTTATTGTATATGATTTATCTTCCTCATTATAACTTTGACCACTATAAATTTTTTCCCAGTCTTCATCATTATTTTTAGTTTCAATATAAAATTTCATTATATTATTTCCTAATACTGGACGTGTTTCAAAAATCAACTGTAATCCATAAATTGAATATTCTTGATTAAATTTAATTCCTGCACTTACTGGAGTTGCTGAAGTTTGAGCAATCCACATTGATCCAGCATTATTGTCATTAATCCGACTTGCAGCATAGCTTCCTAAAGTTGTATCTGCATAAGCAGTTCCTTCTGGAGCAATATTTTCATCCACAATTTTATCTTTTTGAGCTTGTCCAGTTAAATAACCATCACATATTTCTAAATATATTTCATCTAATCCTCGATATTCTTGATTACCATCAGCATCTTTTACTGTCGTAGAATAATTAACATCATTAGTTACAACATTCCAACCGATGTTAAAATAATCTTGATTACTTGATGGAGCAGTAAAATTACCTGTTTGCATTGCATCGTCTAATCGATCTAACCATAATTTCCACATTTCATAACTATAATCTTGTTCTAAACCGTTATATTGTCGATGGGCATATGTTTGTAAGGTCTTAGAACTCCAAATACTGACAATAGCTTTAGCATTGATTATCATCATATCCTTTGAATAATCATCATATGTACTACTATTTCGTGGATCACTATAGAAATTAGTTGCTTTTGATATCCATGTACCATATAACGAATCTTTTTCAAAACCTGCTATTTCATCTATAAGCAAAATACTATTTAATAGCTTATCTTTATATTTTGTAAAGATTTCATAATTTTTACTATTATATGCCTCATTTATACGTTCAAAAAATTCTACTTGGCTATTGGCAACAGTCTGTCTTAAAATATCAACTACATCATAAACATAGCATTCATTATCTTTAAATTTATCAAAATCTTTCATTAATAAATCAGTTGCTTTTTCAAATTTTGTCGGATCATATGTTAATTTATAATTTCCTATTACAATCTCTGGATTGAATGATGGACGCATATTAGTAATACAATTTACATTACCAGTATGATATTTTGCACTTCCATCTTCATTATTAGCACCATAAGCAGTAGATAATAAAATTTTCCATGCTTCCCAAGCATTTTGAGAATATTCACCATAACGTCTAGTAATATATTCTTTTAACCATGTCTCAGTATCTTTAGATTCACTTTCCCAAGCCATTTCCCAAAATAAATCATAATTGACTGGGTTTAAAAGTGTTCCCTCTGGTGTGATTCCGATTCCTTTCATATGCTTTGATTCATTATTTGCTTTTGTAATTTGAGTTGCTAAATATTCTAATTCACCATGCATTCCTGTTCTTCCACCATAGTTATCCAACATACAAAATACCCATGATGTTCCACCAAACTCTTTACCATTCCAATTTGTAGTGTTACTCCAATGAGGATTTTCTGTAGCATCCAAATCTAAAACAAGAACATGATCTTCTTTATTTTCACCAAAGCCTTCTAAAATTTCAGGATTAGGATTAGATAACCATGATTGAATTACCCATACAGCATTTTCGTCATATTTCATCATTTGATCTAAAATATGTGCTGACATTTGTGGTTTACTTAAATCAGGAGGAATAATTCCACCTTCATGAGCTAAATCACCAGCATAAAAGTTTGTAATTTGTCCATAAATATATTCTTGTGTATCATAAAATTTCTGAGCTAAATCATCATAGCCATTATAAGTCGTTTTTAATATTGGAGGACGTGTAAATCCTGACCAATCACCTTGTTCAACCATATATGGATTAATATCTTCATAGCCATAATCTTCCATTAACGTTTGATTAGCAATATCAGCAAAATGTTCTGGCATAGCTCCCATAAAACCTTGTAAACAAGGCTTCATACCTAAAACAGTCATTTTACGTTGATTAGTTCTTGCCATTTCAACTGTATCGATAACCCATTCATCACTAACTGGTCCACCATAAGACTCTAAATTACCCATTAACCACCAGGCTTTATATGAATAACCACATACAAATGATTTTGCTTCTTCAATATCATAACCATAATTTTGTAAATACTCTATCCATAATGCTTCAGTAGCAGTAGTATCCAAAATCAAATTAACTCCATTTAATGCAAAATAATCTAATTCTCTTTGCCATTCATCGTATCCCCAAAATGGCATTGTATAAGATAATGTACAATAATTATAAGCATAACGTATCTCATAAGGTGATTCTTTATAGATAACCTCATTTAATACTGGAATAGTATCTGGCATTTTTACTTGCTTAGTTTGCTGTGAAATATGAACATTACAATAATATTTCAAAAAATAATTTAATCCTGTAGTTAGAGATAAGCCTTCATTACCTTTAATATGAATTTTTCCATCTAAAGAAGATAGCTCATAATAATCTTTACCAGAATCATTTTCTGCTAATTCAAAAGTAAACCAATCATTATACTTTTCACCTAATATTCTTGTAATAACACCACTTACTTCTGCAAATACATCAGCATCATTAAAAGTATCGGCCATATCATATTTACCATTTTCATCACTAATAGCTTTAGTATCAACATGATAATTTTCTAATAGCCAGTCTTCATACGATTCTATATTTAAATCTGTACGTGTTTCAATTTTTTCAACATCACTTTTAGTTCCATAAACTTTTATTTCTGAAATTTGTGAGTTTGCCCCTTCTCCATTTGAATTTGCTGTTACATTTACTCGTATTACACGATATGTATTATTACTATCAAAAGTAAATTCATCACCATTTTCATTACTTTCTTTAAGTTCTGTTTTAGCAATTCGTTCAAAATGAACGCCATCTAAACTACCATACAATGAATAAGCAAATTTAATATTACCTTGAGGCATAAAAACTTTAATTTTTGATATATCATAATTTTCTAATAAATCAACATCTACATATTTAGGATAATCTTCACCAATCCATGAAGTTGATCTTTGTCCATCTACAACTAAAGATGAAAAATTACTATTAGTAGTTGATCTAGTAGGTTTACCATACGCAATATTATCAGGGTCATTAGGATCTATATCCGGAATATCAGGTACTTCATAATCAGGATTTTCCACACCATAGACCTCTAATTCATTTATATGCACACTAGTATTAGCAGAATTATATGTCATTTTTACTTTAACATATTTTGCAACTTTAGTTTCAAATAAATAAGTTTCTCCATTTACTGTTTGTAAAGTGTTATCAGTTTTTTCTCCTACTTTTTCATAGTTAAAGCCATCAACACTCGTGTAAACTTCATAATGGTAATAACGACTACCATTATAATATGGAACAACTGTTATTTTTGAAACATCAAAATATCCATCTAAATCAACTAATAATTCACTTGGATATAATCCTCCATCCCAATAAGTAGTCTTATCTCCATCTACTGCTCGAGATGAATTTCCATTACTTGCAATAGTTAATTTATTTAAAGCTACATTTGATAAACCATCATCGTTTTCAACAGCTTTAACATCAATAGCTAAATAGCTAATAATCATTGTAATAACTATTAAACTCTTAGCTATTTTCTTTAATATTTTCATATCTTTCCCTTCTATCGTTTTATACTCTATATCCTTTTTTACCATAATTATATTTTTAAAAAACTGAATCATTTAAATTTGTAAATACAAATAATCCATCACCTCTTTCTTATACACTTATAGCTATAACTATAATATTTAATTGAAATAATTCAGTTTAATTATAATTTTTATTTATTTAAACTTCTTTACTATATTATAACATCAAATAATTAGTAAAATTTTATAATCATTAGCAAAATAATATTATTTTTTATCCTACATTAGTTAATTGTGACATTCTTTAGCAGCAATTTTTAAGTTATCCACCAAAATACATATTTTGTGCACATAATTTGTTTAATGTGATTTTGTATGTGAATAAATGTGAAAATCAGCTAAAAATATTGTCATTATTATGTTTTACTTGTGAATATTTAGTGCATTATCATTTTTATCTACTAATTTCATCACAATTTTCACATTCACATCTTTTATTATGCACAAATAAAGTTGTGAATAATGTGAATAAGTTATAAAAACCTTAATAAATATAACAATTATTGTGAATAACTTTGTGAATAGAAATTTATCCTCTTTTTTGTTCTTTAATTTTACAATTTATTTGCTTATAATTATGATGCGGAGGTGAAAATAATGCGTGATAATAGTAAAATTTGGCAATTATGTCTTGATACTCTTGAAAGACAAAATTTACCTGAAGAACGAAAAATTGATAAAGTAATCATGGAATCTGTTTTCAGAAACGCTCAAATTGCTTCTATCAATAATAATAAGGTTACTATTACGACACCTTATTCCTTTAATGTAGAAACTATAAAGAATAATTTAAAAGATATTGAAGATATTCTTTCAGGTATGCTAGCATCACCAGTAACTGTAGAAATAATCGGTGAAGATGAATTTAAAAAATCAATCACTCAAGAAAAAAAAGAAACATTTAAAGACAATCTTAATCGAACTTTAACATTTGATAATTTCGTTGTTGGCGGATCCAATAGAATGGCCCAAAACGCAGCTTTGCTTGTTTCAACTAATCCAGGATCAAATTTTAATCCTTTATTCATTTATAGTAATCCTGGTCTAGGTAAGACCCATTTATTGAATGCAATTGGTAACTATGCTAAAGAGATAAATCCAGGTCTAAAGATTCGTTATATTACAAGCAAAGATTTTGTTGATGAAGTAATTGGTGCAATGAAAAGTAAAGATGGCGATGAAATCTATGCTAAGTATAAAACATTAGATATTTTATTAATTGATGATATTCAATTTCTCTTCAATAAAGAAAAAAGTAGTGAAATGTTCTTTCATATTTTTAATGAAATAATTAATAATAATAAACAGATTGTTATTACCAGTGATAAAATGCCTGAAGAACTCCAAGGTATTGAATCACGTTTAATAAGTCGTTTTAATTCCGGTTTAAGCTTTGGAATCGATCCACCGGAATTTGAAACAGCTCGAGCTATTTTAGAAAAGAAAATCGAAAATCTTGATAATCCATCTTTAGTTATTCAAGATGATGTTGTTGATTTCATGGCCAATCATTATTGTAAAGACATTCGTAGTCTCGAAGGAGCGTTAAAACGTTTATTCTTTTGCAGTATTATGAACCATACGAATACTATTGATATGTCTTTTGCACTTGAATCTTTTAAAGATGATAAAGTAGTTAAAAATCCTAAAAGTACCTTAACTAAAGAATTAATTTTAAAAACAACAGCAGAATTTTATTATTTAACGATAAGTCAATTGATTTCTAAAAATAAAACTAGAAAATTAACTACACCTAGAGAAATGTGCATGTATCTAATGCGTGAATTATTAGATATCACATTTGCAGAAATTGGTATGACATTTAGTAATCGTGATCATTCCACTGTTATGAAAGCTTGTGCTCGGGTAGAAACTAAGATAAAAAAAGATTTAGATTATAAATTAGCCATAGATAAGTTAAAAGAGAAATTAAATGTAAATTAAACACATTACTTCCACAATTTAAACACATTGTTATACACATAAAAAATATTGATTAAATCAATACTTTTTAACTTATACACATTATTCACAACCTAATAGTAATAATAAAATTTAAAAATAAAATATATTAAAAGGAGAAAAAATATGAATTTTAAAATAAAAAGACTTAAATTATTAAATGCTCTTTCTAAAGCTACTAAAGCTGTTTCTATTCGTAGTCCTCTACCTGTTCTTACTGGAATTAAATTTGATTTACATGATGATAGTTTAATTTTGACAGGAAGTGATTCTGATATTACGATTCAAACTAAAATTGAAAAAGATGATGATTTAATTATTTATCAAACAGGTGGAGTAGTTCTTAATTCACGATATATTTTAGATATTGTTAGAAAAATAGATAGTGATTATATTACAATTCAAATAATTGATGGTGCTTTAACAAGAATTTCAGGTTCAAATTCAAAATTTGATTTAAACGGTACAGATGTTTTAGATTATCCTCGAATAGATTTATCAAAAACAGGTACTAAAATACTTTTGAATTCATTAATTTTAAAAGATATCATCTCTCAAACTAAATTTGCAGCTAGTGATAAAGAACATAAACCTATATTAACAGGAATAAATTTTAAAGCTGCTAATAATCAATTAGAATGTACTGCTACTGATAGTTATCGTTTAGCTAAAAAAATTGTTAGTTTAAATGAAAGTGTAACATTTAATATTACCATTCCTCAAAAGTCTTTAGATGAAATATCAAAAATAATTGAAAAAGATGAGCAAATTGAAATATACGTATCGGATCGTAAAGTATTATATGTTTTTGATAATAATATTATTCAAACTAGATTAATTGATGGCAGCTTTCCCGATACTAATCGCTTAATTCCTGAAAGTTTTGATTATGAATTAGATTTGGATACTCACTATTTATTAAATGCTATTGATCGTGTTTCATTGCTTACAAATGAACAAAATAATATTATTAAATTAGATATGGATCCTGATAAAGTAGTATTATCTTCTTATATGCAGGAAATTGGTTCTGTTGAAGAAATATTAGATAAAGCTTTTTATAAAGGGGAGCCTTTAAGTATCTCATTTAGTTCAAAATATGCAAATGATGCAATCAAAGCATTTAATGATCCTAAAATAAAGATATTATTTACTGGAGAAATGAAACCTTTTATCATTAAAGATTATGAAAAAGATGATGTTATTCAATTAGTTTTACCAGTAAGAACTTTTTAAGCTACTATATGTAGCTTTTTTCGTGAAAGTATTTTTTTACTGGACATATTAATTATATGTGGACAAATTTTAAATATGAGCAACATTTAGTTAAAAATAACTTTTTTCACTTTTTTATTAAAAAGCTTTAAAATGCTTATTTTTTTGAATTTTAATATATTTTATGTTATAATGTGGCTAGGATTTTATAAAAAAAGAGGGTAATTATGAAAATAATTAAAATAAAAGATGAATATATAACTTTGGGACAATTTTTAAAATTTGCCGGATGTGTTTCAAGTGGTATTGATGCAAAAATTGTTATTAAAGATGGATTAGTTTTAGTTAATGGTGAAGTGGAGAGTAGAAGAGGTAAGAAATTACGAAGAGATGATATGATTGAATTTGATGGAGAAACATTTGTTATTGGTTAATGATAATTAAATCGTTATGTTTAACTAATTTTCGCAATTATAAACAATTCATTATTGATTTTAATCAGGATATTAATATTTTAATTGGTAGTAATGGACAAGGAAAGACTAATTTAATAGAAGCTATTTATTTACTTTCTGTGGGAAAGTCATTTAAAACACATATTAATAAACAAATGATTATGTTTGATTGTGATTTTGCGAAAGTTAATGGTGAAATCATTTCTAATAACAAGAAACGTAATTTAGAAATAGTTTTAGGAAATGATTTTAAAAGAGCTAAAATAGATGACCAGGATATTTATAAGATAAGTGAATATGTTGGTCTTTTAAATGTCGTAGTTTTTACTCCTGATGATCTTTATTTAATTAAAGGTAGTCCTAGTAACCGTCGTCGTTTCATTGATTTAGAGATTTCTAAAATATCACCGATCTATGTTTTTAATTTAAGTAAGTATAATGGATTGCTTAAAGAAAGAAACAAATATTTAAAAATTTTAAATCAAAGAAATCAAGATTGTGATGAATATCTTGAAGTTCTTGATGAGCAATTAGCTAAGTTACAAGTTGAATTAATTAAAAAGCGTCTTGATTTTATTAAGAAATTAGATGATAAAGTTAATTTAATTTATCAAAAAATTGCTAAAAGGGAAAGTGAAAAAGTAAGACTACGGTATAGTTGTTTTATTAAAGAAAAATTAACATATGAAAATATTTTATCTCTTTATAAAAAAAATCACCATCGTGATGTTCAGTATATGAAAAGTCATTTAGGAATACATAAAGATGATTTAAAAATATATATGAATGAAAATCTTGCTGATCTTTTTGCTTCTCAGGGTCAGCAAAGAACAATTGTTTTGAGTTTAAAAATTGCTTTGATTGATTTAATTAAAGATGAAATTGGGGAATATCCAATTCTATTATTAGATGATGTTTTATCAGAATTAGATCAAATGAGAAAAAATATGTTATTAGATATTTTAAATCAAAAGATTCAAACTTTTATTACAACTACTTCTATTGATGGTATTAATCATCAAATTGTAGAAAAGGCTAAGAAAATTTATATTGAAAGTGGCAAGGAGGCTACATAATGTCAGAAGAAAAAGTAGAACATAGTTACGATGAATCCGATATTCAGGTTTTAGAAGGACTCGAGGCAGTTCGTAAAAGACCAGGAATGTATATTGGAACAACTTCAATTAGAGGATTACACCATTTAGTTTGGGAAATCGTTGATAATTCAATTGACGAAGCATTAGCTGGGTATGCAAGTCATATTAGAGTGATTTTAAAAGATGATGATGTTGTTCAAGTTATTGATGATGGACGAGGAATGCCAACTGGAATTCATGCTAAAACGGGAATTTCAACTGTTGAGACAATTTTTACTGTACTACATGCCGGAGGAAAATTTGGTGGCGGTGGTTATAAAGTATCTGGAGGACTTCATGGAGTTGGAGCATCAGTTGTAAATGCTTTATCACAATGGCTTGAAGTTAAGGTTTATCGTGATGGACACATTTATTTCCAGCGCTTTGAAAATGGTGGTAAACCAGTAGATGAATTAAAAATTATAGGCGAGTCTAAAATTACGGGAACAGAGGTAACCTTTAAGGCTGATAAATTAATTTTTAAAGAAGGTACGGTTTATGATTATGATACATTAAGACAAAGAATTAGAGAATTAGCTTTTTTAAATAAGGGGTTACGTTTATCATTAGAGGATAAGCGTAATGGAGCTGATCATAAACATGAATATCATTTTGAAGGTGGAATCAAAGAATATGTCGCTTATATTAATAAGAATAAAACGCCAATTCATGATGAAGTTATTTATGTTGAAGATGTTCAGCAGGATATTACAATTGAAGTAGCAATGCAATATAATGATGGCTATCAATCAAATATTTATTCATTTTGTAATAATATTAATACTCATGAAGGGGGAACTCATGAAGAAGGATTCCGCTTAGCTTTAACAAGAGTCATTAATAATTATGCAAAAAATAAAGGTATTTTAAAAAAAGATGAAGAAGCATTATCAGGCGATGATGTTCGCGAAGGTTTGACAGCAATTATTTCTGTTAAACATCCTGATCCTCAGTATGAAGGGCAAACAAAAACAAAATTGGGAAATGCTGAAGTTCGAAAAATTTCAAGTAATATTATTAGTGCTTCATTAGATAAATTTTTATTAGAAAATCCAGATACTGCAAAAATAATTATTGATAAAGCAATCGTTGCCTCTAGAGCAAGATTAGCAGCTAAAAAAGCGAGGGAGATGACAAGAAGAAAAAATGTTCTTGAAGTTTCTAATTTGCCTGGTAAATTAGCAGATTGTTCAAGTAAAGATGCTAGCGAATGTGAGATTTTTATCGTCGAAGGGGATTCTGCCGGAGGAAGTGCAAAGATGGGTCGTGATCGACGGATTCAAGCGATTTTGCCATTGCGTGGTAAAATTTTAAATGTTGAAAAATCTAGACTTGAAAAAATTTTAGGAAATGCAGAAATTAGATCAATGATTACAGCATTTGGTACGGGAATTGGTGAAGAATTTAATTTAGATAAATTAAGATATCATAAAATAGTTATCATGACCGACGCCGATGTTGATGGTGGTCATATTAGGATCTTAATGTTAACATTTTTATATCGTTATTTAAAACCATTGATTGAAAATGGTTTTGTTTACGCAGCCCAACCGCCACTTTATTTATTAAAACATGGTAAAGATGAACATTATTGTTATAGTGATGAAGAATTAGAGGATTTAAAAACTAAAATTGGTGATGGGGCAAAATATAGTATTCAACGTTACAAAGGTCTTGGAGAAATGAATGCAGAACAACTTTGGGAAACTACTATGGATCCTGAAAAGCGAATTTTAAATCAAATTGATTTAGATGAAGCAATGGAAGCGGATATGATCTTTGATATGTTAATGGGTGAAAAAGTAGAACCTAGACGTGAATTTATTCAAGAAAATGCTAAATATGTTACTGATCTAGATATTTAATAAAGGAGATAAATGATGGAAGAACGCGGAATTAGAAAAGTAAAATTAACATCGGAAATGAAAAACTCTTTTATGCAATATGCAATGTCAGTAATTGTATCAAGAGCTTTACCAGATGTTCGTGATGGATTAAAACCAGTTCAGCGACGAATAATTTATGGAATGAGTGATCTAGGATGTACACCTGGAACACCTTATAAAAAATCTGCTCGTATTGTTGGAGAAGTAATGGGAAAATATCATCCTCATGGAGATTCTTCTATTTACGAAGCATTAGTTAGAATGGCTCAAGATTTTTCATATCGTTATATGCTTGTTGATGGTCATGGAAATTTTGGTTCTATCGATGGTGATGGAGCAGCAGCACAACGTTATACTGAAGCTAGAATGTCGAAGATATCTAGCGAATTAGTACGTGATTTAAAAGAAGATACAATTGATTTTATTCCTAATTATGATGGAGAAGAACAAGAACCAGCTGTATTGCCAGCGCGTATACCTAATTTATTAATTAACGGATCAACGGGAATTGCAGTAGGAATGGCAACTAATATTCCTCCTCATAATTTATCTGAGGTTATCGATGCAATCTTGGCAGTAGCTAAGAATCCCGATATTACAATTGTAGAATTAATGGAAAATTATATTCAAGGACCCGATTTTCCTACCGGTGGATATATTTTAGGAAAAAGTGCTATAAAAAAAGCTTATGAAACTGGTAATGGTTTAATTGTGATGCGAGCTAAAACAGAAATTGAAGATAAAGGGAATAAGAAAGTAATTGTTGTTACTGAAATTCCTTATATGGTAAATAAAGCTCGGATGATTGAAAAGATGTCACAATTGGTTCGAGAAAAGAAAATAGAAGGAATTACAGAAATTCGTGATGAATCAAATCGTGATGGAATTCGTGTAGTTATTGAATTGCGTCGTGATATTCAACCAGAAGTTATTTTAAATCAACTTTATAAATTAACATCTTTGCAAACAACTTTTGGTGCTAATTGTATAGCTTTAGTAAATAATGAACCAAAAACATTAAATTTAAAAGAAATGATTACTTTATATCTTGAACATCAAGAAGAAGTAATCAGGAGAAGAACAAAGTTTAGATTAGCTAAAGCTGAAGATCGAGCTCATATCTTAGAAGGATTGAAAAGGGCTTTAGATCAAATCGATGCAATCATCGATTTAATTAGGTCAAGTCGTACTACTGAAATTATTCAAACAAGATTAATGGAAGAATTTAATATGTCTGATAAACAGGCTAAAGCAATTAGGGAAATGCAGTTACAGCGTCTAGCTGGTTTAGAAAGACAAAAGATTGAAGATGATTTGAATAAACTATTAGAAATTATTGCTGATTTAAAAGATATTCTTGAAAATAGGGAGCGTTTATTATCAATTATCCATGATGAATTAGAAGAAATAAAAGATAAATATGGGGACAAAAGACGTACTGAAATTATTCAAGGAACTTTTGATTTGGAAGATGAAGATTTGATTCCTGTAGAAGATGTAATTATTTCACTTACAAATAATGGCTATGTCAAGAGAATGCCAGTAGATACATATAAGAGTCAAAATCGTGGTGGTCGAGGAATTAAAGGCATGTCAACAAATAGTGATGATATTGTTACTTCATTAATTAATATGTCGACTCATGATGATCTTTTATTCTTTACTAATTTTGGTAAAGTTTATCGTTTAAAAGGTTATAACATACCTGAATTTGGTCGAGCAGCAAAAGGGCTGCCAGTAGTAAATTTATTGAACTTAGATAAAGGTGAAAGCATTAAATCTATGATCAGTATCAATCGTAAAGATATTCAAGAAAATAGTGATCGTTATTTATTCTTTGCAACTAAAAATGGACTAGTAAAAAGAGTACCAATAAATGAATTTGAAAGAATTCGTCAATCTGGTAAGATTGCAATTAACTTAAAAGAAGATGATCAATTGGTTCAGGTTAAATTAACGAGTGGAAATGATCAAATTTTAGTTGCTGCATCAAATGGAAAATTAGTGCGTTTTGAAGAAACTAATGTTCGACCAATGGGACGTAGTGCCAGTGGTGTAAAGGGTATTAATGTTGATGGTAGTGAAGTTATTGGAATGACAACTGATAAGGAAGGAAAATTTATTATGGTTGTCACAGAACGCGGTTATGGTAAGATGTCACCGTTAGAGGAATATCGTTTATCTAATCGTGGTGGAAAAGGTGTTAAAACCATCAATGCTACTGAACGTAATGGTCAAATCGTTGCTTTGCGGGCTGTTAATGGTGATGAAGATTTATTAATTATTACTGATGATGGAATTATGATTCGTCTACCAATGGAACAAGTAAAAACTGCTGGTCGAGCTACTCAAGGGGTAAGATTGATCAAAGTTAGTCCAGAAAATAAAGTTTCGTCAGTAGAAGTTGTTGAAAAAGCTACTGAACAGGATGATAAATAGTTGTGAAAAAGGAATGTAATTGAATAGATAAAATTATCTATTTATATTTACAATCCTTTTTTAATTAAAAATAATTAGTAAAATTTGACAATTAAATACACTAATGATATATTATCTGTAAAATTATTAAAAAATTTATACATGTGTAAGTATAATTAGTTTAAATATATATAATAATTATAGATGGGAGGTTTTTTTATGATATACAAGACTTTAGAAAAACAATATCATTATACAAATTCATCTGAATTTAAAAAAATATATCAAAATAAGATTAATAATGAAACAGCAATAAATTTTAATATCACAATAAATAAAAATCCTGCATTTATGATTGTTAATCATGAAATATTACAATTAGTTTCTCAAATATATCATTTAAATAATAAAATAATTGAAAAGTGTAATGATTTACCAGGTATTGCAAGACAATATTTTATAAAAAATACTCTAATAGAAGAAATTATTAAGACAAATGAAATTGAAGGAATTCATAGTACTAAAAAAGAACTAAAAGAAGTATATGAAAATGTAATTAATAAAAATTTAAAAAAAAAGAAGAGTCGCTTTTATGGTTTGGTAAATAAATATAATAGTTTAATTAATAATGAATACTTAAAACTTACGACATGTGATAGTATTAGAAAATTGTATGATGAAATAATGTTAGTCGATGTCATTAATGAAAGTTCTGATAATCAGCCAGATGGTGAAATATTTAGAAAAGAAGCAGTTGAAGTTATTAGTGAATATGATGGAGCTATTCATAAAGGAATTATGCCAGAGATTGAAATAATAAATTATATGAATGAAGGATTAAAAATATTAAATGATCAGGCAATTAATATTTTTATTAGAATAGCTGTATTTCATTATTTATTTGGATATATTCACCCATTTTATGATGGTAATGGAAGAATGAGCAGATATATATCAAGTTTATATTTAAATGATGAGCTTGATATTTTATGTGCTTTGCAGTTATCGATTAGTTGTAAAGAGAGAAAAAATGATTATTATCGTGCTTTTAAATTTACAAATGATGTAAGAAATAAAGCTGATCTTACAGGTTTTGTTATTATATTTTTAGAAATAATAGTAACAGGACTTGAAAATCTTTTAGAAATTGTAAGTGATAAATTAGAACAGTACAATTTAAATAAAAAAATGTTAAAAGAAATTTGTGATAAAGAAGATGTATATCATTTATTAAATGTATTTTTACAGTGTACATTATTTGATAATGAAGGATTAAGTTATTATGATTTAATGAATATTACTAATTTATCTAGAACTACGATCATTAATAAAATTAAAGATATTAAAAATTCTAGTTTGAAAGATTTATTGATTGAAAGAAAAATTTCAAGAGAAAAGCATTATCAGTTAAATATCGATAAGTTATATGATATGGTTTAAATGAGATGATTTATTGCCGAGGAAATAAATTATAAACATTTTGATAATAATTGAATAAGATGAATAATTATTGTATAATTTAAAAAAATATAAGCAAGGGAGAATTAGAATGATTGATATTGCAATATTAAGAGAAAATCCAACCTTAGTAAAAGAAAATATGAAAAAGAAATTTCAAGATGAAAAGATTGGATTAGTAGATGAAGCTTACAAATTAGATAAAGATTATCGAGAAGTTTTAACAAAAGCTAGTGAATTAAGAGCAATGCGTAATAAGTTGTCAAAAGAAATTGGTCAATTTATGCGTGAAGGAAATAAAGAAGCTGCCGAAAATAATAAAAGAAAAGTTAATGAAATGGCAGAAGAGTTAAAGCAATTAGAGGAATTAGAAGTAAAATATGGTAGTGAGTTAAAAGCTATTATGATGAAAATTCCTAATTTCATTGATGAATCTGTGCCTTTAGGAAAAGATGATAGCGAAAATGTGGAAATTACTAAATATGGAGATCCAGTAATACCGGAATATGAAATACCTTATCATACAGAAATAATGGAAAAATTTGAAGGTATTGATATGGATAGTGCTGGACGTGTTGCTGGTCAGGGATTTTATTATTTAATGGGAGATATTGCCCGGTTGCATTCAGCAATTCTATCATACGCACGTGATTTTATGATTGATCGCGGTTTTACTTATGTTATTCCACCATACATGATTCGTAGTAATGTTGTTACTGGGGTAATGAGTTTTGAAGAGATGGATAGTATGATGTATAAAATTGAAGGGGAAGACTTATATTTGATTGGTACATCTGAACATTCGATGATTGGAAAATTTATTGATAATATCTTAGATGAAGATAAATTGCCTTACACATATACTTCATATTCACCATGTTTTAGAAAAGAAAAGGGTGCTCATGGTATTGAAGAACGTGGTGTTTATCGAATTCATCAATTTGAAAAACAAGAAATGATTGTTGTATGTAAACCAGAAGATAGTAAAATGTGGTTTGATAAATTATGGAATAATACTGTTGATTTATTTAGATCATTAGATATTCCAGTAAGAACTTTAGAATGTTGTTCTGGTGATTTGGCAGATTTAAAATCTAAGAGTATAGATGTTGAAGCTTGGTCACCAAGACAAAAGAAGTACTTTGAAGTTGGATCATGTTCAAATTTAACAGACGCCCAAGCTAGAAGATTAAATATTCGTATAAATGGTGAAAAAGGTAAATATTTTGCACATACATTAAATAATACAGTTGTAGCTCCACCTAGAATGTTAATTGCTTTTCTTGAAAATAATTTGAATGAAGATGGTAGTGTTAATATTCCAAAAGCATTACAGCCATACATGGGAGGAAAAGAAAAGATAACTAAATAGTTATCTTTTTATCTATATGAAAAAATTATATGTTACTGATTTAGATGGCACTTTATTAGATAGTAATGGAAGAATAAGTAACTATAGTATTGAAACAATAAATAATTTGATTTCTAAAGGAATGATTTTTACATACGCAACGGCAAGATCGTTAGTTTCAGCAGCTCCAGTAACTAAAGGTCTGACTAAAAATTTACCACTAATTATTTATAATGGAACATTTATAGTTAATAGTGAGACTGGTAAAATTATTCATAAGAATGTTTTTAATAAAAAACAGATAGGATTAATTAAAGAAATAATGGAATCTAATCAAGTAAGGCCAATGGTTTATGCATTAATTAATGATAGAGAAAGAGTTACGATCATTAATAACGATTTAAATGAAGGAACTAAATACTATTTAAAAAGTCATCAAAATGATTATCGAATCAATTTGACAGATGATTATAATAGTTTATATCAAGGCGAAATATTTTATTTTACTGTTATTGGTGAGTATAAAGATTTAAAACCAATATATGAGAAATTAAAAAGATGTGATGATTATAATATTACATTTCAACAAGAAATATATCGTGAAGAATACTGGTTAGAAATTATGCCTCAAAGTGCCTCTAAAGCAAGTGCAATTTTAAAATTAAAAAATATTTTAAAATGTGATGAAGTGATATCATTTGGTGATGCAATTAATGATTTACCGATGTTTGCAATATCTGATCAATGTTATGCAGTAAGTAATGCAGTTGAAAAATTAAAGCACTGTGCTACAGATATAATTTTAAGTAATGATGAAGATGGTGTAGCACGTTGGTTAAATGAACACTATCATAGAGATTAATAATATAAATTAAATATCGGAATAAAAAGTACACTTTAAGATGTACTTTTTATTATTGTAGTTTATTTAAATATTAAAGTGTTATTGATTTTTTTGCATTTCGTTGGGACAAAGTGTATCTTACTTAAATATGATAGGTAAAAAGATAATAATATGATAAACTAATTTTATAAAGGAGGAGTTAGATGAAGATCGTTATTGAATGTAAGGAAGATAGTGAATTAGAAATAGTTATTCGATGTAATAAAGTTGATGATAATATCAAGAAAATCATTTCTTTACTAGAAAATAATAAATTTATTATTGGAAAGTTAAATAATCGTAGTTATCAAATTATGATCAATGATATTTATTATATTGAAGCTAATGAAGATAGGGTTTTTCTTTACTGCAAAGATAAAGTTTATGAAACAAATTTAAGATTATATGAATTGGAAAATAAATTAGAAACTTGTTCCTTTATACGTATCAGTAAATCTATTTTATTGAATTTAAATAAATTAGATAATGTTAAAGCACTATTAAATGGTCGTTATGAGGCGATGTTAATAAATAATGAAAAATTAATTATAACTCGACATTATGTAAGTGATTTTAAAAAGAAATTTGGAATGTAGGTGATAATTTTATGAAAAAAATAAGAATTTGGTTTATCACAACTTGTATCTCATTTACTTTAGTAATTTTAGTACAGACAGTTTTAGGTGGAAGTTATCTAAACGATAAATATATTATTGATATATTTAAAATTTGTGTTTTGATTAACTTATTTGTTAA
Source organism: Thomasclavelia saccharogumia DSM 17460 (assembly GCF_000686665.1). Taxonomy (GTDB): domain Bacteria; phylum Bacillota_I; class Bacilli_A; order Erysipelotrichales; family Coprobacillaceae; genus Thomasclavelia; species Thomasclavelia saccharogumia. Next base: position 32,114 of record NZ_JMLH01000014.1, on the reverse strand, counting down.
TATGACGCATTGTATGAATATTAAAGAATGGATATCAGATTTAATTTCAATTATTGAAATAGCAGGAACCATAATTATTGTTAATTATTTATCGGGATTTACAGTAAGTATTGAAAATAGCTTTATTATTCTAATTATATCTACAATTATTTATTTTATTTGTTGTGGAATAGTATACATAAAAAATAGTGATGATGCTCGCAAAATAAATGAAAAAATAAAACGCTACCGTAGTTAGCAACTATTAGTTGCTAAAAAATAATAATCTGTAATCTAAAGTTGGTGGCTGCTTGTGATAAATTTATGTATAGTGGTGATATAAAAGGAGGAGATAATATGGAAAAAATCATAGAAATTAAAAATCTAACTAAAAGATATGGCAATCTAGTAGCTTTAGATGATTTTAGTTTAGATGTTTATGAAGGTGAAATATTAGGTTTATTAGGACCTAATGGTAGTGGTAAGTCTACTACTATAAATACTATTTTATCATTATTAAAGTATGATTCTGGTAAAATTTGTATTTTTGATCAAGAGATGAGTCCAACTGCCTATGATATTAAAAGTAAAATAGGAGTTGTTTTTCAAGATGTTGCAGTATTTGAAGAATTAAGTGTAATTGAAAATATTGATTATTTTTGTGGACTTTATATTAAAGATAAAAAAATTAGAAAGAGTTATGTTCAAAATGCTATAGATTTAGTAGGTTTGAATGAATTTAAAAAATTTAAACCTAAGGAATTAAGTGGAGGATTATTAAGAAGATTAAATATTGCTTGTGGAATAGCTCATAAACCAAAATTAATTTTTTTAGATGAACCAACTGTAGCAGTAGATCCTCAAAGTAGAAATAATATTCTTGAGGGAATAAAAAAATTAAATGAATTAGGAGCTACAATTGTCTATACTACTCATTATATGGAAGAAGTAGAGCAGCTATGTAATCGAATTGTTATTATGGATAAGGGTAAAATAATTGCTTCAGGAACAAAAGATGAATTAAAAGATATGATCAGTTTAGGTGAGAAAATTACGATTGAATTAAAATCAATGAATCAAGCTTTTATTGATCGTTTAAAAAATAGTAAGCGAGTAATTAATATTGAAATTGAAAATAATATAGTTCATATTTCTTATAAAACGAAAGAAGATAATTTAAGTAAATTAATTGATTATGTTCGTGAAAATAATGTTAGTTATACGAGTATATTTAGTGAACGTCCAACATTAAATGATGTTTTTCTAGAACTAACAGGAAAAGAGTTAAGAGATTAATGTTTTTTCACTTTTTCAAATATCAATTTAAAACATTAATTAGAAATAAAATGGTAATATTTTGGACGTTAATATTTCCACTTGCTCTTGCTACTTTTTTTAATTTAGCATTTTCTAATTTAACAGCTAGTGAAAAATTTGAAACAATTAATGTTGCTCTTGTTGAAAAACAAGAAAATTCATATTTTAAACAAACATTAGAATCATTAGAAAATGGTAATGAAAAACTAATTAATTTAAAAGTTAAAAGTTTGAACGAAGCAAAACAATTATTAAAAGATGAGAAAATTAAAGGTTATTATCTTGTTAGTGATAAAATTGAATTAGTAGTAAATGATACTGGAATTGATGAGACAATTCTTGAAAGTATTGTAAATGAGTATAATAGTACAATGAGTACAATTAAGAATATTACTGATTTAAGTCCTGACATTCTACAAACTAATATTTTAGATGCTGTTAATTTATCTAAGGATAATTTTAAAACATTGAATATTGGTGGTAATACGGACTTAACCGTTGTATATTTTTATACTTTAATTGGGATGAATTGTTTAAATGCCAGTTTTTGTGGTCTTAGAACTACGAGTCAGATTGAAGCTAATCTTTCAAGACAGGGAACAAGAATAGGAATTTCACCTATTTCAAAAATAATTACTGTTTTATCGGGAATTTTATCAGCTTTTATTATTCAGTTTGTAATTATGATGATTTTGATGGCTTATCTGATTTTTGGATTAGGTGTTGGTTTTGGCAATCAAACAGTTTATATTATTATTTTAATTGCTATAGGATGTTTTACTGGCGTGGGATTAGGTAATTTTGTTGGAAATGTTTTGAAATTTAAAAAGGAAGATACAAAAATATCTTTTTTAACAAGTTTTTCATTAGTACTATCGTTCTTTTCGGGAATGATGATCATTGATATTAAATATTGGATGCAAACCAATTTACCAATATTAGCATATATCAATCCTGTCAATCTAATAACTGATGGATTATATGCTCTTTACTATTATGATAATTTAAATCGTTATACAACAAATATGATCTACTTATTTATAATTGGTGTTCTTCTAATTGCAGGATCATTATTCTTCACAAGGAGGAAGCAATATGACAGTATTTAAAAAATATTTAAAAATTGCCAATACTTATACCTTACTAATAATTATATATACAGCTATATTTCTTGGATTAGCAATATTTGCAGGAACATATAATTCTAGTACAACTGAATATAAAAGTGTAGATATTAAAGTTGCTGTTATTAATCGAGATGAAGATAGTAATCTAATTAAAGGATTAAAAAAATATATTCAAGATTCTGGTAAATTAATTAATTTAGATGATCAAGAAGAAAAATTACGTGATGCCTTGTTTTATCGAACTGTTGATTATATTATGATTATACCTAAAAATTATACATCTGATTTTATTAGTGGTAAGAATGTTCAAATTGAAACAATGGAATTACCTGATTCTTATAATAGTATCTATAGTAAGAATCTTTTAAATAAGTATTTAAATACTGCTAATTTATATTTAAAAGCAGGAATTAGTGATCAAAAGCTAACTAAATTAATTAAAGAAGATTTAAGTAAAAATATAGAAGTAAGCATGTTGGAAAAGAAAAATGATATTGATTTTACAAAGGCTGCTACCTATTATAATTTTTCTAATTATATGTTAATAACTATAACAATGGTTATTGTAACAATGATCATGGTATCTTTTAATGAAGAAAAGATAAAACACCGTAATCTAGTATCACCGGTAAGTTATAAAAGTATGAATCGTCAATTATTATTAGGAAATTATACAGTTGGATTATTTATTTGGTTATTATATGTTATATTTAGTTTTATTTTATATAGTAAAGCCATGATGACAATAAATGGATTATTGTTAATAATTAATTCACTTGTTTTAATGCTTTTTATTCAAGCATTGAGCTTTATGATAGCAAAATTTACAAGTAACCGTGAAATATTAAGTGGTGTAGGAAATGTTTTTGGTTTAGGATCAAGCTTTATATGCGGGGCTTTTGTTCCCCAAAGTATGTTAAGTCCATTTGTATTAACTTTAGCAAAATTCTTACCTTCATACTGGTTCATAAAAGCTAATAATGAAATTGTTAAATTAAATGATTTTGGTTTTGAAGCTATTAAACCAGTTTTAATAGATATGTTGATAGTTTGTGGATTTACTTTATTAGTATATCTTGAAACACAAATTATTACAAAAATAAGATTAAAAAAATAAAAATGGGGTGAAAAGATGAAAATAGAATACTGTGAAGTTTTACCTAATGATGCTAAAAGAGTCATTGAATATTTAAATATTGTTGCTGATCAAACAACAAATCTTACTTTTGAATCTGATGATAATAAATTAAATGAAATTCAAGAGATGGAATTAATTCAAGAAATTAACGATGATCCTAATTCTATAATGATCGTTGCAAAAGATGATGATCAAATTGTAGGGCTGGTTTCATTAAATGGAAATTCTAAAAAACGTTTGAAACATCATGCAAGTTTGGGAATATCTGTATTGAAAGATTATTGGAATCAAGGAATTGGTTCAAATCTACTTTCTGCTACTATTGGTTATGCAATCGAAGCTGGTTTAGAAATTATAGATTTAGAAGTAGTTACTGATAATATGGCAGCAATTGTATTGTATAAAAAATTTGGATTTGAAATTATTGGACGTTATGATAATTATATGAAAATTGGTGATGAATATTTGAATGTTTATTTAATGAATTTATATTTATAAAATAAATATTAAGTTTATTATTGAATTTGATGAATTAATGTTATATAATTATTTTTGCCATTACAATAGGCGGCTTCGAACCATGTCAGGACCGGAAGGTAGCAGCATTAAGAATAACCGTCTGTGTGTAGTGGCTTTTTTATAAAAAGGGGAATTTTGCATGGAACAAGATATTAAGTTTATGGAAATTGCATATCAAGAAGCGTTAAAATGTTTAGATAAAGATGAAGTACCTGTTGGAGCTGTTATAGTTAAAGATAATCAGATAATAGCGCAGGCACATAATCTTCGTGAAACGACTAATTTGGCTACAGCTCATGCAGAAGTTATAGCAATTAATGAAGCTTGTAAAAAATTTGATTCTTGGTATCTTGATGAGTGTATATTATATGTAACTCTTGAACCATGTGTAATGTGTTCTGGAGCTATAATAAATAGTAGAATAAAAAAAGTAGTTTTTGGGGCATATGAAAAAAGGTGGCTGGCTTTGACTACTATCTATAATTCAGAATCACCTGTTAATCATAGACCAGAAATTACTGGTGGAATTTTACAAGAAAAATGTTCAAAAATAATTAAAGATTATTTTAAAAATAAAAGAAAAAATTAATATAATAAAAAATTAAATTTTTTATTATATTTATCTTTTTAATTATATAGTATAATAGATAAGGATGAGGAGTGATTATAAATGTCTTATAAAGCTTTATATAGATCATATAGACCCCAAACTTTCAATGAAGTTGCTGGGCAAGAACATGTTGTAACTACATTAAAAAATGCAATTAAAGAAAATCGTATTTCTCATGCTTATTTATTTGCTGGTCCCCGAGGAACTGGTAAAACTACTGTAGCTAAGTTACTCGCAAAAGCTTTAAATTGTACTGGAGATAATCCTCCCTGCGATACTTGTCCTAATTGCAAATCTATAACAGCAGGAGAGCATCCTGATGTTATTGAAATTGATGCTGCTAGTAATAATGGTGTAGATGAAGTTCGAGATTTGATAGATAAAGTGAAATATGCACCTATAAATGGAAAATATAAAGTGTATATTATTGATGAAGTTCATATGATGTCAACAGGGGCATTCAATGCGTTATTAAAAACTTTAGAAGAACCACCAGCACATATTGTTTTTGTTCTCGCAACAACTGAACCGCATAAAATTTTGCCAACAATCATATCTAGATGTCAACGATTTGATTTTAAAAAAGTTGATGAAAGTGATATTATTGATAGATTGGAATATGTTTTAAAGCATGAAAAGAAAGAGTATGAAGTAGCTGCTTTAAAAATAATTGCAAAATTAGCTGAAGGTGGAATGCGTGATGCTTTAAGTATTTTGGAACAGTGTTTAGCTTATGAAGATAAATTAACTGTAGAAAGTGTTAATAAGATATATGGTTTATTATCCATGGATAATAAAATTATATTTATTAAAAAATTACTTTCTAAAGATTTAAAGGGAATATTAGAATCATTAGATAATATGCTTAGTACAAGTATTGATATTAAAAGATTGACATATGATTTAATAGATGTTTTAAAAGATGTAATAATTTATAAAAATACTCAAGATATTGATATTTTATTTGTATTATCTAAAGATGATATTGATAATTTAGTTCCGTATATTTTAATTGAAGAAGCATTTAAGATAATTGATATTTTAATAGAAGCAAGTTCTCATTATAGTCAATCTTTAGATGCAAAAACATATTTTGAATTAGCAATGTTAAAAATATGTAATAATGTAAAAGGTGAAAATAAAGTTCTTCTTGAAGAAGAAAATAATTTTATTGAAAAAGCAAAAAGAGTAGAAGAAGTAGAAAAAGAAGATGATTCTGAAAAAATAAATGAAATAGAAGAAATAACAACAGAGACAGCCAAGCCAATAGATCAAAATAAAGATTTGAAAAAAGATGAAGATAAAAAGATTAAAAATAATATAGTAAAAAAAGTTTCAAATAAAAATATTGATGTTTCATTTGATGATATTTTGAATATTTTAGTCCAAGCTGATCGAAGAATATTAAATGAAATAAAAGAAAAATGGTCGGTAATTGCAAGATATCGATTCAATCTTAATACAGCAAAATTTGCCTCAATGTTATATGATGGTAATCCTGTTGCAGCTTGCCAGGGAGGCCTTATTATTACATTTGAGCATCAGCCAAATGTAAATGAGATTAATGAAACAGAAAACTATTATCAATTAAAAAAATTTCTTCAAGAAGTATTAGGACAAAGTTATGATTTTATAGCAATAAAAAGTAGTGCATGGCCTGATATAAGAAATAAATATATTGAAATGAATCGTGCAAAAGCTCTTCCTGAAGCAAAACCAATTGTTTTACATCATATCGGAGCTTTTCGAAATTTTCAGAAAAAATTAAATGATGCACAATCAATGGCAATTAAATTATTTGGAGATCTCGTTGAATTTGAAGAATAGAGGGAAATTATATGAATTATCCAGAAGCATTTCAAGATTTAGTTGATTGTTTTAAACGTTTACCTGGTATTGGTAATAAAAGTGCAGAACGGTTAACTTATTATGTTTTATCAATGGAAAAAGAGTATGTTAATGACTTTTCAAAAGCAATAGGAAATATTCAAGATAAAATACATTATTGTAAAAAATGCGGGCATATATGTGAAGGCGAAATTTGTGATATATGTATGGATCCTAATCGGGATCAAAGTATTATTTGTGTTGTTGAAGAATCAAAAGATGTTTTTGCAATGGAAAAAATAAAAGAATACAATGGATTATATCATGTTTTACATGGAACAATGTCAATTATGGAAGGTAAAACTATAGATGATTTAAATATCGATTCTTTATTTGAACGATTAGATGATTCTATCAAAGAAGTAATTATTGCTACTAATCCTACACGAGATGGCGAAACGACGGCTTTATATTTAGCTAAATTACTTGCAAAAAGAAAAATAAATGCAAGTAGGATAGCTAATGGTTTACCTATTGGAAGTAATATTGATTATGCTGATGAATTAACATTATTAAAATCACTTGAAGGTAGAAAGAAAATATAAACACCTCATATAATTATTATAGAGGTGTTTTTATGCGAAAAATTATATTAGCCTTGTTTAAATCAATTATAATCTTATATATATTAAATATATTAACAAATAATTATTTTGCTTTTAATATTTTAAATATTTTTATTTTAGCTATGTTAGGGTATCCTGGAATTATAATTATATACTTTATAAGTTTATTATGAAATTTTTATAATAAATATTAAAATAATATATATTTTATTTTTTAAGTACTAATAGATGAATAAATTGTATCAAATTATGACATATGTTATAATTTATTATAGATTGCTTTGATAAAAAAGAAAGGAAGTAAAGATGAGAGGTAAGTTTATTACGTTGGAAGGACCAGATGGTAGTGGTAAAACTACTATTTCAAAAATAATATTTGAAAAATTGCAATCCGAAGGATATAAAGTATTATTAACACGTGAACCTGGTGGTATTGAAATAGCTGAACAGATAAGAAATATAATTTTAGATAAAAAAAATATTACGATGGATGCACGAACTGAAGCTTTATTGTATGCTGCCGCAAGAAGACAGCATTTAGTAGAAAAAATTAGTCCCGCTTTAGAGGCAGGATACATAGTTATTTGTGATCGATTTGTGGATAGTTCATTAGTCTATCAAGGAATTGGAAGAGGAATAGGAATAGATGAAGTATATCAGATAAATTTATTTGCAATTAGCAATATTGTACCTGATTTAACAATATTTTTTGATATATCTTATGAACAAGGCTTAGCAAGAATAAATAAGAATAATAGAGATATGGATAGGCTAGATTTGGAATCTGATGATTTTCATAAAAAGGTATATAATGGTTATTTAACTATTTGTAATAAATATCCAGACCGAATTATTAAAATTGATGCAAGTAAATCAATTGATGAAGTAGCAAGTCAAGCATTAAAAATAATTAGGAATAAGTTATGAAAGATTATTTAATAAAATATCAACCAGTTTTTTATCATCTAATCAATAATGAATTTTCACAAAATAGAATACCACATGCTTTTTTATTAGTTGGAAATAATACAGAAAAGCCTTTAAATTTTTTAGCAATGTCGATAATTTGTGATGAAACTTTAGCTTGTATGAAATGTAATGATTGTCGAAAAGTATTGGAAAATAAATATAGTGATATTATTAAATTAGATGGAAATATTGCTTCAATAAAAAAAAGCGATATTGAAAAAATTCAAGAAACATTTAAAAAATCTTCATTAGAAGGAAAAGCAAAGATATACATAATTGAAAATATCGAATATTCTACTAAAGAAGCGATGAATACTTTATTAAAAATATTGGAAGAACCTAATGAAGGAATTTATGCTTTATTTACAGCAAAAAATATTAATAGGGTTTTACCAACGATTATTTCGCGATGTCAAGTAATAGATATACAGCCGGATAGTAAAGAAAGTATTATAGAACAATTGATTAGTGATAATATTCCTAATGATGCTGCTAATGTGTTAGCTTTTTTAGCAGCTGATGTTAATGAAGCAAAAAAATTATATGATGATCGGTTTAATTATATGTATTTACAAGTAATAAATTTTATTGATGATTTATATTTTAAGCGTAATAATTTAATTATTAATACTCAGACTAATTTATTAAAAAAATATAAAGAGCGTGAGGATATTAAATTATTTTTGAATATGTTATTATTAGCAATGAAGGATGTGTTTCACGTGAAACATAATCAAAAAGTATTATATTCTGAAAATGTCAATTTATTTAAAAATATCAATGTTGAAGAAACTACATTAATAAAACAAATTGAATTAGTATTAGAGACTATTTATAATATAGAAAGTAATGCTAATATTGCATTATTAATGGATAGTTTTATGTATAGATTATAGAGAGGTGTTACTATGCAAAATCTTAGATTAGCAAGTGTAAAATTTAAAAGTGCAGGAAAAGTATATTATTTTTCTACGGATTTAGATTTAAAAAAAGGTGATTATGTAGTTGTGGAAACAGCTAGAGGACTGGAGTTAGGTGAAATATCGCAAGAATTAATGGAAATAGAAAAATTTAATCTTGATACAGAATTAAAACCAATTTTACGTCTAGCTGATCAAAAAGATGTAGAGGCATATAAAAAAAATTTAATTGATGCTCAGGAAGCTTTAATAACTTGTAGAGATATAGTGTCAAGATATGATGTAGATATGCAGTTAACTAATTGTGAATTTACTCTAGATAAAGCTAAAGTTATTTTTATGTATACATCTGATGATCGGGTAGATTTTAGAGAATTATTAAAAGAATTAGCAACAGTATTTAGATGTCGTATTGAACTTCGTCAAATTGGTCCTAGGGATAAAGCTAAAGTAATAGGTGGAATAGGAACATGTGGATTACCATTGTGCTGTACATCTTTATTTGGAGAATTTAATGGTGTATCTATAAATATGGCTAAAAATCAGATGCTGGCTATAAATATAGAAAAAATATCGGGTGCTTGTGGTAGATTAATGTGCTGTTTAAAGTATGAAGATGAAGTTTATACGATTGAAAAACAACGCTTTCCTAAAATTGGAAGCAGAGTGAAATATGAAGGTAAAGAAGTCAAGGTATTAGGTCTTAATGTAATTAATGATTTAGTTAAAATTGATAATAATGGTGCGATAATTTTTGTTGGGTTAAATGAAATTAATTTTAAACGTTTGGATAATAATTAAGTATGGATAATGAAGTAACTAATTATTTATTAGCTTTTAATCATATGAAGATAATCCAAAGAAAAGATATGTTTAACTTTTCTTTGGATACAGTATTATTAGCTAATTTTTGCACTATTACTAAAGATGTTAAGAAAATAGTTGATTTTGGCACTAATAATGCAGCAATTCCATTGCTTTTATCAACAAGAACTGATAAAAAAATTATAGGAATAGAAATACAGTTAGAAGCAGTTGAATTGGCAAAGAAGAATGTTATGCTCAATAACTTGAGTGAACAAATTGAAATAATCCATGATGATATAAGTGAATATGTAAAAAATTCTTCAAAAGTTGGACTTGTAATATGTAATCCACCTTTTTTTAAAGTAGATGAAGATAGTAATATAAATGAAAATGAATTTTTGAGCATTGCACGCCATGAAATAAAAATTGATTTAGAAGGAATTATTAAAAGTGCTGCAAAAATTTTAGATAATCGTGGTAAATTTGCAATGGTTCATCGTCCTGATAGAATGATTGAAATTTTAAATATTATGCAAAAATATGAGATAGAACCTAAAAGAATTAGATTTGTATATCCTAAATATGGTCGAGAAAGTCATATTTTATTAGTTGAAGGAATATATAAAGGAAAAAATGGATTAAAGATTGAACCACCATTATATGCTCATAACGAAGATGGCACTTATAGTAATGAAGTAAGAAAAATGTTTGGAGAAAAAATCGATGAATAGGCAAAAAAGTTTTGAAAATGGTCATCCGTGTTTATATCTCGTTGCAACACCAATAGGAAATTTAGAAGAAATTACATATCGAGCAATAAGAATTTTAAAAGAAGTAGATTATATTGGTGCTGAAGATACACGTAATACTGTTAAATTATTAAATTATTATAATATAAAGACAAAATTGATATCTCACCATGAACATAATATTATACACTCTATACCTAAAATAATTAATTTATTATTAGAGGGAAATAATATCGCATTAGTTAGTGATGCTGGATATCCTGCTATATCAGATCCTGGCTTTGAATTAGTAAAAGAAGCAATTGCAAATGAAATAAATGTTATTCCAATTAGTGGTGCAAATGCTTGTCTTGATGCTCTTGTTGTTTCTGGAATAGTTCCACAACCTTTTATATTTTATGGCTTTTTAGATCATCAGGATAAGAAAAAGAAAAAAGAATTGGAAAATTTGAAAAAGTATCAAGAAACTTTAGTTTTATATGAATCGCCACATCGAATTGCAAAAACATTAAAATTAATGTTAGAGATTTTTGGAGATCGCGAGATTGCTCTATGTAGAGAAATTACAAAAAAGCATGAAGAAATCATAAGAGGTAAAATAAGTGAAGTATTAAATATCATAGATGAATTAAAAGGTGAAATGGTAATTATTGTTTCTGGTAATATTAATGTTATAGAAGAGGATGTTTTTGAGCAAACTATCGTTGAACACGTCAATGAATATGTTGCTAAAGGAATGTCAGTTAAAGATTCAATAAAAGAAGTTGCTAAATTAAGGAAAATTAAGAAAAATGAAGTTTATGCAGCATATCATAAAAAAGACGAGTAAATCGTCTTTTTTAACTTTAATTTATATATTTAATGTTTCACATGAAACATTAAATATATAAATTTTATAAAAACAATTAATTTGATTTAATTCTACAAATAAAGTATTATATAAGAGATGAAAGGATGGAAAATGAATGAATTATAATTATATAAGAGAATTACATGAAAGAAAAATAAAATATATAATAATAATTTTACTGATAATTGCAATTATTATAGGTGGAATATTTTATTTTTATAATAAAGATAATATATATGATCAATTTAATCAATATAACGAAGATAACAAAAGTATAGGTGAAGTAAAACATTATAAAGATGAAAGTGAAAATTTATATGTATCTATGTATTATCCTGAAACAAAAAATAAAGAATTAAATAAGATAGTTAATGAATTTTATAAAAATTATCTAAAAGGACAAAAAGAAAATAAGAAAAGTAAAGATATTATATATATGGATTATTCAATTAATGAAGTATTTAATCAATATATTAATTTAAAATTAAAAATAAATCGATATGATGAAGATGTAAATGTAATTTCTACAACTAATAAGTTATTAACTTATGATTTAAAAAATGAAAAAGTTTTAACAGTTGAAGATTGTTTAAGAAATAATTATAAAAGTATATTATCTTCTAATATTAATGGAATCGAAGATATTGATTCAAGTAGTTCTAATATAGTTGTGGAAAATAAAAAATTACTTATTTATAGTGATGAAAAACTAAAAAATAAAGTTGAAATAAATTATGAGGAAAATAAAGATTTAATAAAACTAGCAAATAAAAATATTCCTTCTAATGCTCCATTAGATGTAGCTAAACCAGCAGATCAGCCACAGATGGATCCTAATAAAAAAATGATAGCAATAACTTTAGATGATGGACCACATAAAACCAATACTTTAAAAGTAATTGAATTATTTGAAAAATATAATGGACGAGCTACATTTTTCATGTTAGGGAAAAATGCTGAGTTATATCCAGATGTTGTAAAAACAGTATATGAACATGGATTTGAAATAGGAAGTCATTCTTGGGATCATCCTGATTTGAAAAAATTAGATCTAAATGGGATAAATGATCAAATTGTTAATACTCAAAATGCAATTTTTAAAATAACTGGATATGAACCTAAATTCATAAGGCCACCATTTGGATCAATCAATGATACAGTTAAAACTGCTATATCAAATAATGGAATGAAAATTGCATTATGGAATTTAGATACTGAAGATTGGAAATTGAAAGATGCTAACAAAATTAAAGATGTAATTGTAAATAAAGCATTTGATGGTGCGGTTATCTTAATACATGATATTCATAGTTTTACAGTAAATGGTTTAGAATTAGCATTAGAAGAATTAAATAATAGGGGATATCAATTTGTTACATTAGATACATTAGAGCAATATTTTGAATTAAAGAGCGTTATAAAATAGTTTTTTTAGATAATTAAAAATATATACTTATTATATTATTAAGAAAGGTCTATAAAGAGTTTATTACTCATTTAGATCTTTTTTTATTAATCAATAAGAAAAATTATATTAACAAATCTTTAAATCAACAAAAAACGAATTTAAAATTATAAAATATTATATAAATAAGTCTAAATATGTAAATTAAAAATGTTTTTTAACATAAATATCCATAATTTTGATGTATTAATGATAAAAATATTTAATATAATAATCTGTAGAATAAATTTAATTATATGAAAATTTTAATAAAAAGGAGGTACCGAATGTAACATTCGGTAAAAATAATGAATAAAGATATAATTAATATTAAACAAAATGAAATAGATTTTGAAACAATGATGCAACCATATAAAGCAGCAATAAAAATTGTAAAAACAAAATTGGAAATAATTGATGAAGAGCTTAAGTTAAATTATCAATACAGCCCTATTCATGCTATACAAAGTAGGATAAAATCATCAGTTAGTATATTAGAAAAATTAAAAAGAAAAGGATTGGAACAAAATTATCAAGGAATGTGCCAATTAAATGATATTGCCGGACTTAGAGTAATATGCAATTATATCAATGATATTCAATATATTGCTCAACTACTAGTTTTACAAGATGATGTTATTCAAATAAAACAGTCTAACTATATTCAATATCCTAAAAATAATGGTTATCGTAGTTTACATTTAATAATAAAAGTACCAGTATATCAACGAAATGGAATTATTTATATTCCTGTAGAAATACAGATTAGAACAATTGCTATGGATTGTTGGGCATCTTTAGAACATGAATTGGTTTATAAAGGAACTAAAAATGCAAATATTCAAATTCAAAGGAGATTAAAAAATTGTGCTGATATGATGGCAAAAACAGATATGGAAATGCAAAAAATATATTTGGAATTGAATCAAAATAGAAGTAATTAAATGTTTCACGTGAAACATTAACTATAAATTTTGAATAATTAATATAAAATAGTGAATAATAAGATTATTATCCTAATTAAATTTGATTTGACTTTAGAAGGATTGTTTGTTAAAGTTAATAGTGGGAAAAGCAAAGAAGGGAAAATGTTAAAGTAACACTTATAGAGACTTAGTGGGTGGTGAAAACTAAGAGTCAAGCTTTATGTGATGGTCCTGGAGCTGTTATCTTGAATAGTTAAAGATAACCGTGTAACTTGCGTTAAAAGTATTGAGTGACACATATGTGTAAAAAAGGTGGTACCGCGATAATTCGTCCTTTTGTAAGGACTTTTTTTATTTGAAAGGAGAATATTGATTATGAAAAATGAAAAAGATTATTATTTAACTACTGCTATAACATATACATCTGGTAAGCCTCATATTGGAAATACATATGAAATAATTTTAGCTGATGCAATAGCTAGATTTAAACGTCAAGAAGGATATAATGTCTATTTTCAAACTGGTACAGATGAACATGGAGAAAAAATAGAATTAAAAGCAAAGGAAGCTGGTATAGATCCTAAACAGTTCGTTGATGAAAAAGCTGCAGAAGTAAAAAGAATTTGGGACTTAATGGACACAACTTATGATCGTTTCATGAGAACAACGGACGAGTATCATAAACAACAAGTTCAAAAAATATTTAAAAAATTATATGATAAAGGTGATATATATTTAGGATATTATGAAGGTAAGTATTGTACTGCATGCGAGTCTTTTTTCACAGAGTCACAGCTTGTAGATGGTAACTGTCCAGATTGTGGTGGAAAAGTTAAGGAAGCGAAAGAAGAAGCTTATTTTTTTAAATTATCTAAATACTCAGAACGTTTAATAAATCACATCGAAACACATCCTGAATTTATCCAACCTGTATCAAGAAAAAATGAAATGATGAATAATTTTTTAAAACCAGGGTTACAAGATCTTTGTGTATCTAGAACATCATTTAGCTGGTCAATTCCTGTTGATTTTGATCCTAAGCATGTTGTTTATGTGTGGATAGATGCATTGACTAATTATATTACAGGATTAGGCTATGATGTAGATGGAAATCATGGAGAACTATATAATAAATTTTGGCCTGCTGATTTACATTTAATAGGTAAAGATATTGTACGTTTTCATACTATTTACTGGCCTATAATGTTGATGGCATTAGATATTCCTTTGCCTAAACAAGTGTTTGGACATCCATGGTTATTACAAGGAGAAAGCAAGATGTCTAAATCAAAGGGTAACGTTATCTATGCAGATGATTTAGTAGATATTTTTGGTGTAGATGCTGTAAGATATTATGTTTTACGAGAAATACCATTTGATAATGATGGAAGTATAACTTGGGATTTATTAATTGAAAGAATTAATTCAGATCTAGCAAATATATTAGGTAATTTAGTAAATAGAACAATTGCAATGTCTAATAAATATTTTAATGGTATTGTTAGTAATCCAGGTGTTAAGGAAGAGATAGATGATGAACTAATTAAAGTAGCATTAGAAATGCCTAAAAAAGTAATTGAAAAAATGGATAAATTTAAATCTTCTGATGCATTAGATGCAATTTTTACATTACTTCGAAGAACTAATAAATATATTGATGAAACAATGCCATGGGCATTAGCTAAGGAAGAAAGTAAAAGAGAACGTTTAGCAACAGTACTTTATAACTTAATTGAAAGTATTCGTTTTAGTGCTGTAGCTTTAATTCCCTTTATGCCTTCAACAGCAAATAAAATTCTTGATCAAATAAATACAGATCAAAGAAATTTATTGGATTTAAATAAATTTGGTTTGTATCAAGAGGGAACTAAAGTAATTGAAAAACCAGAAATGTTATTTGCACGTTTAGATCCAAAAGAAATAGAAAAGAAAATAGCAGCTTTACAACCAGAAAAAAAAGAAATAAAAAAAGATATCAATTTTATAACAATAGATGATTTTAAAAAGGTTGAATTGATTGTTGGTACAGTCATTGAATCTAAAAAACATCCTGAAGCAGATAAATTATTAGTTTCTAAAATAGATATTGGAAATGAAGTACGGCAAATTGTAAGTGGAATTGCTGAGCATTATTCACCAAATGAATTTGTAGGAAAAAAAGTTATTGTAGTATCAAATTTAAAACCTGCAAAAATTAGAGGCATTGAATCACAAGGAATGATCTTAGCTGGTAATAAAAAAGATTTGTTGGAAGTAATAAGTGTTAAAGATTTACCAAATGGGACAAAGATACATTAAGGATAAATGAAATAAAGAACAGTTACTAGCTGTTCTTTTATTATTATAAAAAAATGCAGCGTGTTATACATATAGTTTAGCATCAAAAATATAATAATCATAGTCAGTTAACTGCAAAAATAATGGGATAATAAAAATCTAATGCTAAAATATAATAAAGTAGAATAGTAGTAAAAGATGATATTTATTTTTTACTAGAAATAATAAAAAAAGCTTTAAATTAGCAGGTAAAAAATAAATTAAATGGTGGATGAATATGGAAAATTTAGTTTATTAATAGATAAAATAAAGACCCTTAAGGGTCTTTAGTAAACAAATTTATTAGTGTAATATTCTTCTAAAAAACATGATATTATTCTTTATATTTAGGCGCTAATTTTTTTAGAATATTATTTTTTATTAGTCTTGGTCTAATAATAATATAGATTGCTGAAGATAAAATAACAGTAATAATTGCATTCACTGAAGTTGTAATAGCATTCCAGCTAGCTAATGTAGCAGCAGCTGTTTCTGGAGCACCTAAAATTACAGAATTGTAGAAATATCCAAATAACGGTTCACCAATTACGTTGAAGAACATTCCTGCAATAGCAGAAACTATTACATAAATTAGTAATTTAGATTTACTTTTACAGTTATTAATTTTAAAAACACGATGGGCAACTATTCCAGTAATAATACCAATCAACATTTTTAAAATTATTGTTTTAGGAGCGTAAGTAATATACACAGGATCAAGAAGATCACCGATTCCCATGCCGATAGCTCCGGCTAATCCTCCAGGAACTCCTCCTAATAAAAGAGCTGCAAGAATACAAAATGTATTTCCTAAATGAAAAGATGTAGTTCCCCCTGGAGTAACAATTTTAATTTGAAGAAAAGTAAAAGATACATATGCTAGTGCAGCCATTAAACCTACAGTAGCAATTTTTAAAGTTTTATAATTCATATTTAAAATCCCCCTTACATTGAACATATTAACATTATACTGTATATTTTTAAATATACAGATTAGACAAAAATAAAAAGGACAGATTAGTTTGTGGTTTTTATCTTGTTTTACAATGATAATAAAAAAGTATAAATAAAATAAAAAAATTACTGTGATAAACGGATAATTAATGATAATATATAAATTAATAAAATAATAATTTAAGATATGAGGAGAAGCTAAAATGCATGTAAATGAGCAAGCAGTAAAAGAAATATTAGATAAATTAAATGGAGCAAAATTAGTTGCTGCAACGAAGTATGTCGGTATAGAAGAAATTTACAAGTTGGAACAATTAGGTGTTAAATATTTTGGAGAAAATAGAGTGCAGGCATTCTTAGAAAAATATGAAAATTATCATGGTGAATGTGAGTTTCATATGATAGGTACATTACAACCAAATAAAGTTAAATATATTATCGATAAGGTTACTATGATTCATTCAGTAGATAGCTATGCTTTAATTAAAGAAATCGAAAAGCAGGCAAAAAAACATGATTTAGTCATGAATATTTTGATACAAGTTAATATAGCAAAAGAAGAAAGTAAACATGGATTTGAGATTGAAGAAATTGATGAGGTATTTGATATATTAAATAATTATCCACATATAAATGTTAAAGGATTAATGATGATGGCACCCAATATTGAACCCGAAAAAACTAGAGTGTATTTTGAAAGGATGCAAAATTTATTAATGAAATTAAAAAATAAATATAAAAATTATTCTTTGACAGAGTTATCAATGGGAATGTCTAATGATTATCAGATAGCATTAGAATATGGTGCTACAATGATAAGAATAGGTAGTGCTTTATTCGAATAAATACCTATTATGGTCTATTGAAAATTGGCTAATAAAAGTATTGATTTTAGAGCAAAAATAAGATATTTTAGTTTATGGGGTAAAGTAAATAAGAGTATATTTTTAATTTTTTATTTATTTAAGGGATTTTCAAGTTTTATTTATTGGTAATTTTTGTGAAAACAATAATTTTATAGATAAACTTATTTATATATTTGGAGTATCAAAATTAATAGAACTTGAATAAAAAATATAATTTTATATTGAAACACTATAAAATAGGATAAAGTTAATGGGGAGGAGAAGTGTAATTCAACACTTAGTTATTAAAAATGAATGAGAAAGTACGTATCGTAATTTTAGAAGAAAATCATTTAATGAAAGAAAGTTTGATTAAAAAGATTAATAATAAAGGAACTTATGAAGTAATAGCTGCATTTGAAAATGGAATGCAATGTTTAAAATATTTGGCAGAGCATGAAGTTGATATTTTTATAATTGATTTATTATTAACAAATATTGATGGTGTTGGTATTATTAATCAGCTAAGAAAAGATAATCCTAAAGGATTTAAAAAATTAATATGTATCAGCGATTTTAATTCAGTAGTATTTGAAATGTTAGATGAATTAGCTATTGATTATTGTTTAAGAAAACCATTTAATTTAAATTACTTCATAGAAATATTAAATCGTATTACTAAAGATAGTTTTGTAGATGATAAAGAGCATTATAATGTAGTAATAAGGAATGAAATTAATAGAATTTTTGAAAATATAGGAGTACCACGCCATTTAAAAGGATACAATTATTTGGTAACAGGTATTAGTAATGTTTGTAATAATATTAATTTATTAGGTGAAATAACGAAAGAGTTGTATCCTAGTATTGCAAGGAATCATGCAACTACTGCTTCAAGAGTAGAACAAGCTATACGTCATGTCATCAAAGTAACTTGGTCAAATGGAGATCAGGAAGAATTACAAAATATTTTTGGTTTTAGAGCTAAAGAAAAATTATGTAATTCAGAGTTTATTTCTAAAATCGCTGATTTAATAATATCAAAGTATAATTACTAATTTTTATAAAAGTATCAATTTAGCAGTTTTATACTAATTAAGTTAAAACTGTTTTTTTATTTGAATAAAGATAAAAAGAAGAAATAATTTTATTGATAAGTTCAATAATTTCACTTCTTCTTTTCTTATTAAATTTAGATATTATAAGTAACTGTGACGACTAGCAGCCTTAGTTTGATGCTCTAAACGTAGCTTATCTGCAATCATAGCAATAAATTCAGAATTAGTTGGTTTAGATTTAGTAGCACTAACTGTATAGCCAAAGATATCATCAATTGCGTCAGTGTTACCACGATTCCAGGCAACTTCAATAGCATGACGAATAGCTCTTTCGACCCGAGAAGCAGTTGTACTATATTGACGAGCTATATCAGGATAAAGTACTTTAGTAACTTGACCTAATAATTCGATATTATAATAAGTTGATAGAATAGCTGTTCTTAAGTACATATAACCTTTAATATGTGCAGGTATACCAACTTCATGTAATATTTCTGTAATTTCATTTTCCAGTTTGATTTTTTTATATTTTTCAGACTCATCTTGAGTCATATCTTTAATATCTTCTAAAGTGATTTTCATTATTGAAGATAATGTGGATGTAAAATAAGTGATATCAAACGGCTGCTTAAAACAGTAACTAACATTTAATTTTTCTAATGTTTCACAAATTAGTGGGTTAGTAAAACTGGTAATACATACAACTTTATTATATGCACGGTTATTGATCTCTTTTAATTTATTTAAAACACCAATTCCATCGATATTAGTAAGCATTAAATCAATAATTAATAAGTCACAATTATTAGTTGATAAATAATTTAAACAAGTAGTAGCATTGTCGCTTGTACCAATTACTGTAAAGTTTGTTGTTTTAGTTAAGCTATCTTTGATGCTGTTTAATAAATCTTTATTTTCTTCTAAAATATAAACTGTGTATTTTTTTATGTCTGTCATCTTTGTATTCCCCTTTCGTTTTAGTGACAAAATTTATTATATTTATACAGTAACAAAGATAAAAGGCTTTATTTATAGAAAATTTGTAATTTAGAAAACTAGTGAATTAAATTTTTAATATATGCAAAGTATTCGTGTTTATTCGTGAATTTTTCACGAAATTTTAAAGATATTCACGATAGTTGTCGAATCTATAAATTTTATTAAAAAAACTGTAAAATAATATTTTTGATATTTAGATATAGCTAAATATAGAATTAAATAAATAATGTCTATATATGGATAAAAATATAATAATGAAATAATATTTTCAATAAATATTGTACGAAATCGCACCTACGGTACTCTTTCGTACAATAGGTGTGAAACTAACGTTTTCTTGCACGAAAATCTTGCGATTTCGTACAATCAAACTAATGCGTCCTTTGCATCGCATGTGCGAATATATGATATTCTCCATGCAAAGCACGCATTAGTTTCACACCTATTATAACTTAAATAGTTTAAATTTGTGTATTATAATTTAATTATCATAAATTTTTGATACAATTCTTACAAAAATCTTAAAATTCATTATAAATTCAACATAAATTTGTATTATAAAAAATAATATGGTATTATTTGAAAATAGAAGGGAAATTGAGGAGGCAATATGAAAGAAAATAAGTTTATAAAATTTATTACTTCTAAATATTTGATTTTAACAGTACAATTAATTGCAACTGCGATATTTATATATTTTATATTTAAATTAGATTTAGTTCCAGTAAAATATTTAGCTCCAGCTACAATTGTGCCGTGTTTGTTGATCATAATTTTCTTTTTTATTATGAGAAGTGGTCAAAAAAGACAGAAACAAGGATTACATAGTAAAAGATCGATCATAACAAAAATTATTAGTTTGATTATGAGTATTGTATTAATGATTGGTACGACATATATAATTAGAAGTAATAATTTTTTAGATAATGTGTCTGATGCTAAAACACAAAAATATCTAATTTCTGTAATTACAATGAAAAAGAGTGAAGCCAATAAATTAAGCGATTTAGATGGAAAAAAATTTGGTGTTTCATATCAGAATGATTCAACTACGATAGCTAAAGCTATATCAGATATGGAAGATGAAATTGGAGAACAGGAATCGACTAAATATGATGATTATTCAAGTCTTGCTGATGCATTATACAATGATGAAGTAGATGCAATAATTGTCGGACAAGAATATAAATCAATGTTAGAAGCTAATCATGAAAGTTTTGATGATGATACAAAGATTATAAAGTCTTATGAATACGATGCTAAACTAAGCGTTACTACAAAAAATACAGATGTAACAGAAAAACCATTTACAGTGTATGTAACAGGAATCGATACCTATGGAAGTGTTAATACAGTAGCAAGAAGTGATGTCAATTTAATAGTAACAGTTAATCCTAAATCAAAACAGATTTTAATGACCAGTATCCCTCGTGATTGTGAAATTGAATTAAATAAAAATGGAAAAATGGATAAATTAACACATACAGGAATTTATGGAACAAGTGAGACAATTAGTACTATTGAAGATTTTTTAGATGTACAGATAAATTATTTTGCGAGAACTAATTTTAGTGGAATGACAAATATTGTTGATGCTTTAGGTGGAATCACAGTAGAGTCTGATTACGAATTTAAAACGTTGCATGGTAATTATCAAATAGAAAAAGGAATAAATGAAATGGATGGTGACAAAGCATTATGCTTTGTAAGAGAAAGATATTCATTGCCAAATGGTGATTTTGATCGTGGTAGAAATCAACAAAAAGTATTAAAAGCAATGCTTGATAAAGCTATGTCACCTAAAATTATTACTAATTTTAATAACATTTTAAGTGCAATCGAAGGAAGTTTTGAAACTGATATGTCGAGTAAAGAAATTAGATCGTTACTTAATATGCAGTTAAATGATATGGCTGACTGGTCAGTATATAATGTCCAAGTTCAAGGTCAGGGGTATAAAACTACCAAAACATATTCAATGTGGGGAACAGAGGTTTACGTTATGAAACCTGATACGAAACAGGTTAAAAAAATCAAAAAACTTATTGATACTGTAGAACAAGGTGATGAAATCAATGAGAATGATATAGAAGGATTAGGAAACTAAAAGAGCTTCTTTATGAAGCTCTTT
The DNA here is from genome assembly GCF_000686665.1 of Thomasclavelia saccharogumia DSM 17460. Classification (GTDB taxonomy): domain Bacteria; phylum Bacillota_I; class Bacilli_A; order Erysipelotrichales; family Coprobacillaceae; genus Thomasclavelia; species Thomasclavelia saccharogumia. The sequence continues at coordinate 10,003 of NZ_JMLH01000014.1, read as the reverse complement.
CTATATAAGCTAAATTTCTCTTTGATATGACATACTAGTATGTTAAGATAGGAGTGTTTATGGGGTGAAAAATGGTGAGAAAAAAAAAGAAAAAGAGTTTATTTTCTAAATTTACTTCTAAAGGAATAATATTAACTTTACAGTTAATCACATCAATAGTATTTCTAAGATATGTATATATACTTAAAATATTTCCATCTAAGTATTATTTTATAATTGTGATAGTGTTATTTTTGTTACTTTTGATTGAGATGATCTGGATAACTTCTGGTGCTAGAAAAAAACGTCGAACAGGAAAACGTTCAAGAGTCTTTTTTAGTAAATTAACGAGTGTTTTGTTGTCATTATTGTTTATTGTAGGAAGTATCTATGCGTCAATTGGAGATAATTTTATAAACAATATTACAAGTGCATTTATGCAAACTCGGATTATTGCTATATATGCAATGAAAGATAGTAATATAAAAAATGTTGATGATTTAAAAGGAAAGACTTTTGGAATTGAAAATAATAAGAGTATTTCTGAAATAACTAATGCACTTGCTCAAATTCAAGATAAAATTGACGAGACACCAGAAAAAAAGAATTATGATGATTATGCAGAACTGGCTGATGCATTATATGATGAAAAAGTTGATTGTATTATTGCTGATCAATCGTATTTAGGGGTATTAGAGACAAATCATGAAAGTTTTAGTGATGAAACTCGAGTAATTTATAAAATGGAAGTACAAGAAAAAATAGATGCTGTTACCACAAAGACAGATGTAACGGAAAATCCATTTATCGTATATATAACAGGAATCGATACATACGGATCAGTATCGACTATTTCAAGAGCAGATGTTAATTTAGTTGTTTGTGTTAATCCAATTGAAAAACAAGTATTGTTGGTTAGTGTTCCAAGAGATACGCAAGTTAATTTAAATAGAAATGGAAAAATGGATAAAATAACACATTCGGCAATGTATGGAATTAATGAAACAATCTTAACATTAGAAGATTTCTTGGATTTGAAAATAAATTATTATGCTAAAACAAATTTTAGCGGAATAACTAATATTATTGATGCTTTGGGGGGAGTTGAAGTCGAATCACCATATGAATTTACTACTTTACATGGCAATTATGAGATAAAAAAAGGAATAAATGAAATGGATGGTGACAAGGCTTTATGCTTTGTAAGAGAGCGGTATGCTTTACCAGGTGGCGATTTTGATCGTGGAAAAAATCAACAAAGATTGTTGATGGCAATGCTAAAAAAAGCTATATCACCTAAAATTATTACTAATTATAATAATATTTTAGCAGCTGTTGAAGGAAGTTTTGAAACGGATATGACAAGTGATGATATTAAATCTTTAGTAAATATGCAATTAGATGATATGGCAGATTGGGATATTTTTAATGTTCAAGTAACAGGAGAAGGTAAAATATCGTATGATACTTATTCTCAAAAGGGAAAGAAAACATATATTACTGTTCCTGATAAGAAAGTTTTAAATAAAATAATAAAAGTAATTGATAAAATTGAAGCTGGAGAAAAATTAACAGAAAGCGATGTTAAAGGATTAAATTAAAATATATGTAATTAAAGAAAAATGTAGTTTTTTGTTTTAAATAAGTGAATTAATTGATTCGATTATTTTTTGTGATATAATGTCATAAAATAATTGTTGATAAAATTAGAATGATTTAAAGAGGAGTATGTTATTCAAATATCATGAAAAGAAAGAGAAGAAGAGTAAGAAAAAGAATAAAGGTAATTGGTGCTATTTTATTAGGATATGTATTGTTGTATTTTGGAATAACGATATATTATCAAAATAAGTGGTATCCTAATACAGCGATAAATAATATCGATGTTTCTAATATGACTTATGAGGAATCAAAAGAGATATTTGAAAAAGCTATCAAAAACTATTCTTTAGAGATTATTGGTAAAGATGAAGCATCATTTGAAATTAAAGGAACTGATATTGATTTGTCAGTAACTTATGATAAAAATCTTAAAAAGGATTTTACTGATCATAAAGATAGTAGAGGGATTTTTGGTATATTTTCAAATCATGATCATAATATTGATTTGAAAGTATCATACGATAAGTCTAAACTAGAACAGATAATTAATGAATCTGTATTGGTTGCTGGAAATGAGACATATCAAATAAAAGAGTCAGTAAAACCGCATGTTGAGTATGATGAGAAAACGAAAAGTGGAAAGATAATTGAAGGCGTAGATGGAAACGAATTAAATTTAGAAAATTTTAGTTCGTTGATAAAAAAATCAATCAACAAAATTAGCACTAAAATTGATTTAAATGATGAAAAAAGTTATCCTAATATTTATATAACAGCTTCAAATAGTATTGATGAAAAGGACTTAAAAAAGCAGCTTGAAATATATAATAATTATTTATTAAATTGGATTACTTGGGATATGGGTGAAGGTGTAAAAGAAACTATAACACCTGATGATATAAAAGATTGGATTACGATCAATGACGATGGTAAAGTCAATTTTGATAAAGACGCTATGAGTGAATGGATTGAAGAGTTTTGTTTAAAATATAAAACAGTTGGGAAAAAACGTAATTTTACGACTCATTCAGGTCAAGTTATTGAATTATCTGGTGGTGATTATGGCTGGCGATTAGATTATGATGAAATTGTTGACCAGGCTTATGAAGAAATTACTAAAGAGACAGATAGTAAATTAATAGATGCCTATATAAAAGATAAAAGTAAAGAGAATATAAAAGCTCTAACAACGGAATTAGAACCAATTTATAGCAATAAGGGTTATAAAAAAGATTATGAAAATTTTGAAAATGATTGGGATACACAAAATTATAGTGAAGTTGATCTAACTGAACAAAAGGTTTATGTATATCGAGATGGACAGCTTGTTCATTCATGTATATGTGTAACGGGTAAACCACCAACAGAGGATCGAATTACGCGTACTGGAATTTGGTATGTTAAAGAGAAAATGCCAGAAAAACTATTAGTTGGAGAAGATTATCAAACTCCTTCGAAGTTTTGGGTTCGTATCATGTGGACGGGAACTGGATATCATTATCTTGAAAGAAGCGACTGGGATAAATGGTCACCAACCCTATATTTAACGAAAGGTTCTCATGGATGTATAAACCTTCAATATGAAGATGCTCAAAAAGTATATGAATTAGTTAGAACTGGTGACCCAGTATTTATTCATTATTAAAAAATAAAACCTAAATATGGGTTTTATTTTTTTTCGTATTTTTTTTCAGTAGTAAAGCCTTTACCTCTAACTTCATTAACTTTATTGATAATCATAAAAGCATCAGGATCAATATCATAAACATAATTATTTAAATGTGCTAATTCACGATTACTTACAACCGTTAAAACAATTGGATATTTGTTGTGTTTATAACCTGTTTCTCCATGAATTAAAGTTGAACCACGATCTAATTTATTAATAATCATTTCATTTATTTCAGAAAATTTGGAACTGACGATCTTTATTTGCATTTGAGCTTTACCAATAACGAGAACTTTATCTAAGACAATTGTATAGATAAGAACTAATAAAATTCCATAAAAAACCATTTCACGATCACGAATAATCATCTGACTTAATAGAATTAAAAAATCAAAACCATACATACTAATGGATATAGGAATACCTAATTTTTTATTTAATATCAATGGCGGAATATCCATACCTCCAGTACTAGCCCCACAACGTATGACGATACCAATTGCTAATCCAATCATTAGACCAGCCAAAATTACACATAATAAAGTATCTGTACTCATAACTTCATTTTTAAAAATATTTTCTAATATACCTAAAATAAATGGATAATAAAACGAGCTAATCAAAGTAGTTAAAGCAAATTTTTTCCCTAATATTTTCCATCCTAATAAAAACATAGTGACATTAAAAATTGAAACAAAAACAGTAATAGGAATATTAAGGGTCGAATTTAAAAAAATAGCCATACCAGTTGTTCCACCAGTAATTAAATTATTTGGCAGGATAAACATTGTTACGCCTAAAGCGTAAATTGTATTACCAATCAAGATTCCAATAATATTTTTTATATCTTTCATATCTTCACTCTTTCTTTATTTTATGATTTAAAATATTTTATCTTATAAATATTTTTGATTCAATACAATTAATTGAAATTATCATAAAAATATTAATATTTACTTGACTATAACGTTACGTAAGGGTTTAATATTAATATGAAAAATAAGGAGGCTTAAAAATGAAAGGCATTGTATTAGCTGGAGGATCTGGAACAAGACTATATCCTCTTACACAAGTAACAAGTAAACAATTATTACCTATTTATGACAAACCGATGATTTATTATCCTTTAAGTATATTAATGGAGGCAGGAATCAAAGAAATCTTAATTATTTCTACTCCTGATGATACTCCAAGATTTGAAGAATTGTTAGGTGATGGTAGTCAGTTTGGAATTTCACTTCAATATAAAGTTCAACCTTCTCCTGATGGTTTAGCACAAGCGTTTATTATTGGTGAAGAATTTATTGATGGTGAAGCATGTGCTATGGTACTAGGTGATAATATTTTTCATGGTCATGGGTTAGGGAAACGCTTAAGAGCTGCAGCTAATAAGTATAGTGGTGCAACTGTATTTGGATATTACGTGGACGATCCAGAAAGATTTGGTGTTGTTGAGTTTGATGAAAATGGAAAAGCTGTTTCTTTAGAAGAAAAACCAGCTAATCCTAAATCAAATTATGCTGTAACTGGTTTATATTTTTATGATAAAAATGTTGTTGAGTATGCAAAAAGTATTAAACCAAGTGCTCGTGGTGAATTAGAAATTACAGATTTAAATAAAATTTATTTAGATAAGGGAACTTTAGATGTAACATTATTAGGACAAGGGTTTACATGGTTAGATACTGGAACACATGAAAGCTTAGTTGATGCAACTAATTTTGTTAAAACTGTAGAAACTCATCAAAATCGTAAAATTGCATGTTTAGAAGAAATAGCTTATAATAATGGCTGGATTTCTAAAGACCAATTAAATACATCTTATGAATTATATAAGAAAAATCAATATGGTAAATATTTAAAAGATGTATTAGATGGTAAGTTCATAGATCAATAAGGAGTAATGATAATGAAAAAAATTGAAACTAAAATACCTGGTGTAATTATTATTGAAACTGATGTATTTGGTGATCATCGTGGCTACTTTACAGAAACTTATTCTAAACCAAAATATCAACAATTAGGAATTGATGTTGATTTTGTCCAAGATAATATGTCTTTTAGTGCTCAAAAAGGTACTTTAAGAGGTTTACATTGGCAAAATCCCCCTTATGCTCAATCAAAACTGGTTTCTTGTACTAAGGGAAAAGTTATTGATGTTGCGGTAGATATTCGTAAAGGTAGTCCAACTTATGGAAAATGGGTATCTGTAGAATTAAGCGAAGAGAATCATCGCCAATTTTTCATTCCCCAAGGATTTGCACATGGATTTTTAACTTTGACAGAAAATGTTGAATTTAGATACAAAGTAGATAATGTTTATAATAAAGAATCAGAGGGTGGAATGCGTTATGATGACCCTACAGCCAATGTTAATTGGGGAGAATTATTAAATGGAATTGAACCAGTTTTGAGTGAAAAAGATATGACTGGTCCGACACTAGAAGAATCAAATAACCAATTTGTATATGAAGGAGAATAATTAAATGAAAATATTAGTAACAGGTGGAGCAGGATTTATTGGTGGAAACTTTGTTCATTATATGGTTGAAAATCATCCTGAAGATATGATCGTTAATTTAGATTTATTAACTTATGCTGGAAACTTAGAAACTTGTAAACCAGTTGAAGGAAAACCAAATTATAAATTTGTAAAAGGTGATATTGCAGATCGTGAATTTATCTTCAAATTATTTGCAGATGAAAAATTTGATATTGTTGTTAATTTTGCAGCAGAATCTCATGTGGATAGAAGTATCACTGATCCTGAAATCTTTGTTAAAACAAATGTTATGGGAACAACTACTTTATTAGATGCAGCTAAAGAATTTGGTGTAAAAAGATATCATCAAGTATCTACTGATGAAGTATATGGCGATTTACCTTTAGATCGACCAGATTTATTCTTTACAGAAACAACACCATTACATACATCAAGTCCTTACAGTTCTTCAAAAGCTTCTGCAGACTTATTTGTTTTAGCATATCATCGTACTTATGGTCTACCAGTGACTATTTCTAGATGTTCTAATAACTATGGTCCTTATCATTTCCCAGAAAAGCTTATTCCATTAATGATTTCAAGAGCTTTAGCTGACGAAGAATTACCAGTATATGGTAAAGGTGATAATGTACGTGACTGGTTACATGTATATGATCATTGTGTAGCAATTGATTTAATTATTAGAAATGGTCGTGTTGGCGAAGTCTACAATGTTGGTGGTCATAATGAAAGAACAAATTTAGAAGTCGTTAAAACAATTTTAAAAGCTTTAGATAAACCGGAAACATTAATTAAATTTGTTGAAGATCGTAAAGGTCATGATCGTAGATATGCTATTGATCCAACTAAATTAGAAACAGAGCTTGGATGGAAACCTAAATATAATTTTGATACTGGAATTCAACAAACTATCCAATGGTATTTAGATAATAAAGAATGGTGGCAAAATATTCTTTCTGGTGAATATCAAAATTATTTTGAAAAAATGTATGCTGGAAAAGTAAAATAATTAAATAAAACAAAAATAAAACTAGAAGTAATAATTTCTAGTTTTATTTTGTGCAAATAAATAATCCAGAATCTTTAGTAATCCTAATGCCATTTGTTTTCTTTATTAAATCTTCTATATAAATTTTAAATTCTTTTAAACGATTACCAAGAAATTCATTTTGATTACCATGACAACTAAGAATATAATCTATTAAAGGCTGTGCTTCTGTAATTAATAAACAATCATTATATTTTTTTAGTTCTATAAAACTAAAATATTTAGATAATATTTTTTGTCCATTTTCTAATCCAAAACGCTCTGGTAAAGAATCAGCAGATAAACAGATTCGATTATCAAAGTTTTTAACAATAAAACTAATTTCCTGCATATGTTTTTTACTATAAGTACTACAATAAAAAGTACCTGTCTTTTTTAAAACCCTTGTCACTTCATTTAAACTTTGTTTAAGATCTTTTAAATAAAATAATGTATGATTAGCAATGATCGTATCAAAATAGTTGTTTTTAAAAGGAATATTATGACAATCAACAACTAGATAATTGTAATCATTTCCAAGACGTTGTTTAGCTTCTTCAATCATTCCTGCTGAATTATCAGATAAAAAGATTTCTCGATTACGCAAATTATAGGTATTATAATTCCATAATTTTCCATTACCACATCCAATTTCTAATAAACGATAAACAGTTGAAAAATCAATTTGTTCAAATAGCCAGGGAAACCAGCCTTGTTTGTTAATTGAAAATTGGTCATGTAGTTTAATTCTAGTTTCAAGATTTTTAGCATTAATATAATGATTGATGATATTTTGATTAACTGATGATAATTTAATTAATTCAATGATTTTATCCCAGGCAATATTATTTTTATTTAGTAGTTTTTCAGTTGTTTTTAACGATTCTTTTAAATTAGAAAGTTTTTGTATTTTTTGATCAATGAGAGTAGTTTGTAATTGAATAGATTTTTTAAAACTATCTTTATCATCATCTTGAATCAAAGGATAGATTTCTTCTAAAGAAAAGCCTAGTTCTTTTAATGAAAGTATTTTTTGAAGTGTTATAAGATCGTTATTACAATAACGACGATAACCATTTTTAAGGATCATTGTTGGTTTTAATAAGCCAATTTTGTCATAATATCTAATTGTTCTTATGGTGACACCGGCCATTTTAGCAAATTCACCTGTTGAATATAATTTTTCCATGTCCATATTATAAAATATTTACATAAAAAAAGATAGTTATTACCCAGGAAATTATTTGCATTTTGTTCTTTCTAAGATATACTTTAATTAAAGGCTATCAGGGAGAATATTTTATGAAAGAGTTAATAATAAAAATTTATAATAAAATAAATAATCGTATTTTAGATTATCGCTATAAGGTAAATAAAAATGCAGGAATATGCTTTGCATATTATTTAATAATGTCTATTATTCCAATTTGTTCTTTATGTGCTTTTTTAGCATCAATATTTAATATTGATTTAACAGCATTTGAAAGAATGTTAGAAAATTATTTAACACCAGAGTTTTCAGATATAATAATATCATCTTTAAAATCTAATAATATAACTTTATCATCAATGGTTGTTATTTGTACTTCATTATTTGTAGTCAGTAGAGGAATCAACCAACTTTATGGAATTTCAAAAAATTTATTTCCATCAGATCATCAAAGAAATTTTATTGTTGAACAAATTATTATGTTATTAAAAACAATTGCAGTATTTGTATTACTATTATTAATTATTTCTTTATTGACATTTATACCAGTAATCAATGCATTCATCGATTTAAGTAAATTTGTTATTTTTGAAGATTTGTATTTATTTTTTATGTTCTTCATTATTTTGTTTTTGCTGTATGAAATTATTCCTGATGTTCATGTTCATATTTTAGATGTTATTATAGGAGCTGCGTGTGCAAGTTTATTATTATTGATTCTTTTATCAGGATTAGAATTTTATTTTAGTATAGCAGATTATACAAATGTGTATGGGCCACTAGCTTCAATCGTTGTTATTATGATTTCTTTTACATTAATTGCAGAAATGATATATATTGGAATGTATGTAATGTTTGAAGCACATATGAAAAGGTTAATAGATCAGATTAAAAGAGAAAATAATTTATTTTAGATTATAATTTATATAGGGGAGAGAGTTAAAATGGAAATTATAAAAAAATTTATGGTGATAATGTTAATAGCAGGTTTAGTAATCAATAATTATAGTTTATCAATATATGCAGCTGAAGAAGATGATCAATTATCGATAGTATATCAAACGCATATTCAAGACATTGGCTGGCAAAATAGTAAAAAAGATGGGAAATTATCAGGTACAACAGGCCAGTCAAAGAGAATAGAAGCAATTAGAATAAATATTATTAATGATACAGAATATACAGGAAGTGTACAATATCGAAGTCATATTCAAGATCTTGGCTGGCAGAGTTGGCAAAGTAATGGTGCAATATCAGGAACAAGTGGACAATCAAAAAGATTGGAAGCTATTGAAATAAAGTTAACTGGTCAAATAGCTAATTACTATGATATTTATTATCGAGTACATGTCCAGGAATTTGGCTGGTTAGATTGGGCCAAGAATGGAGAATCAGCAGGAACAGCGGGATATAGTTATCGTTTAGAAGCAATAGAAATAAGGCTGGTAGAAAAAGAAGGAGAAGCACCAGGAAAAACAGAAAGACCATTTGTACAGCATTACGTAAGTTATAGTAGTCATATTCAAGATATCGGCTGGCAAATAAAAAAATTTGATGGAGAAGTATCGGGAACAACTGGTCAATCAAAAAGAATCGAAGGAATAACAATAGCATTAGAAAATCCGCTTTATCCAGGATCGATAGAATATCGAAGCCATGTTCAAGATAACGGCTGGCAGGACTGGCAAAGTGATGGTGCAACTTCAGGAACAGTAGGACAATCAAAGAGATTGGAAGCAATCCAGCAACGGCGAGTAAATTTTTTTCTAGCTAAAAAGTATGATAAAATATAGATGACAGGGAGAGTATGGAATCATGCTCTCTTTATTTTTTCTAATAAAATCAAAAAAAGGGTGAAAGACTATGAAAAAGACAAGAAAAGAAAAAAGAATTTCAGAAAGCAGTTTTGGAAGTTTTAAAGAACTTATCAAAATCATCAGACATTATTTTCCTGATTTCAATAAGCAGTTATCACTGATTGATGATCCAAGACATCAAAGTTATATCACCTAT
>NZ_JMLH01000013.1 GCF_000686665.1 Thomasclavelia saccharogumia DSM 17460 | reverse complement strand
TTTTTGAGTGTTTTTAGAGTATCTGATTTTTATGACTTTGATTTTATACTGAATTACTTTTACGAATATCACACCATGTTTATGCAGCGTATTTCAGTCAACAATATGACGATTTATACATAAACTTATTTTCCCATAACTGTTACTTTGAATATTTCTTCCGGCTGTTATATGTTTAGGTCAGGAGGTGTATTTTATATGAATAACAGTAAAAAAGATGGAGCGATTTTTACCCCATCTTAATCGATGATTAAAATTTTTAAAACTCTTAGTTATTTTCGATTACCAATATTTCAAGATTTCTAATTCATAAATATCGTTAAATTAGTAGATTGAAATCTTACAACTTCTTTTTAATTATGATTGAACATTTCAAATGATGAAGCAATCATTAAAAATAACAAGCCAGTATGAACCCAAAAGATTGTATAATCTAAAAGACCATGTAATAAAATAACTACAATACAGGCAATCACTAAAGCAACATAACGAAGATTAAGTCTTTTTTTATATACTTCAAATAATCTTTTACAATTATCAACTACATAGGGAATAAGAGTAGTAATCCCAATGATTCCAAATGATAATACAGGATCAAGATAAACGCTATGTGCATGTTGAGTAGCATGACCATTATACTTTTCAAAAATCATCATATAAGTCATTGGTCCTTGACCAAATAATGGATGTGCTTTAATTCCTTCAATAGCAGCATGCCATATTTTTTTTCTTACAGTAAAATTATCAATTAATTTTTCAACTCTTGGAAATTGTTGTGGATTAATAGCAAAGTAAATACAACCTATAATACAAATAACAGCAATCAGCATACAAATTCGATAATTCTTATTAATTATCAAAAAAACTAATACAGCTACTGCTGTGGCAATAAATGCAGTTCGGCAACCAGTCATGTATAATAAGAAAAGATTTATTCCTGCAACAATAAAATAATATATTTGTTTTTTTATGTTTTTTGTTCCAAAAAACTTATAACCAATCATCATAATAATAAATTCAATCATCATAGCATAATAATTAGCATTGAAAAAAACAGAATTAAGTCGATTTTCACGCCGACTAAAAACCTTTAATGTAAAATGATCATAGCCAAGGCGCTGTAAGATCTGCGTTTGTTCGTATAAACCATAGATAGCCCATAAAATAGATAAGGCTATTAGCATATCTAAAATAAATTCAAATACTTCAACATTAATATATTTTCGATAATAGAGCATCAATGAAACAGAAATAAAAATTAATGCAATACAACCTATACCGATCCAATTTTGATAAAACAAAGAAACAATTAAAGATAATGACATAAAAATAATCAAATACTTAGATTTTGGAGTGCTTTTAAAAGCATTAGTGATTTTTTTAGTGTACAATAAATACAATGTTTCAAGTAATAAAAATGGAACACAAATATAAAAAGGTGTAGATAGGCTAAGGGCAGTAGCAATGATCATCAACTGTTCCTTAGAAAAACGTTCTTTTAATGAATGAATAAATTGCATAGTTGACCTCCAAGTACTGTTACTATATCATAATTAAAGGATCGATACAAATAAGAGGAGTTATATGAAAAAGTATTTATATGTTTTTAATTATCCTCCTGAGGATAAAGAGTTATGTGCTCTAGAGTTTAGAGCTTTATTTAAAGATAAATTCAAAAGTAAATATTATTTGAGTAATTTAAACTATAGTGTTGATAAAAGTGTCTTTGTGAAAGCTAAAATCGATATTTGGCAGATTAATAATGATTTTGATCAACTTATTAAACAAATAAAAAATTTACATAAGGAATATCAAAATTTTAAAGTGATTTATTTGAAAAATCAAATCACACATGTTGATTATCAAGAAAGTTTACAAAAATGTAAAGATATCTCATGGGCAATTGAAGGTAGTGTCAATATGTCCAAACCTGATCATACGATTGCAATTACAAAATTGGCAAGCAGCTGGATATGTGGTTATTATCATCATGGTGTTCCCTCATGGAAAAAACATGATGATAAGCCAAATACTTTTTCGAATTCACTAGATATTCGTTTAGCGAGAACGTTAGTTAATATTGCTGCTGGCAATCAAGATCAGGTGAGAATCGTTGATCCGTGTTGTGGTATGGGGACTGTAGTTCTAGAGGGATTAGCTTTAGGTTTAGATATTGAAGGTTTTGATATTTCTCGGGAAATATCTTGGCTGGCAAGAAAAAATTTAAAATATTTTGGATATGACGAATATTTAATAAACAAAGTAAGCATACATGATTTAAATAAACATTATGATGTAGCTATAATGGATATTCCTTATAACTTATATACTCCGATCACGTATGAAGAACAATGTAAACTGATTCAATCTGCCCGAAAAATCTGTGATAAGATGGTTATTGTAACTTATGAAGATATGAGTCAGGAAATTAATCAAGCTGGTTTTTTAATTATTGATGGCTGTATCAGAAAAAAGACTGAGTATGTAAAATTTGGACGCTATATTTATGTTTGTATTTAATATTAGATATATTATAATTTTTTTGTATTTATGAAGAGATGGGGTATAATAAATCAAGATTAGGGGGTTAGATAATGAAATTAATGAGATATGTAAAAGAATATCGACTTCCAGCTATTATTGGATTTGTTTTTAAGATTGCTGAAGCAGCACTGGAATTAATGGTGCCTTTAGTAATGGCAGATATTATTGATGTTGGAATTAAAAATAATGATAAAAATTATATTTTAATAAGAGGTCTAATCTTGGTAGGATTGGCTGTGGCTGGTTATTTATTTGCATTAGTATGTCAATATTATGCATCAGTCACATCTCAAAGTGTGGGCACTAAATTACGTGAAGATATGTATCATCAGGTAAATTGTTATGATCATCATAACCTTGATAAATTAAATGCGCCGACTTTAGTGACTCGTTTAGTCAATGATGTTGTCCAGATACAGTTAGCGATAGCAATGACAATAAGATTAACGTCACGTGCTCCATTTATTATGATTGGTTCATTAGTTTTAGCTTTTTTAATCAGCGGTCCATTAGCTTCTATTTTTATTGTGGGAGCAGTTATTTTGGCAATAGTAATGTTGATGATAACTATAATTTCAATGCCATATTTTAACCGTGTCCAACAAAAATTAGACCAAATAAGCTTAATAGTTAGAGAAAATCTAGAAGGAATAAGAGTTATTCGTGCGTTTACCTGCCAAAATAAAGAAATTCACAAATTTAATTTTGAAACTAAAAGTCAAAAAGACATTCAAGTAAAAGTAGGAAGGATTCAGGCTTTATTAAATCCTTTTACATATTTGATTGTTAATATTGCAATTGTATTAATAGTATATTTTGGTGGTGTTGAAGTAAATATTGGTGGTTTATCACAAGGTGAAATTATTGCACTGGTAAATTATATGAATTCAATATTATTAGCACTGATCGTTTTTGCAAACGTATTATCAATTTATAATAAAGCCGGAGCTAGCTATACTAGAATTTTTGAAGTTCTTGAAACTAAACCAGAAGTTAGTAGTGACGGTCAAGAAAAAAGCTGGATAAAGAATGATAATTGTATTGAGTTCAAAAATGTAAGTTTTGCTTATGATAAAAAGAATGTTTTAAATAGTTTGAACTTTACCATTAAAGCTGGAGAAACAATTGGAATTATTGGTGGAACAGGAGCTGGTAAAAGTTCATTGGTGAATTTAATGGCACGTTTTTATGATCCTTCTAAGGGAGAAATTTTACTTAATGGAAGATCGATAAAAGACTATGACCTTCAAGCATTACGTAGTTTTATTGGTTTTGTACCACAATATGCTGCTTTGATTTCTGGAACGATAAGAGATAATCTTCGTTTAGGAAATCATGAAGCAACAGATGATGAATTGGTTCGTGCTTTAACGATTGCTCAGGGTAAAGAGATGATTGAAGATAAAATTGATGGTTTAGATACAATGATTGAACAAGGAGGAAAAAATCTCTCGGGAGGACAAAAACAGCGATTGACTATCGCTCGAGCTTTGGTCAAAAATCCGCAAATTTTAATTTTAGATGATAGCTCAAGTGCTCTTGATTATGCTACTGATTTTAAATTGCGACAAGAGTTAAAAAAATTGGATATGACAAAAATAATTATTTCGCAACGAACCGCCTCAGTAGAACAGGCTGATAAAATAATTGTTTTATATCATGGAGAGTTGGTTGGTTTCGACAATCATGAAAAGCTATTGCAAAATTGTAAAATATATCAAGAAATTTATGATTCGCAACATAGTAGGGATGGTGGTAATCGTGGATAAAAAAACAATTAAAAGATTATTAACATATTGCCAGCCATATCGTTTGATTTTGCTAGGAATTCTTGTTTTATCATTTTTTAGTGTCTGTTTATCATTGATTACACCTGTATTATTAGGTTGGGCAATCGATTTATTAATAGGAATAAATCAGGTGGATTTTGATGCTTTATTAAAGCAATTAATGATTATTGTAATTGTAATCGTAGCTGGAGCTTTAGTGCAATGGGTTTTAGGGCAGTTGACAAATAAGATTACATATAGTATTACAAATGATCTTCGAGATCGTGTATTTGAAAAAATTCACTTATTGCCTTTAAAATATATTGACAGTCATCCCCATGGTGATATTATGGGGCGAGTAATCAATGATATCGATTTAATTGGAACTGGACTGTTACAAAGTTTTACTAGTTTATTTACTGGTATTGCGACGATTATTGGTACGATCATAATCATGTGTTTAATTAATATCTCGATTGCCTCTGTCGTAATCATTTTAACCCCACTGTCATTATTAGTAGCTTCATTAATTGTAAAAAGGACACACATATATTTTAAAGAACAATTAGAACTTCGGGGTGAAATGAATGGTTATATTGAAGAAATGATAGGGAATCAGCGAATTATCAAAGCTTTTAATTACGAGAAAACAAATGAAGAAAGATTTAAAGAAATAAATCAGCGGATGCATATTAGTGGTGTTAAGTCACAGTTTTATGGGGCATTGATCAACCCAACGACACGTTTCGTAAATAGTCTAGTATATGGAGCAGTTGGGGTGTTTGGAGCGATAAGTGTTTTAAATGGCCATTTTAGTGTTGGTTTATTATCAAGCTTTTTAACATATGCTAACCAATATACTAAACCATTTAATGAGATTTCTTCAGTTATGACAGAGATGCAAACAGCTTTGGCCGCTAGTCAAAGAGTATTTAGTTTGTTGGATGAGACAATAGAAACTCCTGTAACTGATCCTCAAGTAATAAATAGTGTTCAAGGTAATGTAACTTTAAAAAATGTCTTTTTTAGTTATGATCCAAATGTAACATTGATTGAAAATCTAAATTTAGAAGCTAAACCGGGACAGACGATTGCTATTGTAGGGAAGACAGGTTGTGGTAAGACAACATTGATAAATTTATTAATGCGTTTTTATGATTTAAATAGTGGTTCGATTAGTATTGATGGTATAAATACGATGGATATGGAAAGAGACTATTTTCGAAAATTATATGGGATGGTATTACAGGAATCATGGATTTTTAAGGGAAGTATAAAAGCAAACATAACTTATGGTAAAAATGATGCTACTGATGATGAAATTATTGTTGCAGCTAAAAAGGCTCGAGTGCATAAGTTTATTATGAATTTACCAGATGGTTATGACACAATAATTGATGAAAATGGGGGTAATCTTTCTCAAGGGCAAAAGCAATTAATTTGCATTGCTCGAATCATGTTGACAAAACCACCGATGTTAATACTTGATGAGGCTACGAGTTCGATTGATACTAGAACTGAATTACAGATTCAGGAAGCTTTTGATATCATGATGGAAGGAAGAACAACTTTTATTGTTGCGCATCGTTTATCAACGATAAAAAATGCAGATATTATTTTAGTTATGGATAAAGGAAGAATTTTAGAACAAGGAACACATCAAGAGTTATTGAGAAAAAAGGAATATTATTATAATTTATATAATAGTCAATTTAATTTAGGAAAGTGATAAGATGTCTATTTTATCACTTTTTAAGTTCGAAAATAATATATTTTAGTAATAAATTATTATGTTGACAAACAAAAATTATGAGCGTATTCTAATAAATGTTATAAAATAGTATGAAGGGGGAATATTGATGAATGGATTATTATTATTATTAATTTCTATGGTAGCGTTATTAGCAGCCTATTTTGGATATGGACGTTATCTTGAAAGAACTTGGGGTGTAGATTCAAAAGCAAAAACACCAGCTGTAAAAAATGATGATGGGGTAGACTTTGTTCCTAGTAGTAAGTGGGAAGTATTTGCTCATCAATTTTCATCGATTGCTGGAGCGGGACCTGTAACAGGACCAGTCATGGCATTAATGTTTGGTTGGGTACCAACTGTATTATGGATTCTTGTTGGGGGAATTTTCTTTGGTGCTGTTCAGGATTTTGGAGCATTATATGCATCTGTTAAGTCTAATGGAAAGTCAATGGGTGGAATAATTGAAGAATATATTGGAAAAACAGGTAAGAAATTATTCTTTTTGTTTTGCTGGTTATTTACATTATTAGTTATCGCTGCTTTTGCAGATATGGTAGCTGGAACGTTTAATGGTTTTTCGGCAGTTGATGGTTCAAAATTACAACCTAATGCTGCTGCAGCATCAATTTCAATGTTATATATCGTTGTGGCAATTGTTTTTGGATTCTTTTTGAAGAAATATCATGTAAGTGGTAAAGTACAAGCATTGATTGGAATTGGATTAATTATTTTAATGTTGATTGGTGGAATTGCATGTCCAATTTATTTAAGTAAAAATACATGGATCTATATTGTCTTTATTTATATTTTCTTTGCATCAGTTACACCAATGTGGTTATTAAAACAACCACGAGATTATTTAACTACATTTTTATTTGTAGGGATGATTGCTGCTGCAGTAATTGGCGTTATTTTTTATAATCCAACTATTTCACTTCCTGCATTTACAGGATTTAAGAGTGAATCAGGTAGTTATTTATTTCCAACATTATTTATTACAATAGCATGTGGAGCAGTTTCTGGTTTTCACTCATTAGTATCATCTGAAACAAGCAGTAAACAAATAAAGAATGAAAAAGATATGTTACAAGTAGGTTATGGTTCAATGTTATTAGAATCATTACTTGCTATTTTGGTAGTAGTGGTTGTTGGATCTTTGACTCAATTAGTAAGTGATGGAGTATTAACAGATCAATTAGCTTCATTGGTTACTGCTGAAGGAGCAACACCTTTTACTAAATTTTCAGTAGGAGTCACAGCTTTTGTTTCAAAACTTGGGTTACCTCAAGAATGGGGTATTTGCATTATGACAATGTTTGTATCAGCTTTAGCACTTACATCATTAGATGCGGTTGCAAGAATTGGACGTTTGTCATTTCAAGAATTATTTGAAGTTTCAAATTCACAAGAAGCTTCAAGTATAAATAAATTACTTACAAATAAGTATTTTGCTACGATTTTAACACTTTTCTGTGGCTATTTATTGTCACTTGGTGGTTACAATAATATTTGGCCATTATTTGGTTCTGCAAACCAATTATTAGCAGCAATGGTATTAATTTCGTTATCAGTATTTTTAAAGGTTACTGGTCGTAAAGGCTTTATGTTATATATTCCAATGTGTATAATGTTAGTTGTTACATTAAGTTCATTAGGTATTTCAGTATATAATATTATTAATACATGGATGACTACCGGAACGATTGATTTTTTAACATCAGGATTGCAATTGATTTTTGCAATTTTGTTAATTGCTTTAGGAGTTTTAGTAGCGTTCTTTGATTTTAAAAAATTATTTGAAACAAAGAAAGTAGTTTAATTATTTTTAAAAGTTTATAAATAACAAATAGTGTTAAACATTATTTGTTGTTTTTTTAAGAATTGACGTAAGCGCTTACAAATGATATCATGATTAAAGATGAAGTGTTTGTATAAAGGAGGGAAAACAACAGATAAAAAGGCAATAAATCAGGGAAAATACAATAAAGTTAATACGAATAAAAGGAGGATATTTATGGGAAGAAAGATTTGGAAAAAAATAGGAGTTTGTTTATTAGTAATGGTAAT
The DNA here is from genome assembly GCF_000686665.1 of Thomasclavelia saccharogumia DSM 17460. Lineage (GTDB taxonomy): Bacteria > Bacillota_I > Bacilli_A > Erysipelotrichales > Coprobacillaceae > Thomasclavelia > Thomasclavelia saccharogumia. Next base: position 50,865 of record NZ_JMLH01000013.1, on the reverse strand, counting down.
GACAGTTACAGGATTACAGACTTTTAAATTACCAGTTGCAGCAGTTGGAAAAACAAATCTTGAGCAATCTGATTATGTGGAGGGAACAATAAAACGAGCTCCAGCTACTGCTAATTTAGAAGAAAATGGAAATCTTGGCTGGATTCATTGTAATGTAAAAACACAATCTCAATGGGCAGGATCAGCTATAAATCAGATTAGAGATGTTAAATTAGAAGGTAATCTTGCTCAAATTATGAATGATACGGATACAAATTTTGTTTATTCCGGTTCGTCCAGTGATAATCATAAAGGACAGGTTATCAATGGTCTAGGAGGAATGACATCTTTTATTTTGCCAGCCAGTCTTGAAAAAAGATATGTATCGGTATTTACTGGATCATGGGCATCACAAGTCGAATTGACTGTTTATATCAATGATAAAATACAATATTCTAATATTCATGGTAAAACAGCGACAACGAGTGGCGCTGAAAGTTATTTAACGCAATTTTCTTATTATACAGACAGTGAATCAGATGAAGTAAAAGTAGTGATCAAGACAATAGAAGTATTTGATACTACGTATGGTAACCAAAGTATTCAGGGAATCGCTTTATCAGATAAAGAACAGGATTATGGATCTTCTTTAAGTGAAGGATTAGTACAAGGTGAATTGATAAAAGCACCAGAATATGTGAATTTATCAAAGCAGGGAGATATTGATTGGATTCATATGGATTCAGCACAATTTGGCAGTTTTAATCGCAAAAATGTCTTAGATGCAGGAATTACAGAAATGACTTTAATTGGTAATTGCGATTATGTTACCACTAATGTAGAGACAAATTTTGTTTATAGTGATGGAATGTCTGATTTAATGTCTCCTGAAACAAATAAAAAAGGACTGGTATTTACAGGAACAAATAATGGTTTTTCTTTTAAAGTTCCAGGAAGTGTTGAAAACAGATGTTTAGATGTTTATACAGGGGCATGGGCAGCGGATATTAAAGTCACTGTAGAAATCAATGGTGAAGAAGCTTATACAGAAATTTTTGGAAGTAATGATACTACACCAGGAAGTCCTGCTAAATATCAAACTTTGAAAATTGATTATCATACTGATAGTGTTGATGATACAGTAAAAGTTATTATAAAAGTAAATCATACATACGATAATAACTGGGGTAATATGAACATTGGCGGTATTACATTGGGAACTCGTCGCATAGAAGATGATGGTAGTATTATTGGTGGTATAATGAAAACTGCACCTTCAGCAGTAAATCTTAGCGAAGAAGGAAATATTGACTGGTTATATCTTAATGATTCTGTATTAAGTGAGTATAATCGTAAAGATGTAGAAACTCATTTGATAAGTGATGTTACTTTGATTGGGAAAGCTCAAGGAATACCAATTAGCGAAAAAACAAAAACAGCTTTTTCATATAATGACGGGATAAGTCCTGTAGAAGAAAATAATGGTCATAAAGCTTATGTGTTTCAAGGTGAAGGAAGTGGAATAGAATTTAAACTTCCTGGAAGTAAAGAAATGAAATATATAAATTTTTATGCTGGAGCATGGGCTGCTGATGTAAAATTAGAAGTTTTGGTAAATGATACTGTACAATATAGTAGTTCTTTTGGAAGCTCAAGTACTATACCTGATACAACCAATTATCAAGTAGCTAGAATTCAATATAAAACATCTCAATTAAATGATGAAGTAAAAATACGGGCTACTGTTACAAAAGGATACGATCCTACTTGGTCAAATATGAATGTTAGTGTGATTACAGTATCTGATGAAGCACCAGTAAATATAGATGAGACAATTAAAACAGATAATTGGATAATTAATCATAGTGGTGGTGAGATTTCTGAATTAAAAACTAAAATTGCTAATGAAATGTATAATATTCCAGTTCGTCAAGATCAGTATAGTGGTTTTGTTTGGACTCTTAATGGCGAAAAAGTTATTCTTTCGTCTGTTGATGAAGATGATCAAGGAAATATGATTTACACTGGGACTTATAAAAATAATGGGAAGAATCTAACATTTACAATAGGTTATAGTGTAAATGAACTTGATCAAATGGTAGTTAGTGCTGCGATAAAAAACAATTTAGATAAAGAATCTAAAATAGATCAGGCAAGTATTCAGCTAGGATTTAATACATATCTTGAAAAATATCCAGATTACAATGATCAATTATTCCCTACTTTGCTAAGATGTGAAAAAACACATGCCTGGGGATATTTATCAACACCATCAGGTAGATTAATGACAATTGCAACTGATAATCCTGTTGCTTCTTATACTTTAGATTATCAAAGTGGTGCTCATCGTATTTATTCAGCATCTTTAGATGTTCTTCAATCTGGTAAACTTCCTGAAAGACATCCTCAGGATTTAGATAAATTAGCACCTGGTGAAGAGAAAACATGGAATATTTATTTGAAGCCTGTAACAACGTTAAATGCAATTGAAGATGTAAAAGAAGTAATAGCCAAAAATACTGATTTACCAATGTTTGATGCTGATCGGTATACCTTAGCACAAGGAGAACAAAGTCAAATTACGATTTTATCAAAATCAGCAATCAAAAATAATAAACTGACGATAGAAGATCCAGAAGGTAATATTTCAAAATTAGATATTGAAAAGGAATCTGATGGTAATTATAAAACTGTTTTTGAAGCTACTGATAACTTAGAAGGTGTTTATAAAATAACAGCTGAAAATGCTGAGGGTTATATAGCAGAAATGAATTTGAGCATTCGTAAAGATTGGTCATGGTATATAAAAAAAGCAAGAGAAGCAGCTGTAGAAGCACCGCAAAAAGGTACTTCACATGGTGAATCTTATTATGGAATGTATTCGGCTTATATAGCTAAAAAATATTTTCCAGATGCAGTATGGGATAATCAGATTGATGAAAAATTTGAAGAAATATATCCTTTAATGTATGATGCTGATACTGGTTTACCAACTTCATGGCAAAATCGAATTCAAAATCATTCAACAACATTGGGAATATTTGTAGATCAATATCAAAGTTCTGGAAATATTGAATCATTGAAAAAAGCTGAGGGATTGGCAGATTATTTAATGACAAAACAAAAAGCAGATGGTGGTTATTATAATGGCAGCACTGATTATACCTCAGTTATTTATCCGGCTAAATCAATTATGGAATTAGTTCATGTTGAAAAAGACTTAATGGAAGATAATACTCTTAGTGAAAGTGATAGAGAATATTATAGAGAACGTTATGATTTACATATGGCTTCTCTTACAAAGGCAATGGATAAGTTAGTGCGGGTTGATGGAAATTTTGATACTGAAGGGCAAGCGACTTTTGAAGATGGCGCTAATTCATGCTCTATTACGCAATTGAGTGAATTTGCTCTTATGTTCCCAGCTGGTAGTAAAGAGAGACAAAAATATGCTGAAGCAGCAGAAAAATATATGGATCGTCATACATCACATCAACAAAGTATTATTCCAGACTCAAGAATGAATGGTGGAACATTAAGATTTTGGGAAGCACAATATGATGTAGAAATGGGATTAACATCTACAGCACCAAATATGATGAATTCACCTCATGGCTGGAGTGCATGGAATATATATGGTTTATTTAATCTTTATGAATTAACTGGAAATGTAGAATATTTAGAACGGGGTATGAATGCCATGGGGTCATGTGCACAGTTGATGGGCTATGATGGGATATTAAACTGGGCATTTATCGCTGATCCTCAAAGAGATACAAATTATTTTGTGAAAGATGAAGAAGCATCTATCGATGATAAGATCGTAGGAAAACATATTAGAAAAACAATTGGCGAAGAATATGTACCAATGATCAGTTATTGGTGGAAAGCACCAAAAAATACATGGGTACCAGGCTACACTGCTATGGGAGGAAGCGTTGTTCAAGGAGCTGCCTGCGATAACGATGTTCACGAAGTGTTTAAAGCGATGGGTGAAGTAGCTTTAACAAAAGCATATGTTGTAGAAAAAGCCGATGGAACTTTTGAAGCTTATAATGCAGCAGTTGATGTAACAGATGATTTAATTACTATTACTCCTTTTGAAGACGTAGTTTCAAACGTAAGTGTAAAACTTTTAAATGATAAAAAAGTAACTGTTAATTTTTATAATGGTATTATAGAAGAAAAGGTTTTAGCTGGTAATCCAGTCTGGATCGTAACTGAAGAAAATGCAGTTGATACAAGTACGCTTGATAAAGATAGCAGTTTGAAAGATTTAGAGGTAACTAGTGGCAAATTAGATAAAGAATTTGATAAGACAGTCTATGATTATTCTGTGGATATTGGAGCACAAGCTGGACAAATTGGCATTAAACCAGTATCATCTAGTTCAAAAGCTATAGTATATGTTGATGGCAATAAAGTAGAGAATGGGGATACTTATATAGTAAAATTAGATAGTGCATTGATGGAGAAAAACGTTAAAATTGTTGTGAAATCAGAAATGCAGGCTAATTCTACAACTTATACAGTTAAAGTAACAAGTATGAGTAATTGTAAGATACTTTCAACAGAAGGACAAAAAGCAATTGCTAAAAGTCAGCATTCGACAAGTGGAAGTGAAGGGCCGGCAGCGAATGTGTTAGATAATAATATAAGTAGTATTTGGCATACAAATTACAGTGGCGGGATAGTTGATATAAAAGATCGCTGGATTGAAATTCAACTAGCTAATGAAGAAACAGTATGTGGAGTACGTTATTTACCACGACGAAGTGGCGATAATGGAAAGTTTTTGAAATATGAAATCTACATTAGTAATGATAATGGAGAGACTTATGAAAAAGTTCACCAAGGAGAGTGGGATAAATCAAATGATTGGAAAGTAGCTGTTTTTGATAAAGTAAAAGCAACAAATGTAAGAATTGTTCCAATAGAAACTTCAGGAGAGTTTGGAAGTGCAGCCGAAATACGAATAGTTGGTATTAATGAGGAAATAAATAAAGCACTTTTAATTGAAACGATTGAAGCAGCAAAAACAATTGATTTGAATAACTATCAAGATGGTGTTGAAAAAGATAATTTCATAACAATTTTAGCTAATGCTAATATATTGTTGGAAGCAGCAAGTACACAATCAGAAATTGATGAAGCGGTAGCTGCACTAAATGATGCTATTAAGGTATTGATTCCTAAAACTGTTGATAAAACAGCATTAGAAATCGCTGTAGAAGTTGCAAATAATGTAAGTGAAGAACAATTAGAAAAAGTTGTACCAGTAGTAGCAACCAAATTTAATGCAGCTTTAGCCCAGGCTCAAGAAGTTTTAGCTAATAATAGTGCTAGTCAAGCACAAGTTGATAACGCATTTGCTCGTTTAGCTAATGCAATTCAAATGTTAGAATTTATTAAAGGTGATAAAGCAGAATTACAGGCATTTGTAAATGGTATAAGTGATTTAGATGTAAATATGTATACAGAAGTTACATGGAATGCATTTGCACCAGGATTAGAAAATGCAAACAATGTATTGGCAGATGAAAATGCAATGCAGGATGAAGTAAATGAAGCATATGATGCAATTGTAAGAGCATACTTAGATTTAAGATTAAAACCAAGCAAGGACTTACTAAACAGCTTAATAAGTAGAGCTCAAAGTTTAAATGAAGCTAACTACAGTATGGTATCATGGCAAGTGGTAGAAGAAGCATTGGCAAATGCACAAGCAACATTAGCAAATGAAAATGCAACCGAAGAAGAAGTGGCTACAGCCGTAGAAGAAATGGAAAGTGCCTTAGCTGGATTATTAGTAACAAATCCAGAAAATAATGCAGTAAAAGCCGGAGATACAATGGCAAGTATCAAGACTGGAGATAGTGCGAGCTTAGGATATTCATTAGCAGGATTAACAGTAGCTTTAATGATATTAGTTGCAAACAAGAAAAGAAGAGCGCATAAATAAAAAAGCATGAATTTAATTTCATGCTTTTTCAATCTTGAACTAATTTGATTTATTGTTTTATCTGTTCAAAGCAGTAACCATATCTTCTGTGATCGAATCAATCATTTGTAATGAAGTTACAATTAATTCAATATCGATTTTTTCACAAATATCTACCACTGCAGCCCAAACAATTGGATTTCGAACAAAAAGACGACTAGGCTTTCCGGTTTTTAAAATATAGTCTACTAAAAATGATAAGATTAAATTAATTTCATCATCTTCAGGTTCAAGCAAATGAGTTCCAAGAATCATTTGTGATTCTTCATCAAGAACAATAAATAATAACGAATTTATTGGACGTGGATAATTCTTATCAGAGATGGAAATATTCAAATATGTTAAATCCATAATAAGACCATGATTGTTGTCAGATGCCGAATGGATTTGTTGTAAAATATCTTCATCATCTATTTCAATTGGAGTAAATTTATCAAATGCTTCTGGTAAACATAAAGGTTCATAGAACCATTGTCCATTACTTTGATAAGCATTAATAATTTCTTCCTCATTAAATTTAACGTCAATTTCATGATTTATATAGACTGTTACAATTTCAATCAACTTTTTGATTACTTTAATGAAAGTCTGTGCTTGTTCATCACTGATGTGATATGGGAAATATCTTTTCTTATAAGATATAAAATATGGCCAATTACCACGTCCGCGAAATTTTAATCCTAATTCTTTAATAATCTTTTTTTGTTGAGTAGGAACTTCTTCGCGATCTCCCATATAAAAAGTTAAACACGTTTGATCGTACATTAGATATTTTGTTACCGATTTGTCGACAGCTTCAACAGTAATAGATGTTAAATCACTATAACCCTCATCACCTGTGTAGATTGAAATCCCAATACAGTCATTCATCTGTCCCATAATGGAGCAGTAAAAACTATCTTCATTTTCAAAACTTATTTTGATCCAGTCATTACTCCCAATATACGTCCATGGTTTTATTTTGTTCCACTCTTGGATAACTGTATATAATTCTTGCCAAACATTTAAATTATTTTTCATTTATATTACCTCGCTTTACCTCGCTATAGTTCTATTGTACCTCATATTATTATAAAATAGCTACAAAAATGGCAATTAAAATTGCACAAATTACATCGCTTATATAATGAACCCCACATAAGATTCTAGAAAAACTAACGATAAAGGCTAAAATAAGCATTATGATGCCTAAAGGCAGATATACATTTAAACAGGCTAAAGCAATAGCAAATGCACTAACAGTATGACGACTAGGAAAAGATTCACCAGCTTTATGTGTTAATAGGGGCTCGATATTCATAGCTTCATAAGGGCGTTTACGATTTATGATCTTTCTAAAAATAGTAACAATAACAAAAGAGGCTAAAGGTTTTATTATCGTTGTAAATAATAGTGTGTTTTTTGTTATAAATAAATAAATTAAAATACTAGGATAAATGATAAAAGTAATGATCGGTATATATTTAGTAAAGCTAATAATTGTATTTTCTAAAATTGGGTGATTACGAATTTGTTGTAGCATATTTTGATAAAATAGTTCCATGATAACTCCTTATCTTTTTAAAATTAAAATAGTTGCGCCGGCATTCATAGTTAGAATTTTACGAAGTATTTTTTTATGATTATATTGTTTTCTTACATAGTGTTGTAAAATCTTACTTGAATAGCCATGAATGACTGTAACTTCATCGATCAAAGGATTAAGACTGTTTAAATAATTATCTAATTTAATTTTGGCTTCATTAATTGTGCAGCCGTGAATATCAATTTGATCAAACATTATTTTCCTCTTTTCTTACTTGATATAACAGTGATCGTTATATCAAGTATATATTAAAAAATAGAAAATAAAAAGAAAATAATTACAATAAGTTATTTTTAGACATTGCAGGAAAGATGATGAAATTTTATAATAAAATAAACAAACTTGCTTTTTCACAATAGATTAAGTAGAATATAAGGGCATATGAATGGAGTGATATAGATGGCATTAACAGCAGGAATTGTTGGATTACCCAATGTTGGTAAATCTACATTATTTAATGCAATAACAAATGCACAAGTAGAAGCTGCAAATTATCCGTTTGCAACAATTGATCCTAATGTAGGAGTAGTTGAGGTACCAGATTATCGATTAGATAAATTAACAGAAATGATCAATCCTAAAAAAACGGTTCCCACAACATTTGGATTTACAGATATTGCTGGTCTTGTAAAAGGGGCTAGTAGAGGTGAAGGCTTAGGAAATAAGTTTTTAGGGAATATCAGAGAAACTGACGCTATCTGCGAGGTAGTAAGATGTTTTAGGGATAAAGATGTAACCCATGTAGATGGTGATGTGGATCCTATCAGAGATATTGAAACTATTAATTTAGAACTTATTTTTGCAGATTTGGAAACGGTTGAAAGAAGAATTGGCCGTTTAGGTAAAAAGGCACAGTCAGGAGATAAAGATGCAAAAATTGAAATTGCGATTTTAGAAAAATTAAAAGCAGCGCTTGAAGCAAATAAATCAGCTAGAACAATTGATTTTTCAAAAGAAGAAATGGCAATTGTAAAACAATATACTTTGCTTACGATGAAACCGATTATCTATGTAGCGAATCTAGGAGAAGAAGATTTAGAGGATCCAACAAGTAATCCTCACTACAATAAAGTAGTTGAATTTGCATCTAGTGAAGGTGCTGATGTTGTACCAATCTGTGCTAAGATTGAAAGTGAATTAGTAGGAATGGAGAAGGAAGATAAAGATCTGTTTTTACAAGATTTAGGAATAGAAGAAAGCGGCTTAGATAAACTAATTAAAGAAGCTTATAAGTTATTAGGTTTAAGAACATTTTTTACAGCAGGTGTACAAGAAGTAAGAGCATGGACTTTTAAAGAAGGAATGTGTGCTCCAGAGATGGCAGGAATCATTCATAGTGATTTTCAAAGAGGATTTATAAAAGCAGAAACTTATAGTTTTGAAGATTTGGTTGAATATGGCAGTGAACATGCATTAAAAGAAGCTGGTAAGATTCGACAGGAAGGAAAACAATATGTTGGTCAAGATGGTGATATCATGTTGTTTAAGTTTAATGTATAATGAGTAAAGAAAAAAAGAGTTTTATTGAGAGAATAAAGCCAACCGGAGTTAAGGATTTAATTAGAAAAATTGTTTTATTAATATGTGTTTGTGTTTTTTGTTATAGTGCTTATAATCTAGCATCAATTTTACTAGAATATAAACAGATGGATGATAGTAATAAAAAAATCGAAGAGACATATGTAACAGAAGAAACAACAGAACAAGGATCATATAAAAAAATTGATTTTGATGCTCTTTTAAAAAGAAATCCTGATGTTAAAGGGTGGATCGATATCCCAGATACAAAAGTTAGTTATCCAATTTTACAAGGAGAGACTAATGATACTTATATTCATAGTGATATTGATAAAAAAGAGTTTAGAGCTGGTTCCATTTTTATCGCAAGTGAAAATGAAAATCCATTTGTGGATTTAAACACAGTTATTTATGGTCATAATATGAAAAATGGTTCGATGTTTAATAATATTAAATCATATACTGATCAAGATTTTGCAAATGAACATCCATATATTTATATTTATTTACCAGATGGTACGGTAAGCAGATATAAGGTAGTGGCAGCACATATTATTCCTGAAAAAAGTGTTCTATATAATACTTCGGTAACTGATATTCAGTCCTTTTATCAGGAAATGTTAAAAACAAGCAGTATTAATGTTGATTTTGATCAATCTTTATCAAATCCAGTAATTACTTTATCAACTTGTACTTCACAAGGTAGTGAAAGTGGGGAAAGAAATGTTGTTCATGCTGTATTAGATAAAGCAGGAATTGATCCTACAGTTGAACAGATGGATGAGTAAGAGCATAGACGGATTACGTCTATGCTTTTTAGTTTGAAAACTTTATAAAAAATGAGATAGTAAAAACAATCTGTAATTAAAAATTTCAGCTAAATATGGAATATTTTGTTATTATTTGACGAATTTGGATATTTTAGGTATCATAGGGTAAACTAATAAGGAGTTGAGGTAGATAAATGAGAAATAATAAGTTTTTAAGATTTTTAACATCAAAGTATTTTATTTTAGGTATTCAGTTAATTATTTCAATAATCGTTGTTTATTTTATCTTTAAACTTAATTTAATTCCAATGAAATATTTAATTGGAATTATTGGTGGATTATTGATATTATTGTGCGCTTTTTTTGGAATTATTTACAGTGGAGAAAAAAAAGATTCTATAAGTAAAAGAAGCGTGATTACGAAAGTTATTAGTTTATTAATTAGTATCACTTTAGTAATTGGCTGTACGATGATTTCACGGGGTGATAGATTTATCAATAAAGTAAGTGATGCTGTAGGACAACAATATGTAATTTCTGTAATTGCTTTAAAAGATAGTGATATTACTAAAAAAACTTTAAGTGGAAAAAAGTTTGGTGTAACTTATGAAAAAGATTCAACAACTCTAACAACTGCTCTAGCCGATATGGAAGATGAAATAGGTGAACAAGAATATCAAAAGTATGATAATTATATAGAATTAGCGGATGCTTTATATAGTGGAGAAGTCGACTGTATCGTTGCTGGTGAGCAATATCGAAGTATGTTACAAGTTAATCATGAAGCTTTTAATGATGAAACTAAAGTTATCACTTCATATACCTATGATGCTAAATTAGAAGTAACTACAAAGAAAACTGATGTAACAGAAAAGCCGTTTTCAGTTTATGTTACTGGAATTGATGTTTATGGTAGCTTAAAAACTGTATCTCGTAGCGATGTTAATCTAATCGTTACTGTCAACCCTAAAACTAAGCAAATCTTAATGACAAGTATTCCTCGTGATTGTGAAATAGAGTTACATTCAAATGGAAAATTGGACAAACTGACACATACTGGTAATTATGGAACAAGCGAAACAATTAATACAATTCAAGATCTGTTAGATATGAATATTAATTATTTTGTCCGAACAAATTTTAGTGGAATGACTAATATAGTTGATGCTCTAGGGGGTATAACGGTGGAATCGGATGAAGATTTTATCACATTACATGGTAACTATCATATTACTGAAGGAATAAATGAAATGGATGGAGATAAAGCGCTATGTTTTGTAAGAGAGCGTAAACATTTGAAATTAGGTGATTTTGCAAGAGGACGAAACCAACAAAAAGTTTTAAAAGCTTTGATGGATAAGGCTTTATCACCAAAGATCATTACTAATTTTGATAATGTATTAAGTGCTCTTGAAGGTACTTTTGAAACTGATATGTCAAGTGATGAAATTCGCTCATTATTGAATATGCAGCTTAATGATATGGCTGACTGGAATATTATAAATGTTCAAATTGAAGGTGAATACTATGACTGTTATGAGACGTATTCAATGTATGGAACTAAATCTGATGTCATGAAGCCTTTTGAAAGTCATATCGAAAGAGTTCGTGAATTGATTAATAAAGTAGAAGAAGGTAAAGAAATCAAGGATAGTGAATTAAAAGGATTAACACATTAGGAGCTTAAATATTCGAGCTCCTTTTTATTTTATTTTTTTATAATAATGGTATAATAAGATTAATAAATTGGAGATAGAAGAAAATGGTTTTTAATCACAAATACTATAAATTATGTTTTATTATATATATGTTTATCAATACTTTAGCTTTAGGTTATTTTGGTATTGAAATTAATTATTTGTTTTTACCATTATTATTGTGGGCAATTATAATTATTATTCATGATATTTATAAAAAAGAATTTGGAATAAAAAATAATTACAGTATCTTGATGATGATTCAAGGAATTGTATTGTTGATTGCAACACTGAAAAATAGTTATAGCGATTTAAATTCATATGTAATTGCAATCATGCAGTTAGTTATATATTTTTTAGTTTTTAATAATCCTCGATCAATGACGAAAAATGATATTTTTGATGAGGTAAAAGCAATCATTCCTCTTGTCAATATTTTAGTTGGATCAGCATCGATAATTTCAATTGGCATGTATATAGTTCATTATTCGAGCTTAGCTAATGGCTGGACTCTAGGAATGGTTGGAAGTCGTTTGTTCGGTATTTATTTTAATTGTAATCCAGCAGCTTTTTTAGCGTGTATTACAATTGTATTGGCACTAATTGCTGTAAGAGAGAAATTTCGAGGTAAATTTTGGTATCTAATCAATATTGGCATACAAATTGTTTATATTCTTTTGACAAAATGTCGTGTAGCATTAATAATTTTAGTTGTTATAATTATCATGGTCGGCTATTATTTTTTAATTCGACGAAGACCGTATACTTTGTTTAAAAGATTAATGCTAGTATCTGGTTTAGTAGCAGTAATTGTATCAGCAAGTTTATTTGGACAACAGCTTGTAGAAATTGTCCCACAGATGCAAGGAATTGCTTCAAAAGAGACAAGTCGTTTTCAAACGGATAAAATCAAAGAAGCAGTGCATTTATTAATATCTGGTAATGTTGATGATTTTAATAAAGGGTTGACAATAATTGATGAGGTTTCTAACGGACGTATTTCATTGACTAAAACGGCATTAGAAATATGGCGTGATGAGCCTTTGATTGGTATTGGGGCTAATAATTTTAAAAAAATTGGAAGCCGGGAGACAGATGTTATTGAATATTGGGCAGTTCAGGTTGTTCATAGTCATAATGTTTTTCTTGAGGCGTTAGTAACGACAGGTTTAATAGGATTTATTTTGTTTGTAATATTTTTTATTAAATGTGTTTTAATGTGTTTTAATGTGTTGAAAAAAAGTCATGGTAAAGAAATATATTTCATTATTCAGATGTTTGTAATGATTGTTTTAAGTGAATTTATAGGGGGATTGTCTGATTATGGAGTGTTCTATATATATTCTTTATCGGCAACATTAGCCTGGTGCTTTTTAGGATATTTATTTACATATCAAAGTATAATAGAAAATAAAAATGAGTTATTAGAAAAGTTTAGTAATGATTAGGGAGAAAAGGATGCGAGTAGAAAACATTTTATTTCAATTAGATATTAGCTGGAAATCATTTTTAGATCATGTTAAAGATTTAATGGATGATGAAACTTTATGGTGTAAAGAACAAAATGGTCTATAGATTCGATTTTTAGATGGTAAATGGCAGGTGGACCATCCGCAAAATGATAAATATCATGAATCAGCTAGTGTAGCCTGGATGATATGGCATACTATTTATTGGTGGCGGAAGGTTCTGGATCATTCATTTGGTGAGGGTGAATTAAATATGGAAGACGTTCAGCGGTCAGGAAGCATAAAGTAGAGTATTGAAGAAATTGTTTATTTACATGATTAGTGGATAAAAAAATATCTGGTTTGACTCTTGAACAATTGCAATCAAAGCAATATACTAAATGGCCTTTTCAGATCGAAGTTTTTATGATTTAGCTCTATGGGTAAATACTGAGTTGATGAAAAGTGCAGTTGTGATAAGTCTATGTCGATATTTTTATAAAATTTCAAATAATGATTAAAATGAATTCAAATCAATTTAAAAGATTTGAATTTTTTGTAATTTAATATTATTTAAAACATTTGTAATTTTCTTCATATTATGAAAGCATAAAAGTTGACATCTTTCGACATTAGTATATAATGTTAGCAAACTAACAAAGTTGGAGAAAAATGATGGATGAAAAACATATTGGAATGGAAATAAGAATTTTAGCAAATATGATCAGTCGTTGTTTAAATGAGATCGGCTTTAGTAAAGAACATAACAATTTAACTGGTCCACAAGGATTAGTTCTAGGATATCTTTGTGAACATCAAAATAAAGATATTTTTCAAAAAGATATTGAACTTACATTTAATATTCGACGTTCAAGTGCAACAAGATTGTTACAATGTTTGGAAAGTAATGGATATATTGAAAGAGTCAACGTTGGTTATGATGCTAGATTAAAACAAATTGTATTAACTAATAAAGCTTATGAATTTAGCAATACTTTAGAAGCACATATTCAAAAGCTTGAGAAAATATTAGTTAAAGATTTAGATGAACAGGAAATCAATGATTTAATAAGATTAATGAGTAAGATAAAAAAGAATTTAGAGTAGGAGAACAAAATGGAAAAGAATTATTACATGGGAATTGACGTTGGGTCAACTACGATAAAAATTTATATTACAGATCAAAATGATAAATGTATTTATTCAAAATATGAGCGTCATTATTCAGATATACAGGCTACAATTAAAACATTAATAAATGAAGTATTAACAAAATTTGGTAATCTTAAAATAACTGCTGTAATGACCGGATCTGGAGGATTATCACTTTCTGAATATTTAGATATTAAATTTGTTCAAGAAGTAATAGCATGTACGAAAACAATCGAAACATATATACCTGAATGCGATGTAGCTATTGAGTTAGGTGGAGAAGATGCTAAGATTACTTATTTCCAAGGTTCTTTAGAGCAAAGAATGAATGGTACTTGTGCAGGCGGGACAGGAGCTTTTATTGATCAGATGGCATCATTATTACAAACTGATGCTAAGGGACTTAATGAATTAGCAAAAAATTATCAGATGATTTATCCAATCGCTTCACGTTGTGGAGTGTTTGCCAAAACAGATGTACAGCCTTTGATCAATGAAGGTGCCAACAAAGAAGATATCGCTATTTCTATTTTTCAAGCTGTAGTTAATCAAACGATTAGTGGTTTGGCTTGTGGGAAACCAATTAGGGGTAAAGTTGCGTTTTTAGGTGGACCATTATTTTTCTTGGATCAACTAAGACAGCGTTTTATAGAAACTTTAAATCTTAAAGATGAAGATATCATTTTTCCTGATAATTCACAATTATTTGTTGCGATGGGAGCAACGCTATTAGCCAAGGAAGAAACAAGTATAACGGATATTGAAACACTGATTAATAAATTAGAAAATATTGATGATAGTATGTTAGCTAATGAAAATACATTACCAGCATTATTTGTAGATGATGATGATAGGAATGAATTTAGACATCGTCATTATATTGATAAGGTTAGAAAAAATGATCTTAAAAGTTATATTGGTAATGTATATTTAGGACTTGATGTTGGATCAACAACAACTAAAGCAGTATTGATCGATGATAACGATTCATTATTATATTCATTTTATGATTCTAATGAAGGAAATCCATTAAATGTTGTTGTTAAGATTATAAAAGAAATATATGATCTTTTACCACCGCAGGTAAAATTAGTGTATAGTGGTGTAACAGGATATGGTGAGGCTTTGATTAAAGCAGCGATGAAAATTGATATGAGTGAAGTTGAAACTATGGCTCACTACAAAGCTGCTACATATTTTAAAAAAGATGTTAGCTTTATCTTAGATATTGGCGGTCAAGATATGAAAGCCATTAAAATCAAAGATGGAATCATTCAAGATATTTTATTAAATGAAGCATGTTCAAGTGGATGTGGATCTTTTATTGAAACATTTGCAAAATCATTAGGTTATGAAGTAAGTGAGTTTGCTTCTTTAGCATTGAATTCTAAAGCGCCAATCGATCTTGGAAGCCGTTGTACTGTTTTTATGAATTCTAAAGTAAAACAAGCTCAAAAAGAGGGGGCTAAAGTAGAAGATATTAGTGCTGGATTATCATATTCTGTAATAAAAAATGCTTTATATAAAGTTATTAAGCTTAGAAGTAAAGATGATTTAGGAGATAGTATTTTAGTTCAAGGAGGAACATTTTATAATGAAGCAGTTTTAAGAGCTTTTGAAAAAGAAGCTGGAGTTAATGCAATTCGTCCTGATATTGCTGGTTTAATGGGGGCGTTTGGAATTGCCCGGCTAGCTCGTGAAAGTTATCATGGGCAACCAACGACACTACTTACTAAGGAAGAATTAGAGCAATTTTGCTGTCATAGTGAAATAAGATATTGTCAAAAATGTACAAATCACTGTATGTTAACAGTATCTACATTTAATGATAATAGTGAATATATTAGTGGGAATCGTTGTGAACGAGGTGCTAATATACCAGTATCTACAAAGAAATTACCAAATCTGTTTGATTATAAATATCGTCGTGTCTTTAATTATCGTTCTTTAAATAAAGAACAGGCAATTAGAGGAAAAGTTGGTATTCCTCGTGTTTTAAATATGTATGAAAATTATCCTTTCTGGCATACTTTTTTCACTAAATTAGGATTTAGTGTGGTTTTATCACCACGTTCTAGTAAAGCAATATATGAAAAAGGAATTGAATCGATTCCTTCTGAAAGTGTTTGCTATCCAGCAAAATTAGCTCATGGTCATATTGAAGCATTAATTGAAAAAGGCGTAAAATATATTTTTTATCCTAGTTTAGCTTATGAACGAAAAGAGTTTGATAATGCTAATAATCATTATAACTGCCCTGTTGTAACATCATATCCAGAAGTTATTCGAAATAATGTTGATAACTTAGCTGATAGTTCAGTAATATTCCGTAATCCATTTATGGATTTGAGTAATCCAAAAACATTATTTAATAACTTAAAAAATGAATTAAAAGCATTTTGTATTGATGATAAAGAATTAAAGGCAGCAATTAATGCAGCATATGATGAATTAGCAAAATGTCGTAAAGATATCCAAGAACAAGGAGAGACAGTTTTAAAATATATCAAAGAAAATAATTTAACAGGAATTGTTTTATCAGGAAGACCATATCATGTTGATCCAGAAATTAATCATGGATTAGCTGATTTGATTACTGCTGAAGGAATGGCGGTATTAACAGAAGATAGTATTTGTCATTTAGATAAGGATCTAGATCAGTTGCGGGTAGTGGATCAATGGACTTATCATTCAAGACTATATCGGGCAGCATCATTTGTTGCAACTCAGCCTAATCTTGAGTTGATTCAGCTTACTTCATTTGGATGTGGTTTGGATGCTGTAACAAGCGATCAAGTAGCAGATATTTTAAAAGCTCGTCATAAAATATATACATTAATAAAAATAGATGAAGGTAGCAATTTAGGGGCAATTAGAATTAGAATTCGTTCACTTAAGGCAACAATTGAAAAACAAGCTAAAAATAAAAGACAAATTTATCCTAAATATCAACCATTAAAAGTTCCATTTACAAAAGAAATGAAAGAATCAGGGTATACAATTTTATGCCCACAAATGTCACCTATACACTTTCAATTTATTGAAACAGCAATGCAAGAATCTGGATATAATTTAGTAGTTTTGCCTTCGGTCGATAAAGGAGCAGTTGATGCAGGATTGAAGTATGTAAATAATGATGCCTGCTATCCAAGTATTTTAGTAACGGGACAAATTATGGAAGCATTATTGAGCGGTAAGTATGATTTGGATAAAACAGCTGTAATCATTTCACAAACAGGTGGGGGATGTCGAGCAACTAACTATATCGCCTTTATTAGAAAAGCTTTGCAGGATGCAGGAATGCCGCAAGTACCAGTGATTTCAGCTAATTTACAGGGACTTGAAAATAATCCAGGCTTCAAAATAACATTACCATTAGCCAAAAAGGTTATTATTGGAGCAATGTATGGTGATTTATTTATGAGAATTTTATATCGTGTTCGACCATATGAGGCAGTTGCTAATAGTGCTAATGAATTATATGAATCTTGGGTAACACGTTGTCAGGAAAATGTAAAAAATGGTAATATTTCTACTTTTAGAAAAAATGTTTATCAAATCGTTAAAGAATTTGATGAATTACCAATATTAGACATAAAAAAACCACGAGTTGGTTTAGTTGGTGAGATTTTAGTTAAATTCCACCCTACTGCAAATAATGAAATTGTTGAAATTATTGAACGTGAAGGTGGCGAAGCTGTAATGCCAGATCTAATTGATTTCTTCCAATATTGTTTTTATAGTACAGATTTTGAAAATAAACATTTTCATGCATCTAAAAATGCAGTTAGACTTTGCAATCTTGCAATGAAGTTTGTTGATCTATTACGTCATGATATGATTAAAGCATTAAAGAAATCTAAACGTTTTGATCCTCCAACTGCAATCAAACACTTAGCTGATAAAGCAAGTACGATCGTATCAATTGGGAATCAAACAGGTGAAGGCTGGTTTTTGACTGGTGAAATGATTGAATTAATAGAATCAGGAGCGCCAAATATTGTCTGTATGCAGCCGTTTGCTTGTTTACCAAATCATGTTACTGGTAAAGGTGCAATCAAAGCTTTACGTAAGGCTTATCCTGAAAGTAATATTGTTGCAATTGATTATGATCCAGGGGCAAGTGAAGTTAATCAGTTAAATCGAATTAAATTAATGTTGTCAACAGCATTTAAAAATATGAAAAATAATGAAAATCAATAAAATTATTTATTTAAGAGCATAGATTATCCTGTGCTCATTTATTTAAGAGCATAGATTATCCTGTGCTCTTATTATTTTTCTTGAATATTAAAAAAGTTTGGATTGATCATATATTTTTGTGTTATATTTTTAATAAGAAATATAAAAATAAAGTAGGAGATAATATGATACAGTATGAGAAAATAGAGCTTGATTATGATTTACCAATTAAACTAATCGATTTATATTTTGAAGATCATCTTACTAAGACTGCAAAACATTGGCATAATAGTATTGAAATTTTAATGCCGATATTAGGGGAGTTGAAACTGCATATAGATACAAGAGAAATTATTGTTAAAGAGGGGACCTTTTATATTGTTAATACGCAAGAAATTCATGGTATGGCGCATACAGAGGAGACAGAAATATATAAAGGATATGCATTACAAATTAATTATGATTTTATTAAACAAAATTTTAGTGAAATCGATAATTATTATTTTATGCAACCAGATTTTCAAACACAACATGAGGTTTTAAAAGATATTTATCATATAATTCTTGCTTATGAAAATGAAAATAAGTTTAAAGATATAGAGATAAAAAGTTATATTTTACATCTTCTCTATATTCTTTTTGCTCAAGCTTTATGTAAACGCAAAGACTATCCTTTTATGATTCAATCAGAGCATGACAAAAGAATTATTAGAATAACAAAATATATTGATGAGCATTATAATGAAGATTTATCAATTGGTCAAATTGCAGATCATTTTCATATATCTTCGGGATATTTATCAAAGTATTTTAAAATAAGTTTAAATATGACTGTTAAAGAATATATCAATTCAGTACGTTTAAAAAACGCTCGTAAAGATCTTTTGTTTTCTGAATATTCAATTATTGAAATTTCATATCTTCATGGCTTTCCTAATTTAAAATCATTTACTCAAATTTTCAAAAAAAAATATAATTGTACACCCGCTAAATATAGAGATAAGATGAGAAAATAACCTCAATTAGGTGAAGATTTAACATTTATTTAGGGTTCTTAAATGTTAAAATAGCACCGAAAAATAAGGAGGAAGAGAAATGATAAAGAAAATTTTAAGTTGTTTTATATGTGCTTTTATGTTCATTTCAACAATTTCTATCGTTAATGCTGATGAAGAGGTTGAAATCAAAGGTACATATAGTATTTATGTTGAGGGGTATGATTGGGGATGTGCCACTAAACAAATTATTGTTTCATTGGATCATGAAATAGATGAAGTTTCTACAAATACTTTCAAAGTTGTCGAAACAACTCAAGAAACAGCGATACCTCTAGCACAAAAAGATGAAGAACGTATTGTCGAAGAAGCATATTTAAGTGATGCTAGTGGAAATGAAGTAGATGAATCATCAAAATATGTAACATTAGATTTAGCAGTTAGTCCAACTGTTGCTTCACCTTTAGTATTTACAATTCCTGATTTGTATAATAATTATGCTAATCCATATTATTTTACAATTGAATTAGCTCAAGATAATGCGCTTACTTCAAATGGTAAAGTCGTAACATCATTTAATATTGATAAAGAATATACTAAAAAATCAACAGCTGCAGATATGTTTAAACAAGCTGCTTATCAGGCAAGTGATGGTGTTAGTTATAAATATGCATCATATTCACCTGCAGAAGCATCTGATACATTAGTAGTATGGTTACATGGAATTGGTGAGGGAGGAACTACAAATACCGATCCATATGTCACACTTTTAGCGAATAAAGTGACTGCTTTAGCCGGTGAAGAATTTCAAAATACTGTTGGAGGAGCACATGTGTTAGTCCCTCAGTGTCCAACATATTGGATGGATAAAGATGGTACAAAGAGTAATTTCAATAATGGAAATATTATAGCTGACGGGACATCATATTATCAAGAATCATTACATGAGCTAATTAATGCTTATAAAGAAGAAGTTGGGGCTAATAAAGTTGTTATTGCAGGATGTTCAAATGGTGGATATATGACATTTTTGATGGCTATGGCTTATCCAAATGAATATGATGCAATCGTGCCAATCTGTGAAGCGGTTCCAGATAAAGTTATTTCAGATGAACAATTAGAAGCTGTTAAAGATTTACCAATGTTCTTTATTTATTCATTAGATGATACTACAGTACCACCTGTAGATCATGAAATTCCAACTATTGAACGCTTGAGAGCAATGAATGCAAGTAATTTACATGTTTCTGTAACTGAACACGTTGTGGATACATCAGGTTTATATTTTGATGAGAATGAAAATCCTTATCAATATGATGGTCATTGGTCTTGGACATATTTTGATAATAATGCATCTAAATGTGATGAATGTGGAATTTCTGTATTTGATTGGATTGCAAAACAAATTTCTGTAAAAGAAACGGTTGATGTTGAACAAGTAGAAAATCCGGTGCAGCCTAGTGCACCACAAACTGGGGATACATCTTTAATAGGTGTTTATGGTACTGTTATGTTAATGGCAGCAGGTTATGTATTTATAAGTAGAAAAGAAAATTATTAAAAATCCTTCTATCAAGAAGGATTTTTGTTTATATAATATCAGCAACGACAAGTAAATTTTTTTCTGGCTAAAAAGAAAGAAAAAAGAATTTCAGAAAGCAGTTTTGGAAGTTTTAAAGAACTTATCAAAATCATTAGACATTATTTTCCTGATTTCAATAAGCAGTTATCACTGATTGATGATCCAAGACATCAAAGTTATATCACCTATAAGCAGGAAGAAATACTTTTTACGAGAATCATAAGCTACTGTTGTCAGTTGAAAAGCATGAAGGAAATCAATAGAGAACTTAACAATGATAATGTCATCAAATCATTCAAACTTCTTTTTTGGAAAAGAATTAGAAGAAATACCACATGGAGATACGATAAATAATTATCTCAAAGAAGTAGAGATCAATCAGTTAAGAAATATCCTGTATGAAATGGTCAGACATCTCATGAATAAAAAGTTTTTTGACGGATTCAAAATAAATAACGAATATTATCATGTCATCGTAGATGGAGTAGAACTGTTTTCAAGGAAGGCTCAAAAGATAGAGGGAAGCATAAAAAAGAACATCATAACAGGACAAGACATTATACAATGATGTTTTTAGCTGTTATAGAAAGAGATAACATAGTCATACCATTGGATTTTGAACCAATAGAAAATGAAATTGTATATGATAAGACTCAGGACAAAAGGGAAGACATATTGGTACGCAACGAATTTTAAAATCAATGAAAACAGTATAGAAAAAATGATCAAAACAGGAAGAAAGAGATGGAAGATAGAAAACAGGGGATTCAATGATTTAAAAAACAAAGGGTATAATTTGGGACATGTCTACAGTTATGATGAAAATGCAGTAAAGGGACATTTTATACTGTTGTTGATGACCCATATGATCATACAGTTAATGGAGCACTATGAAAGGAACAGGGGGATATTTGAAACGATACATAAAATAGCGCTAAGAATAAAAGAAGCACTTAGGACACAAGCCCTAAGTGTAAGTGATGTAAGGGAAATAGCGCAACCATTACATCTAAGTAGAATATCTCTATAGATATTGTACCATGAGGACCTTAAAAAGTAAAAAATTAACAGGGTCTTTTTGCCCAAAAAAGCAGAAAAAATATAACAGTCATAAACATTTAAGATATTAATCATAAAATTGCTTAAACTAAAAAATTTACTCTTCAAAGCTGATATAATATATACTATTATTCATTTTGAATTCAAAAAAGTATGATATTATCTAATACATATTCAATATTTGTATGAAAGGAGGAATTTTATGAACAAAGATGAATATTTAGAGCATTTAAATAAATATAATGAGATGGTTTTGGAAACTGATAATATTGATTTTCAGTTATTTATAGATCACGGAGTAAAAAGAGGTTTGAGGGATCAAAATGGAAATGGGGTTTTGACGGGATTAACTAACATTTCTAAAATTGAATCTTTTAAAATGGTTGATGGTCAAAAAGTGCCTGTTGATGGACGATTATGGTATCGTGGATATGATGTGATTGATTTAGTTAAAGATTTTTCTTTTCGAAGATTTGGTTTTGAAGAAGTTGCATATTTATTGCTGTTTGGATTATTACCGAATCAAAAGGAGTTAAATGATTTTAAAGAAATACTAGCATTATCTAATGAGTTGCCAACTAATTTTACAAGAGATGTTATTATGAAGGCGCCAAGTCAAGATATTATGAATTCTATAACAAAAAGTGTATTAACATTAGCTGCTTATGATGAACATATTTCTGATCAGTCTTTAAGTAATGTTTTGAGACAATGTATTAATATAATTGCAGTTTTACCATGTTTAGCAGTTTATGGATATCATGCATATAACCATTATGAGTTAGGTGATAGTATGTATATTCATCATCCTAATGAAAATTTATCAACAGCAGAAAATATTTTGATGATGTTACGGCCTGATAAAAAGTATACACAATTAGAAGCCCAAGTTTTAGATGTTGCTCTAGTTCTTCATATGGAACATGGCGGTGGAAATAATTCAACATTTACGACAAGAGTCGTAACTTCGGCAGGTAGCGATACTTATTCTGTTTTTGCGGCTGCTCTATCATCTCTAAAAGGACCTAAACATGGTGGAGCTAATATTAAGGTCATGGAAATGATAAAAAATATTAAAGAGAATGTCCATGATTTAAAGGATGAAAATGAAGTTAAAGAATATTTAGGAAAAATATTAGATAAAGAAGTGTTTGATCATCAAGGATTGATCTACGGTATGGGACATGCTGTTTATTCATTATCTGATCCACGAGCTCAGGTTTTTAAAAGTTTTGTAAATCAATTAGCAAAAGAAAAGCATCATGAAGATGATTATGCATTATATACGATGATTGAAAAATTAGCTCCTGAAGTAATTGCTAAAAAAAGGCATATTTATAAAGGGGTAAGTGCTAACGTAGATTTTTATAGTGGTTTTGTTTATAGTATGTTAGGTA
Organism: Thomasclavelia saccharogumia DSM 17460; assembly: GCF_000686665.1. Taxonomy (GTDB): domain Bacteria; phylum Bacillota_I; class Bacilli_A; order Erysipelotrichales; family Coprobacillaceae; genus Thomasclavelia; species Thomasclavelia saccharogumia. The sequence continues at coordinate 27,500 of NZ_JMLH01000013.1, read as the reverse complement.
TTCCAGTGGAACTTTATACACCAATTTTTGCGATTGCAAGAATCGTAGGCTGGTCAGCACATCGAATTGAAGAGTTGATCAATGTTGATAAGATTATTCGTCCCGCATATAAAAGTATTATGGAAGAAAAAGAATTTATACCAATGGATGAAAGATAATACTATTTAAGTATTATAATAATGTATGATACTCTTTATAATAAATCCTCCTTCTTAGGGAGGATTTATATTTATCAGTTATTTGATTATAAATTCAGGAAGTGACATATATCCTGGTGCTATTTCATATTGATTGAAGACAACAACGATCTGATTATTCTTGTTGATATAGAAAGCTTGGTCAGATGTAATTTTTAAATTGTTTATAGCTTCATCGAAATATGCTAGATTAGGATATTTTTCTTTGTTTGCAGCAACTTGCTGTTTAACAGCGTTTAAAATAATATTTTGATAATTTTTACCTAAAAAATGTTCTATTTGATATATTTCACCAGTTATAAGATCGATAGTAAAAAATTTTTTTTGTAAGTAACTATCAGCCATACTTTGTGTAAAATCAATAGAAAAAGATATTATTTTATCATCACTGTAGTAATTTTGATAAGTGATATCAACTATTACTTTATATTTCGAATCAGAATTTTCATCATTCTTTTTTGATTCGTTTAAAAAATTATCAATGGTTTGATTAATTAAAGTATTAATATCATTTTTAACTTTTTCATCTTTTACATTGATAATATGAGGTATTTTAGCAGTGATAATAGTTCCTGCAGTTTCAAGATTTTCTTCCTTTAGTAATACTAAAGTGGCATCATTAGTATTTGCATGAACATTGTTAAGAAACATGGTACTAATAATAAATATAAAAAGTAATAAGTATTTTTTCATCATATCTCTCATTTCAAACTGATAAATATTAATAGCAAAGCTATCAATATAGTTTTTGCTAAAATTTTGTATTCATACAAAATTTTAAAACATATATAATAATTAAATAATCTTTTTTTGAGTTTAATACTTTTAAAACTTAGGAAAACTATTAAAATATAATTGATAAATATGAGTTATAATATAAAAATAATAGTTATTGGTTTTGATAAAATGTATAATAAATCTAATTATAGATAATATAAATAAAGGGGGAATTTGATGTATCGATATATGGGTCTAATTGCTATTATTCCAGGAGTTATTTATTTTACATTTTTTATTAATCGTTTTATGCGTTCGGTTTTAAATATTCATACTAACCGATTTTATATCATTATATTAGCCATAATCATTACAATAGTTTCTATCCCGGCAATGAATACGCTTGAATTATATGGCGTGATTTATTATCATTTATTAGTTATTACACTAATATTAGAATTTTTGAATATTTGGCTGCAAAGATTTAATATTTATCGATTTACTTTTATAACGGGAATTTTGGGAGTATTAGTAACAGTTTTATGTCTAGGATATGGATATTATAATATTAAGCATGTTGTAGCTACTACTTATGATCTATCAAGTGATAAGATTGATGATCTAAAAATTATTGAGATTGCTGATTTACATATGTCAACTTCTCTAGATGTTTTACAATTACAAAAATATTGTGATGAAATGAGTGAATTAAATGCTGATTTAGTGGTTTTAACTGGGGATATATTTGATGAAAACACGCCATTAGATGATATGGTTGATGCTAGTAAAGCTTTATCAACAATAAAAAATAAGTTAGGTATATATTATGTGTATGGAAATCACGATAATGGTTCTCGTAATTTTGATGACGTGGCATTTGGACCAGAAGAAATTAAAGAAAACCTAGAAAAAAATGGGATTACGGTATTAGAAGACGAAGTAATAACTCTAGATAAAATAAATATTATTGGGCGTAAAGATGCAAGCTTTTGGGGAAATAACCCGCGATTAGCAACCTCAGAGTTATTAGCGATGATTCCTGAAGATAAGCGTAATAATTATACGATTATTTTAGATCATCAGCCCCTTGATTTAGATGAAAATGCTGCTTTAGGTATTGATTTACAATTATCAGGACATACTCATGGTGGTCAGTTATTTCCGATGGGGATAGTTCAATCTCTTACTAGTGATACTTTGATTCGAGGACAAAGAACTATTCATGATTTTACAGCGATTACTTCTTCAGGAATGGCAGGATGGCGCTATCCAATTAAAACTGGGGCACCAAGTGAGTATGTAATTATTAATGTTAAATAAAAACATCCAAGAGGATGTTTTTATTTGGATAAAATTTCTACACCTGTTTCAGTTACTAAAAGAGTATGTTCCCATTGTGCAGAAAGACTGCCATCTTCAGTATATACAGTCCATTCATCATCAGCGTCGACAAAAACATCGCGATTACCGAGATTCAACATTGGTTCAATCGTAAAAACCATACCTGGTACAATCGTCACGGTTGATTCATTTGGTTCAAAATGAAACACATAGGGATCTTCATGAATGGCTAATCCTACTCCATGACCACAAAACTCTCTGACAACACTATATCCATTAGCATTAGCGAAGGTTTCAATAGCTTTACCAATATCACCGATACAGCTTTGATAAGGGATAATGGATTGAATTCCTAGTTCTAAAGCTTTTTTAGTATCTTTGACTAATTTTTCAGCTTCTTTAGATGTTTTACCAATTATAAACATTCTCGAAGCATCAGCATAATAGCCATCTACCATAGTTGTAGCATCAACGTTTACAATATCACCCTCTTGTAAAATTTCTTCCTTACAAGGGATACCATGACAAACTACATCATTGATGGATACGCATATATGTTTGGGATAACCGCAATAATGATAATCAGCACATACAGCATTGTGTTTTTCAGTGTATTCTTTTGCCATGATGTCTATTTCTTCTGTAGCCATGCCTGCTTTGATGTTTTCTTCAATGTAATCTAATAACCCTGAATTGACAACAGCAGCTTTTTTTATTCCTTTGATTTGTTCTTCGTTTTTTATCATTTTATGAGTTGGGATTTTTTTGCCTTGATGTTTTAATTGTTCTAGTTTTTCATCTAATTGAAGATGACATTTCTTGTATTTTTTTTGACTGCCGCACCAGCAGAGATCATTTCTGTTTAATTTCATACTTAACCTTCTTTCTACATTTAGTATAGCATTTTATTTATCGATTTGAAACTATTTATTAGCCTTTGCTAACTTAATTAGATCCTCCTTTTGTTTTCTCGTTAATTGTTTGATTGCATGTTCACGCTTTAAAGCAAGGCTCTTATTTTCTAGTTCTTCAAAATATACTAGATTTACAGGACGGCGTGATTTGGTATATTTGGCTCCTTTACCACTGTTATGAACAATAATTCTTTTTTCTATATTAGTTGTCCAGCCGGTATAATATGTATTATCAGCACATTTAATGATATAAACATAATTTTTCATATCTCCATTATAACAATATTTGCATTTTTTAGATGACATATTTTTTATTTTGGTTTATGATTAGGGCCAAAGAGGTGGTATTGTGGTTGATTTTAATAATTTGATAGATTTACAAATAGAAATCTTTTTTTTGATGATCGTAGGATATGTTTTAAGAAAATTAAATATTATATCTAGTGCAAACCGAAAAAGTTTGACAGATTTAGTTATATACGTTATTTTACCTGCTAATATTATATATTCTTTTATGATTAAAATGGATGGAGAAATTATTAGAAGTGGTTTAATGGTTTTAATTGTTTCAATTGTAATTCAATTAGTATGTTCTTTTTTGGGAAAATATTTTTTTGTTAAAGCATTACCTAGCCAGCAAAGTGTTTTGCAGTATGGAACGATTTGTTCTAATGCGGGATTTATGGGCTCACCTTTAATTCAAGGTCTATATGGGTCAAATGGTTTGTTATTTGCTTCAATTTATCTTATTCCCCAAAGAATTGTGATGTGGTCTGGTGGTGTTGCTTGTTTTACTAGTGCTAAAGGTAAAGATGTAATAAAAAAAGTTATTACGCATCCTTGTATTATTGCTGTATTTATTGGCTTGATCATAATGATAAGTCAAGTGCAGCTGCCAAATTATTTAGATATTACAATTAAAGCGTTGAGCAACTGTAATATGGCGTTGTCGATGATTGTAATAGGAGGAATTTTAGCGGAAATCAGCATCAAAGAAGTCATCAACAAATTAACTTTCTATTATAGTTTTATTCGTTTGATTTTTATTCCGTTATTAGTTCTTTTAGGATGTGTTTTGGTTGATATACCACCATTAGTTACCGCTGTATCTACTGTGCTGGCAGGGATGCCGGCTGGTACGACAACTGCAATATTAGCAGAAAAATATGCGGGTGATGCCAAACTAGCAGTTGAAATAGTTTTTTTATCAACAGCTTTATCATTAATTACAATTCCGTTATTATGTATTATCATTAATTTAGTTGTTTAAAAAGTACTAATTATTTAGTGCTTTTTATGTTGGACATTTGAAAGCTGGATGATACAATTATTTTAGGGGAAGTGATTTTATGAAATGTGACAACTGTGGTAATGAAATAAAAAATATGCTGGTTTGCCCGCTGTGTGGATATCATCAGGGAAAGATAAATCGCTGCAGTGTTTGTACAACAATAATTCATTATGGTCAAAGTAATTGTCCTAATTGTGGGAATCCAACTAAATATTTAAAAAAAGATGACATTAATAAAAAATATTATCTTAAAGATGATCTAGATTATTCAAAACATACAGCAACGACTCATGTTTATCAAAGTCAGGAGATGTATGATTATCAAGAAAGTGATAATGATATAAAGAAACGCTTTGAAGAAGCGAGAGATAAATTAACTAGAAATCACAAAAAAACAGTTAAACGGGATCGAGAAAAAAAGAATTTAATTGCAATAGTCTTAGGAATAATATTTTTATGGGGAGCACTTTTTAATTTGTTTGTTAGTGATGAAGCTAATGTTGAAATGGTTGATATAAAAGAAATGAGTATTAATGGTAATAATAATGATTTGATGATGGCAGGTAATTTTCAGCAGGGAAGTGTAGTGTTTTTAGATAATGATGAACTTTATTTAGGTTGTGATTATGATCTAAAGAAGGCGGACCGATCTTTTGAAAAAATAGAAAATATTGATTTTATCTCAGATAGTTTGAGTGGAAATATTTATATTGAAGATAATTACATTTACTATGATAATTTTGGTATATATAAACGTTACGATATAAATAGTGGGAATATTGAGGAATTATTTTATGATGAAAATATTTTACCAATAAAAAATCATCGTTTTTTGTATACCAATGAAATGAAGTTATATTTATATGAAAATGGTGAAAGCCGGTTAATAGACAGCCATGATATTTATTATTTAGCATTTGATTTTAAAACAGAACTTATTTATTTTGAAGTAGATGGAGCTATTAGGGCAATCGATTTAGAGGGACGATTCAAAAATGAATATGATCTTTATGCAATAGGTAATTTTTATGTTGATGATGGAGTTATCTATTATAGTAATATTAATGGTATCGAAGCCTATGATACGAAAATAGATGATTCTATAAGTTATCTTGATGAAAGTGATATTTATAATTTTATTGTTACAAATAATGGAATTGTATATACTGATATGGAAAATGATTTATACTATCATAATTTTGATGATGAGGAAATATATTTAATTGATAGTGATATTTATGAATTTAATGTAGCTGGTGACAAGATAATTTACAGAAGTAATGATGATGAATATAACTGGTATATAAGTGATGGTTATAATATGAGTAAGCTTTTTGAATAGACTTAATCTAAACAATTAAGTCTACTTTTTTTTGATCTAGTAATATGATAAAATAAAAACATTAAAAAGCAGGTGATGAAATGGAAGAAAATAAAAGATGTAAGAAATGTGGAGCTCCTTTATTGGTGGATGAGGATCGTTGTCCAATATGTGACACAGTCCAAAATAATGATCATGACCAAATTAATGAAGAGAAAAATTATTGGAAAAATCCGATTATCTGGACAGTTTTTGTTGTGTTGTTGATTATTAGTGTTGCAATCAATGGGTATTTGAATGCCAATCCAATCGAATTAGCGGATCAGCAGGGTGTTGATGAACAGGCATATGAAGATGCTGTTTTAACGATTGATGAAGAAACAAGTCAATATGCTCAAGCTACTAATAATAATGGATTGGCAGTAAGTTATGTTAATAAAGATAAGGTTTATATTGTAATGAATCAAGAATTGATTGTTTATGATAAGCAGTTGAATAATCGCGAACATGTATATGATTTTGCTTTAACAGATTTTAAAGATGACGGTAAATATTATTATTATCTTGATGAAAATAATGATTATCATCGAGTTGATAAGGAAAGTAAAAATGATGATGTTTTATTAACTAATGTTTATTATGTTCAAAATTTAGGTGAAAAAATATATTATCAAAAAGATAGTGATAATGAATCTGTTTATTGCTTTGATTTATCAACTAATGAAGATAAAAAAATAAATGATGAAGTTTCATATAGTTTGATCATTGATGAAAAAAGAGAACGAATTTTTTATATAAATGAAAATTCAGAATTAATCTCAATTACATTTGATGGTAGTGATCGTAGAGCTCTAGCAAGTAATACTAACACATATACTTATGATGGTGAGTATTTATATTATATAAATGATAAAGGTTTAATTAAATGTGATCTAGATGGAAATCATAGTGATGTTTATGAAAATAATAATTTGCAGCTAGTTAATATCGTTGATGACCATTTAGTTGTTCATGATGGTAATGTGATTTATACGATGACGCTTGAAGGTAAGAAGGTAAAAAAACTTTATACGATCGAAAGCATTGGAAAATTGACATTTGAGGTAGTAGGCGATAAACTTCTAGTTTTAACATCAATTTACCAAGAGGGAAATATTGGTTATGAAGTAGTTGGATTAGATGGAAAGAGACAGATATTAGAAAGTGATATACCAGAAATAGCTGGTGAAGAGATTTAGGGTGAAAAAATGAATGTAAGGGAAATAATTAATGCCACAAATGGAATTTTATTAAGTGGTGATGAAAATTTAGAAATTATAGGATTTAGTCAAGACAGTCGCAAAATTAAAGCTGGGATGATGTATATCCCATTAATTGGCGAGCGCTTTGATGGGCATGATTTTATTGAAAGTGCGTTTGCAAATGGCGCTAGCGCAATAATCAGTGATCGTGATATTAAGTCTGATGATAAAGTAGTCATCAAGGTCGAAGATACATTAAAGGCTTTGCAGGATATGGCACGATATTTAAGAAAGAATCGTAATGTCAAGGTCGTTGGTGTTACTGGCAGTGTTGGTAAAACAAGTACTCGGGATATGGTTTATAGCGTTGTCAAAAAGGAATATAAAACTTTAAAAACTGAGGGGAATTACAATAATAATATTGGATTGCCATTGACGATTTTAAGACATAAAGATGAAGAAGTACTAGTTTTGGAAATGGGCATGAATCATTTAAAAGAAATGGAAGAATTGTCATTGATTGCTTTACCGGATATTAGTGCGATTACTAATATTGGAACGGCACATATTGGAGAACTTGGCAGTCGTGAAAATATTTTAAAAGCTAAATTAGAAATAACTGTGGGAATGAAAGATGGTAGTTCTCTAATTATTAATAATGATAATGATCTGCTTTCAACAGTCGAATTAGATAATTTGGAACTTGTTAAAGTGGGGATTGATAGTGACAGTGATTTTAGGGCGCAAAATGTTGTTTTAAAAGATGATCATAGTACTTTTGAATTAAATTATTTAAATGAAATATATAAAGTAAATGTTCCGGTACCAGGTAATCATTTTGTTTTAAATGCTTTAATAGCTATTGCAATCGGAATTAAATTAGATATAAGTATGGAAAAGTGCATTCAGGGAATCAATGAATTTCAATTAACAAAGAAAAGAATGGATATTATTGAGTTAAAAAATAACATTACTTTGATTGATGGAACATATAATGCTAGTGAAGATTCAATGAAATCAAGTTTAGATGTTTTAGCAACTTATTCAAGAAGAAAGATTGCTGTTTTAGCGGATATGCTGGAACTTGGAGAGTTTAGTGAACAGCTTCATCGTAGTGTTGGTAAACATGTGGCTATTAAAAATATCGATCTGCTTGTAGTAGTAGGTAAAGAGGCACGGTTTATTGCAGCTGGAGCAAAAGATGCAGGAATGATGAATATTTATTGTTGTAAAGATAATGAAGAAGTGATAAATTATTTAAGAAATAATTTATGTAGTAATGATGTAGTTTTATTAAAGGGATCAAATGGAATGAAACTTAAAGATGTCGTTACGCAAATAGAGGAGAAATTATCGTGAAAAAGAAATTGTTGGTTTTATGTGGTGGACAATCTAGTGAACATATAGTATCTAGAATGTCATGTACATCAGTTTTAAATAATCTTGATAAAGAAAAATATGATCTTACATTAGTAGGTATCGATTTAGATGGAAGCTGGTATTATTTAAAAGCTGATCAGCAGGATTTAGCGAAAGATAACTGGTTAGAGAATAGTCAGCCGGTTGATGATATCTATGGTTTATTACGAAAACAAGATGTAGCTTTTCCTGTATTGCATGGATTATATGGGGAAGATGGAACGATTCAGGGATTATTTGAACTAGCAAAAGTAGCATATGTTGGCTGCCGAGTATTTAGTTCTAGTGTTGCAATGGATAAAATATATACTAAAAAAATTCTGGATACAGTAGGGATTCCTCAAGTTAAATCAATTTATATAAAAAAACGTTATGACAATAAATTAGTAGCAGTAGATAATAATTTTGATGAAATTGATGATGTTGAAAATTATATCGTTAAAAAACTAGGAATGCCTTGTTTTATTAAAGCTAGCCGTTCTGGTTCAAGTGTTGGCTGCTATCGTTGCGATAGTCAAGAGGAATTAATGGATCGATTGAATGAAGCAGCAAAATATGATCGTCATATTGTGGTAGAAGAGTGTGTTGATTGTATCGAGTTAGAAACAGCAGTTTTAGGAAACGATGATGTGATCGTTTCTCGAGTGGGTCAAATTATGCCCCATGGTGAGTTTTATACTTTTGAATCAAAATATGAGGATGAAGAAAGCAAGACTTGTATTCCAGCTCTAGTTGATCAAAGTATTCAAGAACAAATTCGAGCATATGCAATCAAAGCTTTTAAAGCAATTGATGGTCATGGATTAAGTCGCGTTGATTTCTTTTTGGATAAGAAAACAAATAAAATTTATTTAAATGAAATTAATACTATGCCTGGTTTTACCAAAATATCGATGTATCCTCAATTAATGGATGATTTTGGTATTAGTTATAGTGAATTGTTGGATCGTTTAATTGAATTAGCAGTTCAAAAATAAAAATATAGACCTAAATTTGGTCTATATTTTTATTTGATATAATTAATATTAAATTGTTGATCAATTACATTGTTAAAACTATTAATAATAAAATCTTTGTTCAATCCTTTTGAATAACGATCATGACTTGTTTCTAGTTCTTCATCATAGAGATTTAAAGGAACAAGTTTAAAATTTTCAAAGTTTTGATCATAGTAATTAATGATTGGGGTATAAGTAACTTTTTTTATTGAAGTTTTATGCTCTTTTTTTTCAAACTCTGTTTGCAAGATCATAGAAATGTTATATGCATTGGCAAATTCATTTGTAGCTCGAGTAACTTGATTATCTGCTGAGACAAAAGAGCCTAATGAGTATGCAACAAGGGTTTTATGATCGTTGTTTTCCAACCATTCGATTGGCTGGATACAATGCGAGTGATGACCAATAATTATATCAACGCCCAACTCATTTAAATAATTAGCTAGTTCTTTTTGTTCATCGTTGACAGTGTAAGTAAATTCATTGCCCCAATGCATACTAACGATTACTACATCACTAATTTGTTTAGCTTGTTTAACTTCATTTTTAATAATATCTTTATGCTCATCATCTAGTTTCATCGTATCAAGATTACGATAATAACCAATTAAATTTTGATTTTGATAATCTAGTTTATTAGTTTTATAAGTGTAACCAAGAAAACTGAATGTAATATTGTTAATTTTTTTTGTTTTGATTTTTTGTCGATCTTCAACAGATGAATATACCCCAGTAGTTAAAATATTATGTTTATTAAAAAAATTGATTGTATTATTGCGTCCTTCAATTCCGGCATCATTAGCATGATTGTTAGCAAGATTAAGGGCATCAACACCCATATCAATAACTTCTTGACCAATTTGTATAGGTGCATTAAAACTATAACCTTTGCCAGAAATACCTAATTCACTTCCTCCGATTGGCACCTCCATATTAGCGAGAGTTAGATCATCATTTAAAAAGTAAGGTTTTACTAAATCATAATAACCCTTATTTTCATAATTGGAACCAAGCCAGTCATAATAAGGCTGTTCATATAATAAGTCTCCAATAAAGGATGCTGTAACTGTAGTTGTTGATTTGGCTGGAATTTTATCAGATGTTTTTTTGTTTGTAGAATAATAATTCCAGCTAGTATTAATAATTGTAAATAAAATAATAAATAGAATTATTTTAAAGGGCCATTTCAATCTACGCATTTTTATCACCACTATATATTTTAACATATAAGGATAAAACGTATACTTAATTATTTTTATAAAAACTAAATGATTTCTTAAGATAAATTAGCTATTTTAGTATTTTTAATTTAGTAAAATGTTATCGAGGAGTTGAAATTATGAATGATGAAGTTGAATTAGAAATTACGTGTATTCACTGTTTGGAAAAAGGAACGAAGAAACTGTTCCCGATTATTAAAAGCGATAATTTGAGAGCAAAGGAATTAATATTTAATGATGAACTATTTTTATATCGTTGCAGTTATTGTGGTCATTATCAAAAAATAGTATATGAGTGTGTATATTATGATGATAAGTTGAAATATGCAGTTATTTTATCTCATGATGGATCAAAAAAAATATCAAAAATGGATGTAAATAAATATCAAATAAGATTTGTCAAAGAACTAAATGAACTTAAAGAAAAAATTATTATAAAAGAACATAATTTAGATGATCGAATTGTCGAAATTATGAAAAATAAGATAAGAAGTACAATAACGAGTAAGGCAACGTATCGTTTGTTTTTGGTTAATAATCATAATGAATTAGTTTTTATGCTGGTTTATCCAAATAATGAAATTATTAAAACCTATACATTTGATTATACAATGTATTTTGATTTAAAAAATAAATATGAAAAAGGTTTATTAGATGATTATATTGTTGATGCAAAGTATGCGTCTAAAGTTATTTTGAATTCTGATGATATAATTAGAGATAAACAAATAAACGCTGATATTTCCAAGGTTTTTTAGGTTGATGGTTTTGTGAAATAATTAATTATCACAGTGATAATTAATTGTCTTTAAAATTTATGAAAAAAGGTTGACTTCGACAAAATATCGGGCTATCATATTCAGTAACATAACTTAAATACTTTGATAGGAACTAGTAGATAAATTTTTCAAGCGTAGAGAAGTTCTGGCTGGTGGAAAGAGCTGTTGAAGGTTTATTGAACTCATCCTTGAGTGGAGCGCTGAATCAAGTAGGTGGCTACGGAATGCAACCGTTATCTAGCAAGAGTATGAACTAACTATATAATAGCGTACTTAGTGAGATTAATATCGTGAGGTATTAATGAATTGAGGTGGAACCACGGGGTTACTATACCTTCGTCCTCAAAGTGACAGGAGTCATTTTGAGTGCGAAGGTTTTTTTATAAGTATTTAAAATAAATGAGGAGGAAAAATAAAATGATGAATTATCAAAAGTATAAGAGATTTGAACCAATCAGCTTTAAAGAACGTACTTGGCCTGATAAACAAATTGAAAAAGCGCCAACATGGGTTTCTGTTGATTTACGTGATGGTAATCAAGCCTTGATCACACCGATGAAAATAGAAGAAAAAGTGGAAATGTTTCAACTCTTAGTTGATATGGGATTTAAAGAAATAGAAGTTGGTTTTCCTTCTTCTAGTCAAATAGAATATGATTTTTTAAGAATTTTAATTGATGAAAATTTAATTCCTGATGATGTCACAGTACAAGTCTTGACTCAGGCAAGGGAACATTTGATCAGAAAGACATTTGAATCGTTAAAAGGATTAAAAAGAGCAATCGTACATGTTTATAATTCTACTTCAGTATTACAAAGAGATGTGGTATTTAATAAGGGGAAAGAAGAAATTAAACAAATTGCAATTGATGGTGTTAAATTAGTTAAAGATTTAAGTAAAGAATTTGATGGAGAAGTGATTCTTGAATATTCACCAGAAAGCTTTACAGGAACAGAATTAGACTATGCTTTAGAAGTGTGTGAAGCTGTAATGGATGAATGGGGAGCATCAAAAGATAAGAAAGTGATTATTAATTTGCCATCGACAGTAGAAATGTCAACGCCAAATGTTTATGCTGACCAAATTGAATGGATGTCAACACATTTTAAAGATCGTGAACGAGTAATTCTTTCATTACACACGCATAATGATCGTGGATGTGGTGTTGCAGCAACAGAACTTGGTATTATGGCTGGTGCTGATCGTGTTGAAGGAACTATTTTTGGAAATGGTGAAAGAACTGGAAATGTTGATATTGTCAATGTTGCTTTAAATATGTTTACTCAAGGAGTTGACCCAAAACTTGAGGTAAGTAATATTAATAATATAAAACATGTATATGAAAAAGTTACTAAGATGGAAGTTCCACCACGTCATCCGTATGTCGGAAAGTTAGTTTTTACGGCTTTTTCTGGTAGTCATCAAGATGCAATCAATAAAGGAATGCATGCGATGCAGGAAAGAAATGATGGTATTTGGGAAGTGCCTTATTTACCTATTGATCCAAGTGATGTTGGGCGCCAATATGAACCAATTGTGCGAATTAATTCACAATCAGGTAAAGGTGGCGTTGCTTATGTGATGGAAAGTATGTACGGATTCCATTTACCAAAAGGATTACAAGTGGATTTTGCAAAAATAATTCAAGATATAAGTGAAGAAGAAGGAGAAGTTTCTCCAGAAAGAGTTTATGATACATTTATTGAAGAGTATGTAGATAACGAAGAACCTTATCGCTTTATTAAACAAAAGCTGGTTGATATAAGTGAAGATGAAACTGAATATGAAAGACGGGCAGAAATTACGATTGAAGCACATGGTGAAGTTGTAACTTTAACGGGTTATGGAAATGGACCAATTGATGCTGTGAAAAACGCCTTGAATTCACTTCCAGAATTACATTCGCATTTATTAGATTATAGTGAGCATGCTTTAACTTCAGGATCAAGTTCAAAAGCGGCAGCTTATGTTTATTTAAGGGCTAAGGGAAGTGCTTGTCAAGAATATGGTGTAGGGATTCATCCAAATATTACAACGGCAACAATAAAAGCAATTGTATCAGGAATGAATCGCTTAACTAAGGCAATGAAATAAGAAGAAGGGAGCCAATGACATGAATCGTTTAGTATTATCGTTATTAGTGGAAAATAATCCTGGTGTTTTGAGCCGTGTTGCCAGCTTATTTAGTCGTCGTGGTTATGGAATTGACAGCCTGAGTGTTGGAAAGACTAATATTCCAAATGTTTCAAGGATGACTATCGTAGCAGTTGGTGATGAATTGATTTTAAATCAGATTGAAAAACAGTTAGGGAAATTGGTTGAAGTTATTGAAATTTTTCCATTAGAACCTGATAAATCAGTTTATCGAGAACTGGTTTTGATTAAAGTTGAGGCTGATGAAAAGCAACGTTCTTCAATTGTTTCGATTGCGGATATTTTTAGAGCACGAATTATTGATGTTGCACCATCATCACTAGTTATCGAAGCAACAGGAGATCAATCAAAAATTGATGCGTTGCTTGCGATGTTGGAAGGGTTCAATGTCGTCGAGCTCGTTAGAACCGGATTATCGGGAATTAAACGCGGGCTTGGTGAAATTGATATAAAAAGTCATAGTAATAAATAAATAGGGGGTTAAGAAAAATGGCTAAAATTTTTTATGAATCAGATTGTGACTTATCTTTATTAGACGGTAAAACAGTTGCCGTAATCGGGTATGGTTCTCAAGGTCATGCTCATGCATTAAATTTAAAAGAATCAGGAGTACATGTAATCGTTGGGTTATATGAAGGTTCTAAATCATGGAAAAAAGCTGAAGAACAAGGATTAGAAGTGTATACTTCTGCCGAAGCAGCAAAAAAAGCAGATATCATCATGATTTTAATTAATGATGAACTTCAAGCTAAATTATATAAAGAATCAATTGAACCAAATCTTGAAGAAGGAAACATGTTGATGTTTGCTCATGGTTTCAATATTCACTTTAATCAAATCGTACCACCAAAAAATGTTGATGTTACAATGATTGCACCAAAAGCACCAGGACATACAGTACGTAGTGAGTACTTAGCTGGAAAAGGAACACCATGTTTAGTTGCAGTTGAACAAGATGCTTCAGGACGTGCTCAAGATATTGCTTTAGCTTATGGTCTAGCAATCGGTGGAGCAAGAGCTGGTTTATTGGAAACTACATTTAGAACAGAAACAGAAACTGATTTATTTGGTGAACAAGCTGTATTGTGCGGTGGGGTTTGTGCATTGATGCAAGCTGGTTTTGAAACATTAGTAGAAGCAGGATATGATCCAAGAAATGCATATTTTGAATGTATCCATGAAATGAAACTAATCGTAGATTTAATTTATCAATCAGGATTTGAAGGAATGAGATATTCTATTTCAAATACAGCTGAGTATGGTGATTATATTACAGGACCAAAAATTATCACTGCAGATACTAAAAAAGCAATGAAACAAATCTTAGCAGATATTCAAGATGGTACATTTGCTAAAGATTTCTTATTAGATATGTCCGAAGCTGGTGGACAAGCTCACTTTAAAGCAATGAGAAAATTAGCAGCTGAACATGAATCTGAAAAAGTTGGTAAAGAGATTCGTAAATTATACAGCTGGTCTGATGAAGACAAATTAATTAATAATTAATCAACACACACTTTTGTGTGTTGTAACTAGGGAGTAAACTACTCCCTAATTACAACCTACAAAGGTCAAGATAAGGGGGATTATAATCATGGCAATGACTATGACACAAAAAATTTTAGCAAAACATGCTGGTTTAGATGAAGTTGCAGCTGGACAATTGATCGAGGCAAAACTTGATGTTGTCATGGCTAATGACATTACCGGACCAATGGCGTTACCAATTTTTTATCAAATGGCAGACAAGGTTTTTGATAAAGATAAAGTTGTATTAGTGCCAGATCATTTTACGCCAAATAAAGATATTAAATCAGCAGAAAATTCTAAAGCAATTTTAGATTTTTCTAATAAGCAATGTTTAACTCATCATATGGAACAAGGTAAATGTGGTGTTGAACATGCGATTTTACCAGAAAAAGGGATCGTTGTAGCTGGAGAATGTATCATTGGAGCGGATTCTCATACATGTACTTATGGTGCTTTAGGAGCTTTTTCTACTGGAGTCGGTACTACTGATATCGCAACCGGAATGGCAACTGGAGAACTTTGGTTCAAAGTTCCTAGTGCAATTAAATTTGTTTTAACTGGAAAACCTTCGCAATATATAAGTGGAAAAGATATTATTTTACATATCATTACGAAAATTGGAGTTGACGGGGCTCGTTATAAAAGTATGGAATTTGTAGGCGAAGGAATTCAATATTTAACTATGGATGATCGTTTTACGATTTGTAATATGGCAATTGAAGCTGGAGCTAAAAATGGAATTTTTCCAGTTGATGCTTTAACAATTGATTATATGAAAAATCATTCTACTAAAGAATATACAATTTATGAAGCTGATGAAGATGCTGATTATGATGAAGTGATCGAAATAAATTTAAGTGAAGTAAGACCAACTGTGGCATTCCCGCATCTTCCAGGAAATGGTCATACGATCGATGAAATTGAAGCAATGGATAAAATTATGATCGATCAAGTAGTGATTGGTTCTTGTACTAATGGTCGTTTATCTGATTTACGTAAAGCAGCAGCAATTCTTAAAGGAAAAAAAGTTGCTAAAAACGTTCGAGTAATGGTCGTTCCAGCAACACAAAAAATCTTTATTCAATGCATCCAGGAAGGTTTAGCAGAGATTTTTGTTGAAGCTGGATGTGCTTTTAATACACCAAGCTGTGGTCCTTGTATGGGTGGTCATATGGGTGTAATGGCCAAAGGTGAAAAATGTGTTTCAACGACTAATCGTAATTTTGTTGGGCGTATGGGTGATACTGAAGCATTGATTTATTTAGCTTCTCCAGAAGTAGCAGCAGCTAGTGCTATTGCTGGATATATCGCAAATCCTGAAAAAGTAGGTGAAGAGTAATGAAAATATATAAATATGGTGATAACGTAGATACAGATGTAATTATTCCTGCTCGTTATTTAAATTCGTTTGATGCTAAAGAGTTAGCTAGTCATGCAATGGTGGATATAGATCCTGACTTTGCTAAAACAGTTGAAGATGGTGATATTATTGTTGCGGGAAAGAACTTTGGATGTGGTTCTTCTCGAGAACATGCACCATTATGTTTGAAGACAGCAGGAACTAAATGTGTAATTGCGGAAAGTTTTGCACGTATCTTTTATCGTAATTCAATCAATATTGGCTTTCCAATCATGGAATGTCCTGAAGCAGTAGCGGGTATTGATCAAGGTGATGAAGTAACTGTTGATTTTTCATCGGGTTTAATCACTAATGTTACAAAAGGGCAAACTTATCAAAGTCAGCCGTTTCCAGAATTCTTACAAAAAATGATTGAAGTTGATGGCTTAGTCAATTATGTAAATAGTAAAAAGGGGTAAGAATCATGGAAAAAAATATTGCAGTAATTAAAGGTGATGGAATTGGACCAGAAATCGTTGGTGAAGCGATGAAGGTTTTAGATGCTGTTGCTAATAAATATAATCATAAATTTAACTATACGCAAATTTTAATGGGTGGGGCATCAATTGATGTACATGGTGTCCCCTTAACTGATGAGGCATTAGAAGTTGCCAAAAATAGTGATAGTGTTTTATTAGGATCAATTGGTGGTGATACAACTACTTCACCCTGGTATAAATTAGAACCTAGTCTTCGCCCTGAAGCTGGGTTATTAAAAATTCGTAAAGAGCTAGGGTTATTTGCAAATTTAAGACCAGCTGTTTTATATGATGAATTAAAAGGAGCATGCCCATTAAAAGAAGAATTAACTGAAGGTGGGTTTGACATGATGATCATGCGCGAACTTACAGGGGGATTATATTTTGGAAAGCGTTCAACTAAAGAAGAAAATGGTGAATTAGTTGCTCGTGATGCGATGAGTTATAGTGAAACAGAAATTAAAAGAATTGCTAAGCGAGCATTTGATATTGCGATGAAACGTAATAAAAAAGTTACTAGTGTTGATAAAGCAAATGTTATTGATACTTCAAGATTATGGCGCAAAGTTGTAAGTGAAGTAGCTAATGACTATCCTGAAGTAACTTTAGAACATATGTTAGTAGATAACTGTGCAATGCAGTTAGTTAAAGATCCTAAACAATTTGATGTTATTTTGACAGAAAATATGTTTGGCGATATTTTAAGTGATGAAGCAAGTATGGTGACAGGATCGATCGGGATGTTATCAAGTGCTTCTTTAAGAGAAGATAAATTTGGGATGTATGAACCAAGTCATGGTAGTGCTCCAGATATTGCTGGTAAAAATATTGCTAATCCGATTGCGACGATTTTATCGGCGGCAATGATGCTTCGCTATTCATTTGATTTAGATCAAGAAGCTAAAGATATAGAAGAAGCAATTGAAAAAGTCTTAAAACAAGGATATCGGACTGCCGATATCATGTCAGAAAATAAAACAAAAGTAGGAACTAAAGAAATGGGTGACTTAATAGTTGCTAATTTAAAAAAATAAAGGGGGAAATAAGATGCGTAGTGATAATGTAAAAAGCGGAACTGAAAGAGCGCCACATCGATCATTATTTAATGCCTTAGGATATACTGATGAAGAATTAGAACGACCATTGATAGGGGTTGTAAATTCATATAATGAAATTGTTCCAGGGCATATGAATCTTGATAAAATTGCAGATGCTGTAAAAAAAGGAATTTATTTAGCTGGTGGGGTGCCAGTTGAGGTACCAGCTATTGCCGTATGTGATGGAATTGCAATGAATCACACAGGAATGAAATATTCATTAGTTACTCGAGAATTAATTGCTGATAGTACAGAAGCACTAGCAACAGCACATCAATTTGATGGTTTAGTTATGATTCCTAATTGTGATAAAAACGTACCTGGTTTATTAATGGCAGCAGCTCGTTTAAATATTCCAACTGTTTTTGTATCAGGAGGACCAATGTTAGCAGGGCGTAAAGTAGATGGGAATAAAACATGCCTATCTTCATTATTTGAAGCTGTTGGTCAGTTTAATGCTGGTATGATAACTGAAGAAAAACTTCATGAAATTGAGCAAAAAGCTTGTCCAACTTGTGGATCATGTTCAGGAATGTATACCGCTAATTCAATGAACTGCTTAACTGAAGTTTTAGGAATGGGTCTTAAGGGAAATGGTACGATTCCCGCTGTATATAGTGAAAGGATTAGGTTGGCTAAGCATGCCGGAATGCAGATCATGGAGTGTATTAAAAAGAATATTAGACCACGTGATATTATGAATGAAAAAGCTTTTCATAATGCATTAACTATTGATATGGCGTTAGGATGTTCAACTAACTCAATGCTTCATTTACCAGCTATAGCTCATGAAGCTGGAGTTGAATTAAATTTAGAAATTGCCAATGAGATTAGTAAAAAAACACCGAACTTATGTCATTTAGCTCCAGCTGGAGACACATTTATGGAAGATTTAAATGATGCTGGTGGTGTCTATGCGGTAATGAATGAAATTAATAAACTTGGTTTATTATATACTGATATTATGACGGTAACTGGTAAAACAGTTGGTGAAAATATTAAAGGATGTGTAAACTTGAATCCTGAAATTATTCGTCCAGTTGAGAAACCATATGCGCCATTTGGAGGAATTGCGGTCTTAAAAGGTAATTTAGCGCCTAATGGAGCTGTAGTAAAGCAATCAGCAGTAGCTCAGGAAATGATGGTTCATAGTGGACCAGCCCGTGTTTTTGATAGTGAAGACGATGCTATCGCGGCAATTAGAGCTGGTAAGATCGTTAAGGGTGATGTTGTTGTAATTCGTTATGAAGGTCCAAAAGGAGGACCAGGAATGCGTGAGATGTTATCACCTACAAGTGAAATTGCAGGAATGGGATTAGATAAAGATGTTGCTTTGATTACTGATGGTCGTTTTTCTGGAGCTACTAGAGGAGCTTCGATTGGACATGTTTCTCCAGAAGCAGCTTCAGGTGGACCGATTGCATTAGTTGAAGAAGGCGATATTATCAATATTAATATTTTAGAACATTCAATGAATGTTGAAGTAAGTGATGAAGAATTGGCTAAACGTAAAGCTAAATGGCAGCCAAGAAAACCAAGAATTACAACAGGATATCTAGTAAGATATGCGTCAATGGTAACTTCTGCTGATCGTGGAGCAATTCTTGAAGCTAAAGAAGAAAAATAAATGATAAGGAGGGAATTGCTATGAAGTTAACAGGTTCGGAAATTGTTGCAGAATGTTTGATCGAACAGGGTGTAGATACTGTATTTGGTTATCCAGGGGGGACGATTTTAAATATTTATGATGCATTATACAGATATCAAGATAAAATTCATCATATTTTAACATCTCATGAACAAGGGGCTGCACATGCGGCTGATGGATATGCTAGAGCAACAGGAAAAGTTGGAGTATGTATGGCAACTTCAGGACCCGGGGCGACTAATTTAGTTACAGGGATTGCTACAGCATATATGGATTCAACTCCTCTTGTGGCAATTACTGCTAACGTAGCTGTATCACTGTTAGGGCGCGATAGTTTCCAGGAAATCGATATTGCTGGGGTGACAATGCCAATTACTAAACATAATTTTATTGTTAAAGATATTAATGAATTAGCTCCAACAATTCGTAAAGCTTTTCAAATTGCTAAAGAAGGACGTCCAGGGCCAGTATTAGTTGATATTACTAAAGATGTTACAGCAGCTACAATTGATTTTGAGCCATGTGTACCGGATGTAATTGAACCACGTCGATATACATATGGATCACAAGAGATAGATCAGGCAATAAAAATGATAGAAGCTAGTGAAAAGCCTTTTATCTTTGTTGGTGGTGGGGCCATTGCTAGTGATGCATCTAATGAATTAAAAGAATTTGCGGAAAAAATTGATGCTCCAGTTACTGATTCATTAATGGGTAAAGGTGCTTATGATAATACTCGTCCTCGTTATACAGGAATGATTGGGATGCATGGTACTAAAGCTTCTAATTTTGGAGTTAGTAGATGTGATTTGTTGATTGCTATTGGTGCTCGCTTTTCTGATCGCGTTACTGGCGATACTAAACGCTTTGCTAAAGATGCTAAAATTATTCATATTGATGTTGATGCGGCTGAAATTAATAAAAATGTAATTGTTGATTTAGGAATTGTTGGGGATGCTAAGAGTGTATTAACAGAATTAAATACAAAACTTACAAGACAAAATCATCCTCAGTGGTTAAAAGAAGTTCGTGATTTAAAAGAACAATATCCTTTAAACTATGATAGTGAAGGGTTAACAGGACCATATATTATTGAACAAATAGATTATTTGACAAATGGTGAAGCTATCATTTGTACTGATGTAGGACAACATCAAATGTGGGCTGCTCAATATTATCGCTATAAACGCCCTCGTCAATTCGTTTCATCAGGTGGAGCGGGAACGATGGGATTTGGTTTAGGGGCTGCTATGGGCGCTAAACTTGGTAATCCTCATCAAACAGTTTTCAATATTGCTGGTGATGGCTGCTTTAGAATGAATATGAATGAATTAGCAACATTAAGTCGTTATAATATTCCAGTAATTCAAGTAGTTATTAATAATCGAGTGTTAGGAATGGTTCGTCAATGGCAAACATTATTCTATGGTCAACGTTATTCAAATACGATTTTAGCTGATAAAGTTGATTTTTGTAAAGTTGCTGAAGGTTTAGGATGCAAAGCAATTAAAGTTACAACGAAAGAAGAATTAGTTCCTGCTATTAAAGAAGCAATGGAATATGATGGACCAATTGTAATTGAATGTATAATTGATAAAGATGATAAGGTATTCCCAATGGTTGCACCAGGGGGACCAATTGCTGAGGCATTTGATGCTACTGATTTAAAAAATAAATAATGTTTTAAAAGCTATAGACCATGGTTTATAGCTTTTTTTGACCGATGAATCCTTAAATTTAACCGTTGGATTAAAAAGCATCATAATGAGAAACAATTGATGTATAATAAAGATAAGTAGAATACCATTATAATTTTCCAATAATAGTTAAGTAAAATATGTAAAGAAGGTGAAAAAATGCGGAAGGTAATTATATATGTAATATTATTTGATATTGCAGTTTTTCTTTCGTATTTATATCTTTATATTGCTAATTTTTTCTATTATATGGTATCTGAGGTAATGTTTCTTTGTTTGTTTGTATTTATATATATAGTTTTAATTTTTCCAATTATTCTTTTGGTTTTAAAAAAAATTAAAGAAATTTTGATTGAAAAAACATAGTTAATAAATTCGCTTCGTTGAGTATAAATATAATATTTTTAAATGATTTACGAGTTTTGATAAGCAGTGTTTGAAGTAATTATATGACTTGTTAATTTAAGATAAAAGATAAACAGAATAAAACTAGGTAAAGAAAGTTATTTAAATGAACATGATCTTATTAAAATAAATAACAGTTTTTGGGACTTTAGCTGACTTTTGAAAATTTATTACATTTATGAGATGTAGGTTTATTAGAGTTATGACCTTAATGATAGAACCAGTATACTTGGATAAATTAGATTTATAGTTATTGTGAGCTTCGAAAAAATATAAAATTAAAGTTGCAGAAATAGTGTTATTCATAATTATGATTAGCTTGTAATTACAAGTAGAAAGGAATGTGAGGTTAATATGAAAAGGAAATTATTATGATTTATAACATGTATTTGTTTATCATTGAGTTTATGTACTGTTACTATAACAAATGTTGAAGCAGGAGCGGGTTTATCGTTTGCAAAAACTGCATTATGGTATATTTTAAAAAAAGCATCAACTGCTTTTTATTCTAGAAGCCCAAGTATTGAAATTGGAGATAATTATGTTTGTTCAAATACTGGTTCTATTTATTTTAATCAAGGAAATACAGGAGCAGCAGCTAAAGTTTCAGTAGATCTTCCTTGGTCTAGAATGGCTGTTGATGCATATGCTAAAACGGACATGTTAAACTGGTCTGATAAAATATCTGTTATTCTTACAACACCTGATGGAAAAAGAGATGTTATTAATAAATCAATTACTCAAGGACAGTTAGCAAGTTATGACTCTGCAAATCCATATGGTACATATCAATTAAGATTTGTTGAAAATGATGCAAGTAAATGGATATGTTATTATACATTATATGATTTCAACTACGTTTTAAGATTTGGGGTAAGAAAAGCAGTAACTACTGAAGGGAAAATGGTTGAATATATTATCACAGAGGATAATACAAAAGTTTATACTATTAGATCTAATTATCAAATAAATAGTCCTAAATCTTTTAATGGTAAGGGTACTTAGTATTGTAGACTTGTCAAATCAATTTTATGATTAAGCTACTCAAACGTATGTAAATGACTTGAAAGATTATAATATAGGAGACATAATATATTTCCAAGATATGAGAGTGATAGTAGTACTAGTTTTATTTTTGATAATAAAGACTATTCTACTGAATGGAAATTTAATGGTAATTTAACTAATCAATATCAGGCTAATGATATAATTAGATTAAAATTTAAAGTAGTTGAAGAATATTTATCAAATGACCATATTTTTAAAAATATAGATTATATATATAATGGAATTAATTTAGAGAATGGTTATCCTAACATAAGTGATTATTTGTGGTAAAGTGATAGTGTAATATATAATATGAGAACTGAAAATCAATAGTATCTTTACAAAATAAACTTGTTTGAAAGATTAAATGATAAGGTGAATTTTAAAATGAAGGAGAGGGGTATATTTTGAAAAAAATTGTTGAGAATATTAATAAAAAAACAACTTCAAAAATATTAGTCAATATTTTGTATGCAGCTATATCTATGTTAATTGGATTTATTTTTGTTTTAATATCTATAACTATTAATGCTTGTGGTATTCGTTTTGCTGGTGAGAATTTTTCTACATTTTTAATACAAGGATTTATAGTGTTTTCTATAATATTCTTTATAAAGTTTAAATCAATAGAAAAAGACCAAAAGATGAAATAAAGGAAACTATTACTTTAAATATTTATACTTCAGTACAATATCATTAAGTTAGATTAATAATCTATAATAATTTAAATATATAAATTATAAGATAAAGGTTGCTATAGAATAAACAATATTTTAAAAGAAGGATGATTATTAAGTTTATAAAAATTAGTCTTAAAAATCTAGTGAGTATATATCTTCTCGAATCAGTTAAAATTTGCAAAAATAACTTAAGATTTTAATTAAAAGAGACTTCTAATAATGTGAGATATTGTTAATACCATGTTATTAAAGAGGTCTCTTTTTTAATCTAATATTTTGTTATTTAATTTTAAAAATTAGTTTATTTAACTAAAAAAGTGTTAGAAATATTGTTTTTTCCTAGTCATAGTTTCATTGCATTTTGAACACTGACAGCTGTATCCTTGATTCTCTTTACCTAAAAACGCTTCCAGTATTCATTCGATTCCTTCTTTTTCAATAACCACATCTCTTGTATTCCATCGGTCAGATTGATTGTTTACTTTCTTTTTATGCTCATAACTGTATTTTACTTTGAGAATATCTCTTAAAATCATTATAATACCAAAAAGGATGATAGGCATTTAAAAGGCACTATCACCCAGGTGGACAAAATTTATTTTGTCCTTTTATGAAACTGTAAAATAATTATTTATTCAGTACAGCTCTTTTTTAACCGATGGATCTTTTAATTAAGCCGTTGAGTCAAAAAAAATAAAAAACTGAATTAAATCATCTATAATAGAATTATCAAATATCAGTTAACTGGGAAAATAGTGAGAGAGGTGATAAAAATATTACTAATGCTATTTTATCTATTATGAATTATTTTTTTGTATTTCTTTGAATTGTAGATTGAGGATATTTATTAGAAAAATATATATTTTTCTTATTATTATTAAAACATTATAGTTTTATTGCTTTGTTAATATTAAATTAATGCATCAGCATATAATTTATAATATTGTTTGCATGTTTTGATAAATCATTATTTAGTAAATATAAAAAATATACAGGGAAAGGAAGTAAAATTAAAATGCTAAAAAAAGTATTATTTGTTGTTTTGATATTAATAGCAGTCTGTGTAGTTGATATTGATGGTATAAAAGCAGATAACAATATATATACTAATGATAGAATTCCAGAAATTATGGAACCATATACAGAGATTGAGTTTATCAGTGACAATAAGTATAAAATTATTAAAGGGAGTATAGAGGAGTCTATAGAAATAGAACCTGTCAATAGTACACCAAGACCTCAAAAAGGAATGAAAATAACTTATGCAAGTGATGGATTAATTCAAACGATTTTATTAGAGAACAAAACAGAACCAGATTATTTTGGACTAAATGATGCATTTAATGAAAATATGGAAATTATGCCATTTGTGGATTTTACTCCTGATTTACCATTAGGAAGACCATTTGCAAAATGGGGTTCTGCCAATAATGCTTTATATCAATTAGGAGAATGGGTTTATGGACATGGAAGAGCAACAACATTTAATGATGAATATGGACAATCAAATATAAAAAACTATAAGGGTTCTGTTGCTACGAAACTTGCTTATGATAATTGTCCAGTAAATACAGTTATTAGTGTGACCGGAAATACAGCCGATGGATCTGAAAAGATTGTTAGTATGGTAAAAACAGATGCTGGTGGAATGCCCAATGCTGTACTTGATATTTGGAAAACAGGAGTTGAATTTTGGGGATATAAATGGAGTTCCTCTTTTAGTATGCCTCAAAAAGTAATCTATAGACATCGCTAATATGAAAAAGAACAAAGTAATATTTATATTTATACTAAATCTAGTTTTTTTTACTAGTTGTAAATCTAATGAACCGGTAGATATTAGCGAGCCCGAATTAATAAATAATGATTATATTACTTTTACATTAACTATTGATGTAAATAATGAATTACTGAGTGAAATTTATCAATTTAATTTGAGTGATGAAAAAGTTATTAAGATAGCAGAAATACCTTATACATCTCAATATCCATTAACAGTTTATAATAAAAAGAATGATATTGTTTATTATACAGCAAAAGATAATAGTGGTAATTTTGATCAAATATTTTCTTATAATGTAAAGACAAAAAAAATCACGCAATTAACTGATAGTTTTTATGCAATAAATTATATTATACCATTTGATTCGCAAATTTTTATTGCCGGAGCCTCAAAAAATAAAGATAATATTGTGGTTACACCATATATTTATGACTTAGAAAATAACGAATTAAAAGATATTGGCTGGGATAATGATTTTAATATTTCACTCGTTAATTTTAATCCAGGTTCAAATGAATTTATTGTATCTGGGTATTCGTTATCAAAAAATTTGGAAAATATTACAAATCAACAAAACAATATTCCTTATATAGAACCAACAAATTATATATTTAGTATCGATGAAGGAGAACATTCATTGGTATATGAAACACAAGAATTTATAAAATCAGTAGCTATAAATAATAAAAATTATTTTTTTGCTGATAATAAACAAAATTTATTTAAGTTAAATTTAAATAGAAATATTCAAAAAATTTTATTAAATGATATTAAATTTGAAACAATAATATATATTACAGAAGATAATAATACGATTTATTATTTATATGATAAAGAAATACATAAATTTAACATCATTAAAAATATTGATACAGTAATTTATAAAGATAAAAGAGAAAAATGTAAAATTAATAATGCGATGATTTTATCATTTAGAGATTAAAATTAAGCTAAAAGATATTTTATATTTAATAATTGATAATTAAAGATAAGAGATTAAAAATACTGTACTTTAACAGTAATATAAAAATCTCTTTTTTATGCTTTAATAAGGTATAAAAATATGAATCTATGCTAGTTATTTATATGATTATTTTAAAAATTCATTAATAAAATGCCATGAATTATAAAATTAATTGAAATAGATAAGATTTATTGATAGAATAAAACGGGGAGGGGATAAGGGTGAAAATAGCTATTTTAGATAGTGATAAACATTTTTGTAATAAGATAAAAAAATTAATAATAGAAAATAGTCAAGTTAGTGGGTTTGATATTGATATATATGAAAATCCACATCTTTTTTTAGAAAAGAAAAATAATTATGATTTATTGTTTTTAGAAATGGATTTACCAGGAATAGATGGAATTAATGTTGCTAGAAAATTGAAAAGCAATCAAATAATAATTGTTTTTCTTGCTAAATCATATAATCGAATTATAGAAGCAATCGGGATAAATATTGCAGGTTATATAATAAAAAATCACTTAGAAGTAGAACTTAAAAATATTTTAAAAGAAGTTTTTGGTTATATGAATAATAATCAAATAATTATTCCGACAAAAAGAAATGATGTTTATTTTTATGATTCTGCTGAAATATTATTTTTTGAATATATGAATAAACATTTATATGTTTATAAAAAAAATGGAAATGATGATTTAGGATATATACCAATCAAAGAGATTATTAAAACATTACCAACACAATTTGTACAGGTAAATAAAAATCAAATTATAAATATTGATAAGATAGCTTTTATGAGAGGGATGAAGATAAAATTAAGACATAGTAATGTAATAATAGAGGTTAGCAGGAGAAAAAGATAATATGAAGTGACCTCCTAAGTTGTCAAAACGTGGATTACGATTCATAATAAGATTTGTAAAAAAAACAAAATTATGAAAGTCGATACCATAACGACAATAGGAGGTCACTATGAAAAGTATAATCTATATTGGGATGGATGTCCATAAAAATACGTACAGTTTATGCGGAATCAATTCATCAACAGGAGAAGTTATTGCACAGACAAAATGTGCTGCTGAAGTAAAGAATATTCTTAAATTTATTAAGTCAGCTAAAGAAAGAATGAGTGAAGAAAATGAGGTGGATATTTTAACAGGATATGAAGCCGGATGT
>NZ_JMLH01000012.1 GCF_000686665.1 Thomasclavelia saccharogumia DSM 17460 | reverse complement strand
CAAGAAGCAGTCGATAATGCATATGCAGAATTAATAAGAGCATACTTAGACTTAAGATTGATTCCAAATAAGGATCTATTACAAGACTTAATTAATAAAGCGCAAACATTAAATGCTGCAAATTATAGTGCAAAGACATGGTCAGTGATGACAAAAGCATTAGATGAAGCTAAAGCGGTATTAGATGATCCTGAAGCAACACAGACAGAAGTCGATAATGCAAAAGAAGTTTTAGCAAAAGCAATTGCGGGATTGGAAACAAGCAATTCAGTCAAAGCCGGTGATACAACAGCAAGTGTAGCTACTGGTGATAATGTTGTTTTAAGTCCGTTAATGGGATTAGCAATGTTAGGTTTAGCTGGTTTATGGATTTGTCGTAAAAAAGAAGAATGTTAAAAATCTTAAACGGTTATGAATATTCATAACCGTTTAATTTGTAAATAAAAAAAGTTTAAATATTCTTGTATGTCATTAAATAAAGTATTAAACTACAAGAGAAATAGCTATTTTGCTATTGACATTTAAAAAAAATGAGCTATACTAATATTAGTAATTATTACTGATAATTACTAATAACTAACTTATGAATGTGGAGGAAAATTATAATGGCTAAATTTGTATGTTCAGTATGTGGTTATGTTTATGAAGGAGATGCTGCTCCTGCAGAATGTCCTGTATGTCATGTTGGTGCAGATAAGTTTAAAAAAGTAGAAGGTGAAATGAAACTTGCTGCAGAACATGATTTTGGTGTTTATGCAAAAACAGTAAAAAATAATCCTGATATTTCTGAAGAAGATAAAAAATATATCTTTGAACAATTAAAAGCTAATTTTGAAGGTGAATGTTCAGAAGTAGGTATGTATTTATGTATGGCAAGAATTGCTCATAGAGAAGGTTATCCTGAAATTGGTTTATATTGGGAAAAAGCTGCTTATGAAGAAGCAGAACATGCTGCTAAATTTGCAGAATTATTAGGTGAAGATCTAGAACCAAATATGAAAGCAACAACTAAAGATAATTTAGCTTGGCGTGTTGATTGTGAATTTGGGGCAACAGCAGGTAAAGTTGATTTAGCAACTTGTGCTAAGAAAAATAATTTAGATGCTATTCATGATACAGTTCATGAAATGGCTAGAGATGAAGCTAGACATGGAAAAGCATTACAAGGATTACTTGAAAGATATTTTGGAAAATAATTAAATAGTAATTTTGTTTTTAAAGGTACAATCATAAATTTGAATAATTTAGATTGTACTTTTTATTTGTGTCAATTTTTGCATTTCAATAATAATATAATAAATTTTTAAATACAAAAATTCAGACATCTTAGGATAAAAAATAAACTAGATCAGTTGAAAAGATTGTTTGTGATATGGCGAGTATACAAGCTGTTTAATCTTTTTCGTTTATGAAAACGATATAAAAAAAAGAGCGTTTGATAATGTGGGGGTGTACTCAGTAAATTTCTGCTGGTAATTTTCAAAATCGTTATTATATATACCTTGCGCAGACACTATGAGGAAATTGGGAAGCGTATCGGACTGAATGGCGAATACGAAGAATACGGTGTCCACGGTACAGACAATTTCCCCTGTGAAGTGTCAGAATATACCTTGATTGATGAACTCAACCGTATGTATGAAATGATGGAGGAACTTCCAGAAGATGGCAATAAACTTCTGATACTAAAAAAGAAAAAATTGGTGTCAAATTGGTGTCATACCTCAATAAAATGGCAATTTCAAAAATATTTAGAGCGTGTAAACCATTGATTTTACAGGGCATGAAAAAAATTATCAAAAAATTAGCACTCAAGTGTTGACAGTGCTAAAATAAAGTATATAATATAGTTAGCACTTAGGAAAGAGGAGTGCTAAAGGAGTGATGAACATGAACATTGAAAAATGGACTGCCAAAATGCAAGAAGCAATCCAAAAGGCAATTACGATGGCTAGTGAAAAGGGTCATCAAGTAGTAGATATAGAGCATTTTTTATTAGCGTTATTGGAAGATAGTGCTGGTATTTTATATCGTGTTTTATCAAGAAGCAATGTTGATATTGCTAGTTTGCAAAATAAGTTATTAAATAGACTTCAAAGTAAACCGGTTGTTAATAATGTAGATATAAATAGTATTCGAATTTCTTATGATTTAAATCAGTTAATAAATTTATCTGATAAACAGATGCATAAGTTTAAAGATGAGTATTTAAGTGTTGAACATTTGATTATGGCATTATTTGAATTGAATAGCTCATGGGTCAAAGATTTATTAAATGAATATCATTTGAATCGAAAAGATGTTAAGAAAGTTATTGATGAAATGCGAGGCGATAATATGGTTAATAACCAAAACCCTGAAAATCAATACGAAGTATTAGAAAAGTATGGTCGTGATTTAACTAAGGATGTCGCTGATGGTAAACTTGATCCAGTTATTGGCCGTGATGAGGAAATTCGTCGAGTAATCCAAATTTTATCACGAAAAACAAAGAATAACCCAATCTTAATTGGTGAACCAGGGGTTGGGAAAACGGCAATCGTAGAAGGTTTAGCGTGGCGAATTTTCAAAAATGACGTTCCTGTTTCTTTGCAAAATAAGACTTTATATGAGCTTGATTTAGGAGCTTTAGTAGCCGGAGCTAAATATCGTGGTGAGTTTGAAGAAAGATTAAAAGCTGTTTTAAATGAGATTAAAAAAGCTGAAGGTGAAATTATTTTATTCATCGATGAAATCCATCAATTAGTTGGTGCTGGTAAAACTGATGGGGCAATGGACGCAGCCAATTTGTTAAAACCAATGTTAGCTCGTGGTGAATTACATTGTATTGGAGCTACTACTTTGGATGAATATCGTATGTATATTGAAAAAGATGCTGCTTTAGAACGTCGTTTTCAAAAAGTTCAGGTTGATGAACCAGACCAGGATGATACAATTGCTATTTTGCGCGGATTAAAAGATTCATTTGAATCACATCATGGTGTTCAGATTACTGATAGTGCGATTATTGGGGCAGTAAATATGTCACAGCGTTATATTACAGATCGTTTTTTACCAGATAAGGCAATTGACTTAATTGATGAAGCATGTGCTTCAATTAGAATGGAGATTGATTCTTTACCAGAAGAACTAGATGCTATTACTCGTGAGAAGAATCGATTAGAAATGGAACGTATTTCAATTGAAAAAGAAGATAAAAATGAGGATAATGAAAAACGTTTAAATGAAATTAAGGCACGGATAGCTTCATTGGATGAACAGGTTAAAGGATTAAGTGATAAGTGGAAAGAAGAGAAAAAATCTTTAGATCATGTAAAAGAATTAAAAGATCAAAAGGTTCGTTTAGAAGCATTAAAGGAAAAATATCAAACTGAAGGTAATTTAGAAGAAGCTTCTAAAATCAAGTATCAGACATTACCACAAATTGAAAAAGAAATCCAGCAGTTTGAAGCTTCAAAACAAGAAGATGATCTATTACAAGAAAAAGTAACGGTTGAAACAGTAAGTGAAGTGATTGCACGCTGGACAGGAATTCCTGTTAATAAATTAATGGAATCAGAACGTGAAAAACTATTGCGATTGGATGATGCTTTAAAAGTAAGAGTAATTGGTCAAGATGATGCAATTGAAAAGGTTACTGATGCGATCCTTAGATCACGGGCCGGTATCAATGATGAAAATCGACCAATTGGAAGCTTTTTGTTCCTAGGACCTACTGGTGTTGGTAAAACTGAAGTTGCTAAATCATTAGCTGAACAATTATTTGATACCGAAAGAAATATTGTTCGTATTGATATGTCAGAATACATGGAAAAATTCAGTGTGTCTAGATTAGTTGGGGCGCCACCAGGATATGTAGGATATGAAGAAGGTGGACAATTAACAGAAGCAGTCCGGCGGCATCCATACAGCATCGTTTTATTAGATGAGATTGAAAAAGCTCATGTGGAAGTGTTTAATATTCTATTGCAAGTATTAGATGATGGTCGGATCACTGATTCTAAAGGAAATTTAGTAAGCTTTAAAAATACGATTATTATCATGACTTCAAATATCGGTTCTAATTATTTACTTGAAGGCAATAATGAGGATACTAGAAATGCTGTTGACAGTGAATTGAAAGCTCATTTCAAACCTGAATTTTTAAATCGTATCGATGAGATCGTTTACTTTAATTCACTTGATCAAAGTGTTGTTAATAAAATAATTGATAAATTTATTAAGCAATTATCAGATCGTTTAAGTGATAAAAAGATTGTCATTTCTGTTAGTGATCGTGCTAAAGCAGTAATTAGTGAACAAGGTTATGATATAACATTTGGAGCGCGTCCATTAAAGAGATTTATTCAGTCTAATATTGAAACTTTAATTGCTCGTGAAATGATTAAAGGAACGATCAAGAATGGTAGTAGCGTAATCGTAGACTATGATAATGGTTTTAAATTATTAAGTTAATAAATAACTAGTAAATGTATTCTTATCTTATAATAGATAGGAATTACATTTTACTAGTTTTTTTATGTAATAAAACATTTAACAAACTAATAATAATTTGTTATAATAATAAAAAAAGATGGGGTGATTAATATGAAAATAGCAATATCACAATTTGATATGTTTTTTGAAGATATAGAAACAAATAAAAAAGAAGTAAAAGATATTATTAAGGTTGCTAAATTAAATCATGCTGATTTAATTGTCTTTCCAGAAATGACTTTAACTGGATTTACAATGAAATGTAAAGAAATGTATGATGAAAATATCGATGATTTTTTCAAAGAATTATCACAAAAATATTTTATTAAAATTATTTATGGTGCAATTAGTAAAAAAGATGATTTATATTATAATAGTTTAATAGCAGTTGATGGGCAGAAAGAATTACTTAGATATGATAAAATTCATCCATTTTTAAAAGAAAGAAATTATTATCATTGCGGTAATGAAATTCCATGTTGTAATATCAATGGATATGATATTAGTGGTTTTATTTGTTATGATTTAAGATTTCCAGAAATCTTTCAATTAGCATCTAAAAAAAGTGATATGATCGTTGTAATTGCATCTTGGCCTAAAGAAAGAGATGAACATTGGATAACATTGTTGAAAGCTCGTGCAATTGAAAATCAATGTTATGTTTTAGGGGTGAATCGTGTTGGTCATGATCCAAATGAAAGTTATGTTGGTCATAGTGTTTTATTTGATCCATGGGGCATGCAGGTTAATGAAATGAGTGAGCAGGAAGGCTTGATCTATGTTTATATGGAACATACTTTAGTTGATCATGTAAGAAAAAATCGGAATTTAAAAAATGGTCGTAGAGAAGAATTGTATTATAAATTAATGAAAGAGTATAATGATAAATTGTAGTAAATTGAGGTAGTATTTACCTCTTTTTATTTGATGTTTTAGTATGTTCTTAAATTTATCGTTAACAATTATAGTAGGAAGGTGACATATGAGAAGATTTTATAATGTAATATTGAAATTCATTTCACCCCAAGGTAATTTATCACGCTATTCATTGAGCTTTTGTATACTATTAGCTTTGCTGCCTACTTTAATTATATTTTTAAGAATCTTTCAAAGTGATATTTTAAATTCACCGAATTTAATTGATTTACTGTATGATTATATTCCAGAGATGATTTTAGCTCCATTTATTGAATATATTTTATCTCAGGAGTATTATGGGAATCTTACTTCTTTGATAATTTCAACTGGTTTTTCAATTTATCTAGCGAGCAATGCTTTTTATTCATTTATGTTGATTTCAAAGACAGATGAAGAATTTGATACTTATATGATTTTATTGAGGGTCAAAGCAGTTGTTCTATTTGTTTTAATGATTTTAGCTATTGCTGGTTTGATTTTTATAAACTATATTATTTTAATTAATAAGCCGATTATAATGTTACTAGGATTATTGATCGTTTTTTATTATTTTTATCGTTATTTATCATTTGAAAAAAGACCTCTTTCATATGGTCTCATTGGTTCTGTGTTTACAAGCAGTTGTATTGTTTTGATTGGGGGAGGTTTTTTTTATGTTGTTGAACATTATAGCCGTTATAATACATTATATGGACCATTGGCTAGTTTGGTAATAATGGTGATTTCTATTTACTTGATTTCTAATGTTATTTATTTTGGATATTGTTTAAATCATGAGTATGGAAGATCTTTTTCTAAAAAGGTTTATAAACATCAAATATTTTATAGCATAGCCAATCAGTATATAGATAAAATAGTAAAGAGATTTAAGTAATAAAAGTAAGTATTTAGGTACTTGCTTTTATTATGATCAAAGTAATTTGGATGATTATTAATCGATATCGTTTATTACTTTTCTCAGTCGTGATTTCATGTTAGAATGGTACCGGAGGATTATTATGCAGCGATATTTTATAAATGAAGATTTAGAAAATAAAAAAGATTTGATTTTATCTGCTGATGATTTACATCATTTAAAAAATGTGATGAGAAGTAAAAATGGTGATGAAATCACTTGTATTGATATAAATGGACAAGTATATTCTTGTTTGATCGATGATGTTGAACAAGGATCGATTAAAATTATTAAAGAAATAGGTGAAAATAATGAACTGGATGTAGAAATAACTTTAATTTATGCTTTACCCAAGGGCGATAAATTTGAATTGGTCTTACAAAAAGCAACAGAATTGGGTGTGAGTCGGATAGTTCCTTTATTAACACAGCGTTGTGTAGTTAAGACAGATAAAATAAAGTTTGAAAAAAAGCTGGCTCGTTATCAAAAAATATTGAAAGAGGCTGCTCAGCAGTCAAGGAGAAATAAGATTCCCCAAATTGTAAATGTTATTAAATTGGCTGAAATCAGTGAGTATCTAGGGACATATAATTTAGTCGCTTATGAAGAAAAAGCCAAAAGAGGAGAGCATTCAGCTTTAAAACAATGCTTGGATAAATTGGAATCTAATGATAAAATAACAATTATTGTAGGTAGTGAAGGCGGTTTTGAAGAAAAAGAAATTGAGATGATGGAAGCGTTGAAAATCAGTTCATGTTCTTTAGGAAAAAGAATTTTGCGAAGTGAAACAGCGCCCTTGTATATGTTAAGCGTAATTGGTTATGCTAGGGAGATTGGTAAATGAAGATATTAGAATTGTTATATAAGTATCGTTATGAAGTGAAATTGAATAAAACTAATTTATTTTGTTTTGTTAATGATGGAAGTAAAGAGATCATCGATGAGGGATTTGATTATAAAGTAAAAAATCCTTGGGATTTGTTTGCATATGAAGTCATTTTGAAAGGAATAAGGGCTAAAAGGACGATCAATGAATGTTATAATAAATTTGTAACTAATAATTATGATTTGTTTGAACATATAAGTTATGAACAAAGACAAAAAATATTTTTTCATGATATAGAGAAAGTAACAGCTTCACTAGTTAATTTTAAAGATACTGATAGTGGAGAATACATTTATATACCTTATTTAGAATCATTTATAAATAAATACTATCTAAACGATTATTTGCTGGTGACATTAAAGCATCACAAATCTTATATAAAAAATTTTTCCAAAGAAATCGATATTTTTATTAAATTATATGGGATGCAGCCATATAGATCAGCTTTTTCTACTTTACAGTTAGTTGGTCACGACTTAGAAAATGATTATTTTTATCACGATGACTTCAAAGTAGTTTATCAATTTAATAATAAAAAACTAGTTAATGAAATTTGTTTGATCGATAAATATACCCAAGAATATCCCGATCTACAATTAATCAAGGATGTTATAACAAAAATAATCAATCAAAAAAATGATCCAGAAATTTTAGAATATTTATATGAACATAAATTTATTGGTGAAAAAACTTATAAGAAAATTATCAAAAAAATAGGATAAGGAGAATAAATGAAAACAGTAGCATTCCATACATTAGGTTGTAAAGTAAATACATATGAATCAAATGCAATGTTAAAAATATTTAACGAAGCTGGTTATCAAGAAGTTGATTTTAAAGAAGCTGCAGATGTTTATGTTATAAATACATGTACAGTTACTAATACCGGAGATAGTAAATCACGACAGATGATCCGGAAGGCAATTCGTAAAAATCCCCAGGCTACGATATGTGTAGTAGGCTGTTACAGTCAAATAGCTCCTGAAGAAATAAGACAGATTGAAGGGGTAGGGGTTGTTTTAGGTACACAATATCGAAAAGATATTGTTAAATATGTAGATGAATATATAAAAACTGGTCAGATGATAGTAAAAGTTGATAGTGTGATGAATTTAAGAAAGTTTGAAGATTTAAATATTGATCGTTTTAAAAATACTCGAGCTTTTTTAAAGATTCAGGATGGGTGTAATAATTTTTGTACATACTGCATTATTCCCTATGCTCGTGGTCGAGTTCGTTCCCGAGATAAAGATAGTGTTTTAAATCAGGCCAAACGTTTAGTAGCTAACGGTTATGTTGAAATCGTTTTGACTGGAATTCATACTGCTGGTTATGGTGAAGATCTGCAGGGATATAGTTTTTATGATTTGTTAGTTGATTTAGTAAAAATTGAAGGGCTCATGCGTTTAAGAATTTCTTCAATTGAAACTAGCCAGATCAGTGATGAGATCATTGATTTAATTGGTTCAAATGAAATAATCGTGGATCATTTACATGTTCCTTTGCAATCTGGATGTGATGCAACTTTAAAGCGGATGAATCGTAAATATACAACAGCTCAATATTTAGAAAAAATTAATAAAATACGAAGTTATTTACCTAATATTGCTTTTACTACTGATGTAATTGTTGGTTTTCCAGGGGAAACTGATGAAGAATTCGAACAGACATACAATTTTATTAAAAAAGTTAATTATAGTGAATTACATGTTTTTCCGTATTCACCACGTAAAAATACCCCAGCTGCTAAAATGAAAGATCAGGTAAAGGATCAAATAAAACATGAGCGAGCAAATCGTCTGTTAGAGCTGTCTAAAGAGTTAAATCGAAATTTTGCTTTAAAACAAATAGGGAAATCACTCAAGGTATTGTTTGAAAAACGTGAAGGTGATTATCTGATTGGTCATGCAAGTGATTATTTGAAAGTGAAAGTTAAGACAGATGCTGATTTAATTGGTGAGATCGTTGATATTAAAATTGATAAATATGATGGAATATTGGAAGGAAGTGCTGGTTAATGAAACGTTTAAATGAATTATATGATATTGATAATGATATGAAAATATATTCAATTCATAGTGATTCACGTTATGTTAAACCATATTCAATTTTCTTTTGTATTGAAGGATTAAGTGTTGATGGGCATCGATATGTTGAAGATGCGATTTTTCAAGGGGCTAAAGTAATTGTTTATTCTAAGACTTTGCCATATTATCATGATAATATTATTTATATTTTAGTAGATAATACGTTAGAGGAGTTAAATAGAGTTTCTAATATTTTTTATGATTATCCCAGCAGTAAAATGAAAATCATTGGGGTTACGGGAAGTAATGGAAAAACTATTGTCGCTTCAATGATCAAAGATGCGATGTCAAGATATTGTAATACTGGTTATATTGGAACTATTTCATTAGAATATAATGGTCGTAAAGAAGACTGCCCATATACCACCCCCGAAACTTTATATTTACAACGTAAATTATATGAGATGAATCGTGGTGGGGTAAAAGTTGTAGCAATGGAAGCATCGAGTCATGGTTTGGCTTTAGGAAGAGTCGATAGTGTAAATTTTAGTATCGCTGTAATGACTAATATTGGTGCTGAGCATTTGGATTTCCATGGTACTAGAGAGCAGTATGTTTTAGCAAAACAGAAGTTATTTGAAATGATCAAACCAGCAGATTGGGCAATTTTAAATAGTGATGATATCAATTTTTCTCAGATAAGAAATAATACTAAAGGAAAGATATTGACATATGGAATTGAAATTAATAGTGATGTCATGGCTAAAAATATTCGTTTGTATTTAGACCATAGTGAATTTGATTTATTCTTCAAAGGAAATGTTTTTCATGTTTCTTCACCAGTATTAGCTAAATTTAATATATATAATGTTTTAGCTTTAGTATGTGTTTTAATTGCTATGGGCTGTGATGATAATATGGTTTTAGAGGCTGTAAAAAATGTAAAACCAGTTGAAGGGCGAATGGAACTGATTCAAACGGAACAAAAATTTTCAGTAATTGTCGATTATTGCCAGCATATTAGTAATTATGAAGATATTTTTGAATTTGTTGAAAGTGTGCGCCAAAATCGGGGCCGACTGATTGCTGTGTTAGGTGCTCCAGGGAAACGTAATTATAAATTGCGTAAAGAATTAGGACAGGTTGCTAATAAATATTTAGATCATGTGATTTTGACCCAATTAGATGATCGTGGTGAAAATGTTTATGATATTTGTAAAACGATTCAATCTGAAATCGTTGATATTAATAGTGTGATCATTCCTTCAAGACAAATTGCAATTGAACAGGCAATTGAAATTGCTTGTAAAGATGATATTATTTTAGTTTTAGGCAAAGGACATGAAAAGTTTATCTCACTAGAAGTAGGTCATGCTGATTATCTTGGGGATAGTGTTATTGTAAAAGAAGCTATTGAACGAATATATGGAGGTAATGATGATGAATTATAATAAAATGATCGATCATACGATTTTAAAAGCTGATGCAACTAAAAAGATGGTCAAGACTGTTATTGATGAAGCAAAGTTGTATCATTTTGCTTCAGTGTGTGTTAATCCTGTCTGGGTTAGTTTTTGTGCAGAAGAGTTAGCTGATAGTGATGTTAAAGTATGCACTGTGATTGGTTTTCCATTAGGTGCTAATACCACGGCGGTAAAAGTTTTTGAAACTAAGGATGCGATTGATAATGGAGCTGATGAAATTGACATGGTAATTAATATTGGTGCTTTAAAAGATGGAAATAAACAGTTGGTTTTAGATGAAATCAAAGCAGTTGTCAAGGCAGCAGGAAATAAATGTGTAAAAGTCATTATTGAAACCTGTTTGTTGAGTGATGAAGAGATTATTTTGGCTTGTCAGTTAGCTAAAGAAGCTAAGGCAGCTTTTGTTAAAACATCGACAGGATTTTCTAGCGGTGGAGCAACAGTTAAAGATGTTGCGCTGATGAAAAAGACTGTTGGGGATGAATTAGAGGTTAAAGCTTCTGGAGGAATCCATAGTTTTGAAGAAATGGCTAGTGTAGTTAGAGCAGGTGCTTCAAGAATAGGAACTAGTGCAGGATGTAAATTAGTGAAAAAAATTGATCAAAGGGATTTTTAATTTAAGATAAGAGGTTGGTTAATGAAATCACCTCTTATTTTGCTTTATCATGCTTTTTGTTATTAACGGATTTAAGATTAAAAATAGACAATAAGTCATATTTTTAACCTTATTTATTAAAAAACATAAAATATTTTTTAATAAATATAAATATAATAGAGAAAAATAATCTATAATTATTAAAGAAAGGGCTTACATAAATGATTGGGACAAATTATATAGGCTCTGCATAAATCAACTGGAGGTGAAATAAAAACAGATAATAAATAGTTATAGTTAAAAATCAAAGAAGGGAAATAGGTAAAAGTATGAAGATAATAAAAAAAACATTCTTAGTTATCGTAACTATTGCAATGGTTTTTACATCAACTGAAGTTAATGCCCTTAGTATTTTAAATGCACAAACCGATGATACTGCTGCAACTTCAGATACAGATGTAAAAATTGAATTAATTCAAAATAATACAGTCGTAGAAACTGGGACAAATGTGTTAACACACACAAGAAACTATACTCGCTCAAGTACGAAAACCAATGGGGATGAAATTGTTATCACTGCTCCTGAGGGAGTACACTATTTAATGGTGCAATTAGATAAATATTGTGGAGTACCAAATTATACGGGAATGCTGGAAGAAGAACGGGTAGAAGGTAGTAGCAAACCAGCAAATATGTCAGCAGTTGAATATGGAGAAACTTTGGTATATTTGGTAAATAATGAATTTCATTTTGTTATTCCAGGTTTAACTGGAACAGATGCGGGAGGAACTACTTTAGGTGGTGGAAACTGGCCTTATGATTCACGCGCATTTTCAACATCGGGAAATACAGAAAAAGTAATTACAGCAAGAGTTGCCACAGAAGAAGAAATTAATCAACGGCGAAATCTTGCTTTAAATCCTTTTGATTTACATGGAAATGATAATGGACTTACAAGTCCCAACCAAAAAGGAGATATCAATGTATTCCCTCATGCTTATGCAAATCGAACAACTGATAATAAACGTGAATTTGAAGCTCGTAATGCAATTGACGGATTTGAATACAATTCATCACATGTAGGGTTCCCTTATCAAGCTTGGGGTTGTGGAAATGAAGCAGCTGATTCAGAATTTTCTATTTTATTTGGACGTTATGTTGAAATCGATCAAATTGATATTACTGTAAGAGCCCAATGGAATCCACCACAACCCAATAATGCTAATGACCATGATATAAATTGGCCAAGTGCTACATTAGAATTTTCAGATGGAACAGAAATGCCAATAACTTTAGAAAAATTAGCTTCACCACAAACAATTAAATTACCTGAAAAGAAAGTAGTTTCATGGGTTCGTTTAAAAGATCTTCCCGTTAGTGAAGAGACAATTCCTGTAGATGGACGTAAGAAATTTTCAGCTTTAACGGAATTTAAAGTTTGGGGAACAGAAATTGATAATTCTAGTGTTGATTTACCATCTGCAGAATCTTTAGTAGATTTAGCTAAAAAAGTAAATGATTACTGGATCAAAACAGGTGGAAATACTGGAAATGATGCAACTAATTATAATCATGGACATTCAGTGACTAGTGAATTTTGGGCTCCATCAGTATTTTATACTGGAAATATGGAAGCTTATTATTTAACAGGTGATGAAAATTATACCGATTATGCTAACCGCTGGGGAAGTAATAATATTTATAATAATACTGCATGGAATACAAAAGCAGATAGTGGAAGAACTGGAAAATATTTTCCTGATAATCATACTAGTTTTCAGACTTATTTAGATATGTACGCAATAACTGCTGAAGGTGGCTTTGATGCAAGTGATGAAAAGATTCAAAATGTAGTTCCAGTTATGAATGAAATGGAACAAATGAGTATTAGTGATTTAAAAAATAAAAATGGTTATTGGGACAGGATAGATTTCTTTTATATGGAATTACCAAACTGGACTAAAATGTATCTTTTGACTGGAGAAGATAAGTGGCTGGATAAACTAAGAGCTTTATATGATGATCGTAAAGCTGAACTTTATGATGAAGAAACTGGTTTATTCTATCGAGATAAAAATTATGTATATGATCCTAATGCAACTTATAATCCAGATAGTAATGGAAATAATCAAAAGATCAGCCCTAATGGTAAAAAAATTCTTTGGTCTCGTGGAAATGGCTGGGCAATAGCAGCTTTAACAAAAATTTTACAAGATCTACCAGACGATCGAATTGATGATCGTAAAGAATATGAAACTGTATTTAAAAAAATGGCAGCAACATTGATTTAGGTTCAAGGTGAAGATGGATTCTGGAGAATGAATCTAGATGATTATGATCATGATATTCGCCCAGAAACTAGTGGCACGGTTTTCTTTGCATATGCTCTAGCATGGGGAATTAATAATGGTCTTTTAGACAAAGAAACTTATTATCCAGCAGTGAAAAAAGCATTTTTAGGATTGAATGCAAATGCTATTCGTCCTGATGGATTAGTTGGACGTTCTGAATTAATTAGTGCTTATCCTAATCCAAGTTGTTCTTTAGGAATTGGATCTTCACAAAGTTATGCGCCTGCAGCAACAGTTATGTTTCTTTCTGAGTTATCTAAATTAGTTGAACAAGGATATGTAACTGATGATGTAGAACCAGCGTTAAATAAAAAAATGATTGGTAGTATTGCAGTAAAAGAAGATTCAAAATATGCAGTAGTAAATTCTCGAGTTAGGGAATTAGTTGGGGGAACTGAATTAACGACAATTAAACAGGATAATAAAATTTATGTACCAAAAGATTTTGTTCAAGAAGTCTATGGTGAAGATATAGCTAATGAAATTACTGATGCCATAGTTAATGGTGGAGTATCATATGTGGCATTAGATGGCATTATTTTAGAAGGAAGTAATCGAAAATTATCTAGTATAGCTAATGGCATTTCGATTATTAGTTATAAAACAGAGTTATTTAATCCAACTATAGATTCTAAGTTGATTGATTTGTTGAATACTGGATTAACTGATGGTAAATATCCAGAACGTCCAGACTATGAAATTAGATTTAATTATACAACACCAGTAGAAGTGCCAAAACCTGCGGCTGATGCTCTCATTTCTACTGAGGCAAGTACTTCAGGAGCTATATCTGCTAGTAGATTAATTGGACCAAATACAGAAAGTTCAGTAAATGTCGAATTTGATATGATAACAACTTTAACACCAAGTCAAACAAATGCAATCGTAGGACTTGGAAGTAGTGATTCTAATTATGGTGCATACTCACAAGTACCAATTATTATTAGAATGTATAAAGATGGAAGTATTGGTGCTTATAATGGTACTGGCTATGTACAAAGTGGTTTTAAATTTACTCAGAATGAAAAATATCATTTTCGTGTATCAATTGATCTAGAGACTCAAAAATATAGTGTTTTTGTTACTGCACCTGATCAAGAAGAAACAATGATTGCCGAAAATTATGCATTCCGTAAAACTGCTCAAGTACCTAGTGAAATTGGAAAAATTTATCTATTTAATAATGATCAGGCAGCCGGTAAGTACTGGTTAGAAGACATTTATTTAGGTGAACATTTAGCCCCATCAAAAGAAGCGCTGATATCTACAGTGTCAGATACTAATGGAGCTATATCTGCTAGTAAACAACTTGGACCAAGTACAGGAAGTTTAGTAAATGTCGAATTTG
The DNA here is from genome assembly GCF_000686665.1 of Thomasclavelia saccharogumia DSM 17460. Taxonomy (GTDB): domain Bacteria; phylum Bacillota_I; class Bacilli_A; order Erysipelotrichales; family Coprobacillaceae; genus Thomasclavelia; species Thomasclavelia saccharogumia. The sequence continues at coordinate 44,881 of NZ_JMLH01000012.1, read as the reverse complement.
ATATGATAACAACTTTAATGCCAAGTCAAACAAATGCAATCGTAGGACTTGGAAGTAGTGATTCTAATTATGGTGCGTATTCACAAGTACCGATTATTATTAGAATGTATAAGGATGGATGCTTTGGCGTTTATAATGGTACTGGGTATTACCAAAGTAGTATTAAATTTACACAAAAGGAAATGTATCATCTTCGTGTATCCGTTGATTTAAAAGCTCAAAAATATAGTGTTTTTGTTACTGTACCTGATCAAGAAGAGACAATGATCGCTGATAATCTGACATTCCGTAAAACTGCTCAAGTACCTAGTGAAATTGGAAAAATCTATCTATTTAATAATGATCAAGAAGCAGGAAAATATTGGTTAGATAATATATCTTTGGAATCAAAAGTTACTGATGTCAATAAGGGTGCTTTACAGGAATTAATTGATGAAGTAGAAGAATTAGATGAAAATAATTATACAGCTGCTTCATGGCAGACGTTGCAAGAAGCTTTAATTGCAGCTAAAGAAGTAAATGATAATGTTAATGCGATTCAAGAAGAAATTGATGAAGCCTGCACTATTTTACAAGCTGCAAAAGATAATTTAGTAGAAAAAGGAACTATAGCTACTGATAAATTAGCGTTATCAATAGCTGTAGATTTGGCAAGTAATGTAACTGAAGAACAATTAGATAAAGTAGTGCCAGCAGTAGTAAATGAATTCAATGCAGCACTAGCGGAAGCTAAAACAATTTTAGCTGATGATAATGCAGCTCAGGAAACAGTCAACGCTTCATTTACCCGATTATCGCTAGCTATGCATATGTTGGAATTTGAAAAAGGCGATAAAACAGCTTTGCAGGAATTAATTGAAACAGCTAATAAGTTAGTAGAAAATAATTATACAGCTGCTTCATGGCAAGGGTTAAATGAAGCATTACAAAATGCAATAGATGTAAATGATAATATTAATGCAATGCAAGAAGAAGTCGATGATGCTTATGAAGCATTACAAGAGGCAATGAATAACTTAGTTGAAGCTGAAGAAGTAAATAAAACATATTTAACAACATTGGTAAATTATATTTTAGGATTGGATTCAGACAAGTATGTAACGCAAACCTGGGAAGCGATGGTACCAGTCTTAGAAAAAGCTCAGGAAGTCTTAGCAAATGAAGAAGCAACACAAATAGAAGTAGATAATATATATTTAGAATTAATAAATGCATTCTTGCAGTTAAGATTAAAGACAGAAGCAGTAGACAAAACAACGTTAGAAGTATTGATCAAAGAAGCAGAAACATATCAGGAAAAAGATTTCACTAACATTTCATGGCAGACACTACAGGAAGCATTAGAGATAGCTAGGGAAGTAATGGACAATGAAACAGCTAATCAACAGGAAGTCGATGAAGCTTGTACAATGTTGCAAGAAGCAATAAATAACTTAGTTGTAAGAGCAGATAAAACATTATTGGAAGCAATGGTAAATAAAATCTCGGGATTACAAGAAAATAAATATACAGAATCATCATGGCAGGCAATGATACCAGTCTTAGAAAAAGCCCAGGAAGTCTTAGTGAATGAAGAAGCTAGTCAATTAGAGGTAGATAGTGCGTTAGAAGGATTAACAAAAGTATACTTAGACTTAAGATTAAAACCAAATAAAGATTTGTTAAATGATTTAATCAAACTGGCAAATGAATCAAATAAAGCAAGTTATAGTGCAAAGACATGGAATGCAGTAGAAAAAGCATTAGCGAAAGCTGTCATAGTATTAAATGATCCAGAAGCCAGCCAGGCAGAGGTGGATGATGCTTCATATGCACTAGCAAAGGCTATGGCAAAATTACAGGAAGTAAATATTGTTAAAACTGAAGCTGCAGTAAGTGTAGCTACTGGTGATAATGCAGCAGTTTATGAATTATTTGCTTGTAGTGCTTTATTAAGTTTGATGTTTATATTAAAAAAAGTAAAATTTTGATGTAATTAATTAAATTGTCTAGACAATTTAATTAATAGAAATTATAATTAAAGTAATAGAGGATTGTTACTTTAATTAGGCAAGACCAGAAACTAAATGTTTTTAGTCTTGCCTTTTAATTTTTGATTATTAACAGTAAATCACTGTTTTAATAATAAATAAAAAAAGAGGAGGTGAAATAAAACTTAATGGATGTATGAAAGGAGGATAGAAATGAAAAAAATAATTAAAATTATTTTAAGTACATTCATTATTTTTGCTTCTATATCAATTTATGTTGTCCATGGTGAAGATAATGATCTTGAGGGTAAGGGAACTAATGATGATCCGTATTTAATTAGTTCGAAAGAAGACTTAATTAAAATGTCTTCACTTGTAAATAATGGAGATGGTTATTTAAATGCTCATTATAAATTGACAACAAATATTGATATGACAGAAATTGATTTTGCACCGATCGGAAGTACAAGCGGTTTTTCTGGGGTTCTTGATGGAAGTGGTTATGCAATTTCTAATTTAGTAATCAATAGTACTGGTGATCAGATTGGATTGATTAGCTTTTTAAATGGGGGAACAGTAAAAAATTTAGGAATTGAAAGCGGTGTGATTACTGGTGGCAATAGAACTGGTGCTCTTGTTGGAAGAACGATGTATGCAAATATCATTAATTGTTACAGTAAAGCAGATGTAAACGGGAAAAATGATGTTGGTGGAATAGTTGGGATGTTTAATAATTCCACGATGTTAAATTGTTATGTTTGGGGAGAAATAAATAGTAGTGGAGTAACAGCTGGGGGAATAGTTGGTGGTGCTAATCGCAGTATTGATCCGGCAACACCAACAGTGTTAAAAAATTGTTACAGTTTAGCTACAGTTACTGGTCAACAATATGCAGGTAGTGCAATTGGTTATGATGAAAGTGTTGCTGGAGCTAGTTATGAAATTACCATGAGTAGTATTTATTATGATAGTTCGGTAACAGGAATTGGTAATAGCAGTCATTCAGGTGTAAACGGTATAGAGACAGCTGCTTTTCAAGATGGACGTTTACTAGAAGCTTTAAACAGTGGCTGTGAAGAAGAATATAGTCCATGGGTCAAAGGTGCACTAGGATATCCAGAATTTAATGATGGTATGTCTGAATGTGGTTTGATCGGGCAAGGGACTAAAGATGTTCCATATTTAATCAAAACTCCTGAAGATCTAGTATTAATGTCACAAATCATTAATGATGATGCATTATATGGTGATGCTTATTATAAATTAACTAGTGATATTGATATGAATGAAATTGATTTTCAGCCGATTACTCGTTTTAGTGGGGTTTTAGATGGTGATCAGTATTGTCTTTTGAATCTAAATATCAATAAACCTGATTTAGAAAATGTAGGTTTAATAGGTTTTTTAGATGGTGGAACAATTAAAAACCTTGGAATTGAAAGTGGAACTGTTATTGGCGGTAATCACACTGGCGCTTTAGTGGGAAAAACAATGCAGGCAACGATTTTAAATTGTTATTCTAAAGCCAATGTTGAAGGTGCTAATGATACCGGTGGAATAGTTGGAATGTTTAATAATTCGACGATGTTAAATTGTTATGTTTGGGGAAATATTAGTGGTAAAATAACTGTTGGCGGCATTGTTGGAAGTGCTAATCGTAGTATTGATCCAGAGTTTATGGCAACTATAGATAATTGTTATAGTCGTGCTGTTGTTAGTGGTGATCAGCATGTAGGAGTTATTGCTGGTTATGATGAAGGCGCGGTTAGTGATAATTATCAAATTACCATGAGTAATCTTTATTATGAACAGAGTCAAATAGCTATTGGAAATAACAATAATCGTACTGGTTTGATTCCAATTGATTTAGAAGAATTTAGTAATGGTGATTTGATTATAAAATTAAATAATAATTTAGCTGCTGATTATTTTACATGGCTTGAAGATAACAGTGGATATCCGGGATTTAGAGGAAAGGTTTTTATTAAAACGACTTTATCAGGACATGGTAGTTTAGAGGATCCTTATTTGATCAAGACGGTTGATGATTTAAAGGAAATGGAAAGGGTCGTTAATATAGCCACGGAATTTTCAACAGCTTATTATCAGTTAAAAGCAAATCTTGATTTGAAAGGAATTGAATTTAATGGTTTTAGCTCTATTATTCCTTTTAAAGGAACTTTTGATGGTGATGGACATGTTATCAAAAATATTAATATTAAAGTAGATAATGGCCAAAATATTGGATTATTCCATCAAGTTGAAGGAGGCACAATTAAAAACCTGGGAATTGATAGTGGTAAAGTTGAAGGTGGATATAAAGTTGGAGCATTGATTGGGCGAAGTATGCAGGCAACGATTTTAAATTGTTATAACAATGCAACGATAAAAGGTTTTGAAGATGTTGGTGGAATCGTAGGAATGTTAAATAATTCTGATCTTTTAAACAGCTACAATAATGGTGTTGTCAGTGGTTCTAAATCATTAGGTGGTTTGGCAGGTTCTATTTGTCGTAGTCTTAATCCAACAGTAGCAGCAAATATAATTAATTCTTATAATTTAGGACGAGTTCATTGGGGAACTTATTCAGGTAAAATAGGCGGCTTTATTGAACAAGATGACAATCTTGCAAATTATGATCATCTTTATTACAATCAAGAAAATTTACCTGATGTTGCAATTGGAAATCTTGTCACAGTTTCAACTATTACAGGAATGAAAAAAACTGAGATGATGAGTCAAAGTTTTGTTGATACATTGAATCAATATCGTCAAGAAAATTATAGTGAATGGAAATTAGGAACAGATAATGTAGCGAGATTAGCTATTTTTGATGATGCTAATGAATTAGAAAAGTTTATGGCTGGTATTAAAAATGAGCCTGAAATTATAGATGATCAGTTAGTTTTACCAAAATCAGATGATAATCGCTATCAAGCTGTATTATTTGGTTCAAGTAATGAACAAGTTGTTGATTTAAATGGCCATGTTTATCAGCCTTTAACAAAGCAAAAAGTATATTTGATTTATAATATTTTAGATACTTTGAGCAATGAAATAGTATGCCAGCTTGATCGTAATATAACAGTTACAGTTACTGGTAAATATAGTGATACAGGTACTAATAAAATGCCAAATGTTGTTCCTGGTCTTCAAGAATGGTATGGTTTAGATGGTGATTTTAAACTTGAAAACGGAGCTCGGATCATTTATGAAGATCAAATGGCAAAAACAAGTGCCAAAATGCTGCAAATGTATTTAACTGAAATGATAGGAGTAACATTAGAAGTAAGCGAAGGTGCCTCTGTAAGTGGTGATATCGTTATTAAATATACACCAGATAAATTAAATGAACTAGGTGATGAAGGATACTATATTAATATTGGTGACCAGGTTGTAATTAGTGCACCTAGTGATACGGGAATGCTTTATGGTGGCGTTTCTATTGCTCAGATTTTATATCAAGATGAAGATCATAATACAATTCCAATGGGAATTATTCGTGATTATCCACAATATTCTGTTCGTGGTGGAATGCTTGATGTGGCTAGACGTTATTTTGATTTAGATTACATTGAAGAGATGGGTAAATATATGGCCTGGTTTAAAATGAATACATTCCATCTTCATATTAATGAAGATAGTGGACTTGGTGGCGAGTATAGTTCTTCATTTGTAGTAGAAAGTAAAAAATATCCGGTCTTGAATACATATAATTTAGAAAATGGCAATTATGTATGGTCACAAGATGATTATCGTCAGATGCAAAAGAACTTGAAACAATTTGGTGTTAATGTTATTACTGAAATTGATTCACCTGGACATGCAACGATTTTTAATTTAATTGATCCAGAAATAGTTAACGGCTCTAATTTTGATTTAAGTAATCACTACGATGAATGTTTAGATTTGATCAGTAGTGTTTTTGATGAATTTTTAGATGGTGATGATCCGGTATTCCAAAGTGCTGCTGTTCATATTGGAACTGATGAATCATCTAATACAAACGAAAATATGCGTCGTTACATTAATGATTTAGCTCAATATTGTCTATCAAAAGATAATATTGATAAGGTCTATTTTTGGGGTAATCTTTCTGTTTATTATGGGGCTAATGAAATTGATTCTAAGAATGTTGTTAATCAAATTTGGGATTCTGCTGATCAGCGGGTTGAACAAGCTTTAGCAGATGGTTTTGAAATCATCAATTCAACTTCTAATAGCATGTATTTGATTCCAGGTAATAGTAATGGTCTGCATAATGGTTATGTAGATATGGCAACTTTCTATGATACATGGAGAGGATGCAGTGATTTTGATACCCATCGAATTGGTAATCCGACTTATATAGCTTCACGTAATTATTATGCTCAATATGATTTGTTACGGGGAAATCCGCAAATCATTGGAACGCTTTTCTGTAATTGGAATGATCGTTCTTGGGCTAATGATTTTGATGTTTTGGATCTCGTTTTATCTTATATCGGTGTAATTAGTGAAAAGAGCTGGTATGGTGATGATGATCGTTTTGAAAGCGGCAATGATTTTGTAGCAGCATTTGAACAAGTTGGTGACTATGCCCCTGGTGCTAATCCAAGAAAGTATGTGGCTACAAATTCAAGTATTATCGCTAAATATGATTTTGAAGAAATGACTGATCTGAAAATTAGTGATCTAGAAAATAGTTATGATGCTCAAGTACAAGCTGCTGATCTTGCAACAATGAATGAAGGATATCTTAATGGAAAAGTATTACAGCTTAAACCACAAAGTAATCTTTCTTTACCGTTTGCAAGTGTTGGTTATCCTTATACAGTCAATTTTGATTTATATTTAAATGGCACACAAAGTGATGATGCTGTGTTATTTACTGATGATTTTTGTACGTTCTATTTGAATTATCAAAATAATGGCGTTAGTTTTAAAGTTGGTAAATATATTTATACATACAATGTTGATTTACCACTAGATGAATGGTTAAATATTACTTTAACAAGTACATATATTCATGGTGTTAATGCAACAACATTATTAAAAATTGATGGTATTACTTATAATCCTACTTTAATTGAAGGACCTGCGAGTGTTTCATCACATTCAGCAACATCATATTTACCAGCAAATAAAATGTTTAACGGTATTAATGGTTATTTAGATAATTTAACAATTGGAAATAAATATAATCAGAATCTTGATTCATCTTTAGAATATGAATTTACAGGTGCAGGAACTGTTGAGAATCCATATTTAATTAACTCAGAAAAAGAATTATTATTGTTTGCAAGTGAAATCAATAGTGGGGAAAAGATGCAATCATATTTTAAATTAACTAATGATTTAGATATGCAAAATTATAAATATACACCAGCAGCTGTATTCAATGGTGTTTTTGATGGTGATGGACATACGATTTCTAATTTAACGATAAATCAGCCACAAGGAGAAAATGTTGGATTGATTGGTTTATTAGAACGCGGAACGATTAAAAATGTTGAGCTCAGAAATGCTGATATAATTGGTAAAGCTAAAGTTGGCGGATTAGTTGGACGAACGATGTATGCGACAATTATAAATTGTGGTGTTGAAGCTAATGTTAGCGGCAGCAATGATACAGGTGGAATCGTCGGAATGTTTAATAATTCAACGATGGTTAATTGTTATGCATGGAGTGAAGTAGTAGGAACAGTAGAAACAGCAGGTGGTTTAGTTGGTGCAGCTAATCGCAGTATTGATCCTAACACACCAACTATCATTAAGAATTGTTATGTTAAAGCTGATGTAACAGCACCTCGATTTAGTGGTGTAGTGGCCGGATATGATGAATCTGTTGCAGGTGAATCATATCAAGTTACTTATCAAAATATTTATTATGAAAGTGGTAAGGCTGGTTTTGGAAATACAAATAATTTTGAAGATTTAAATAGCTTAAATCTTAATCAGTTTACAGATGGAACATTATTAAACGAATTGAATGCTAATTTAGATACTGAATATTGTGCATGGATAAGTGGTGAAAATAATTATCCAGTATTTAAAAATATTGTTGAAACTGATAAATTAGCTTTACAAATTGCTATTGAAATGGCGGAAAAAGCTGATTTAGAAAATGTTGTACCAGCCGTAGTAACTGAATTTAATGAAGCTTTAACAAACGCTAAAGAAGTATATAGTAATGAAAAAGCTACACAAGTTGAAGTAGATAGTGCTTTTGATCGACTAGCAAATGTAATGCAGATGTTGGAATTCTATCAAGGTGATAAAACAGCATTACAAAAACAAGTAGATGATATCAATGCTTTAGATGAAAGTAAATATATCGAATCATCATGGCAGGCAATGTTACCAGTATTGGATAAAGCAAATGCAGTTTTAGCCGACGAAAATGCAATGCAGGCTGAAGTCGATGAAGTATTTGTCAAATTAGTCAAAGCCTTCTTAAATTTAAGATTAAAACCAAATAAAGATTTATTACAGGAACTAATCAATCAGGCAGAAGCGTTGAATAGTGCTAATTATAGTGCTGAGTCATGGGCAGTAGTAACAGATGCTTTAAATGAAGCCAAAGCAGTATTAGAAGATCCAGAAGCAAGTCAAGAACAGGTAGATAATGCCAAGGATGTTTTAACAAAAGCGATTGCTGGACTAATAGCTAATGAAGTAGATACTAATACAGCGGTAAATGCAGGAGATACAATAGTGGCAGTAGATACTGGTGATGCAACAAATATAATATATTTGTTTGCAGGGTTAGCATTAGCTTCGATAATATTTTATAAAAGTAAAAAAAGAAGTATAAATAAATTGTAATATAAAGATAGTTTGAATTTTATATTGAAGAGTTAGAATAAAAAAAGACAATATTGCCAGGTGTTTGGTTTATTGTCTTTTTCATTATCATATTGAATTTATAATGATGATTAATTGTTGATTCGATTATTTGCAACTACAAAGTGAAGGGCAATAAAGGCAAGTTCATCGTCATTAAATGATAAATTTGTTTCATGATTGATAACATTGTTTAAAATTCTACTATAATTATATTCTTCGTTGTGGCGTTCTATGATTTTATCTTTTAATGGATTTTCAATAGTTTGTCCTTGGGATAATCTCTCTATTGCTGGTTCTAGATGTAAACCAATAGCAATTAATAATTTATCATCTTTTCTAAAGTCTTTGTGATACTCTTGATAAATTAAAGTCATTGCTTCATTAATGATTTTAAAAACTTTATTATCTAGTAAGTCAAATCCAGAATTGACTTCTAAATCTAATTTTTGATTTTTAGATAAATGCATTGAAACTAAAGATACCTCATCTTCAGGAAATTCAATTTCAAATTTTTTTGCGAGGCGATCGCATAGCATCTTTGCATAAGGATAACTATATTCTTGTTTGTATGATGCGATTTGTCCATTGCTTAAGGGAATGTAGTTGTTTGATTTTATTCTTATAATCGCAATGCTTAGATGAATTGATAAATTATTGATTGAATTAGTTGAAAGAAATAAATCAAAATCATTAGCGGTATTTTTTATAATATCAATTACAATAGTTTTAATTTGATCAAAATCAGCATCTGTGTTGAATGTTAAATTCATTATTTTACCTCCTGATAACTTTAGATAATACTATATAATAAATAAAGGGAAAAATCTACTATTAATTGGATTAAATTTTAATAAAATTTAATAATCACATATTTTGTGTAAGCGCTTTTATTACGGGCGTGACATTATATATTATAAGGTAAGAGAATTTTGCTGAAAATAATTTGTTTTTTTAGTGCAAATTACTTGAATTATAAAAACAAAATATAATATAATGCAAGCGTGGATAACAAAAGGAAATAAAATCATTTTCCAGAATATAGTGTGTGTTATTCTTGTTAAGTAAGTTTATTACGAGAGAAGTAGAATATTAGTCTTGATGACATCCCTTGCAAAATCCATCGGATTATTATTTAAAACCTTGTAAAAGCTTTAATTAACGGTCATTAAAATTTCAAGGAGGAAAAAAAGACATGTTAAAAAAAGAACAATGGAACGGCTTTAAAGGTAGACTTTGGAAAGAAGAAATCAATGTTCGTGATTTCATCCAAAATAACTACAAACCATATTATGGTGATGAATCATTTTTAGCTGGACCTACTGATGCTACAAATAAATTATGGGGGAAATTACAAGAACTTCAAAAAGAAGAACGTGCTAAAGGCGGAGTTTTAGATATGGAAACTCATGTAGTTTCTGGATTAACTGCTTATGGTCCTGGATATATTGATGAAGAACTTAAAGACTTAGAAAAAGTTGTTGGATTACAAACTGATAAACCATTAAAAAGAGCATTTATGCCTTATGGTGGAATCAAAATGGCTGAACAAGCTTGTGAAACTTATGGATATACACCTGATCCAGAATTACACAAAATCTTTACTGAATATCACAAAACTCATAATCAAGGAGTTTACGATGTTTATACACCTGAAATTAGATTAGCTCGTCGTAATAAGATCATTACAGGATTACCTGATACTTATGGTCGTGGACGTATTGTTGGTGATTATCGTCGTGTTGCTTTATATGGTATTGATGAATTAATTGCTTTCAAACAACATGATTTAGCTGTTTGTGGAAGTGGTTCAATGAAAGAAGACATTATTCGTCGTCGTGAAGAAATCGCTGAACAAATCAAAGCATTACATGGTATGAAAAAAATGGCTGAAATTTATGGTTATGATATTTCTAACCCAGCTAAAAATGCTAAAGAAGCTGTTCAATGGTTATATTTTGGATATTTAGCAGCTATTAAAACTCAAAATGGTGCCGCTATGTCTGTAGGACGTGTTTCTACATTCTTAGATATTTATATTGAAAGAGATTTAGAAGCTGGAGTTATTACTGAAGAAGAAGCACAAGAATTGATCGACCATTTCGTTATGAAATGTAGAATGGTTAAATTCGCACGTATTCCTTCTTATAACCAATTATTCTCTGGTGACCCAGTTTGGGCTACATTAGAAGTAGCTGGTATTGGATCTGACGGTCGTCCAATGGTAACTAAAAACGATTTCCGTTTCTTACACACATTGGAAAACATGGGACCATCTCCAGAACCTAACTTAACAGTATTATATTCTTCTAGATTACCAGAAAACTTTAAGAAATATACTTCTAAGATTTCTATCGACACAAGCTCTGTACAATATGAAAACGATTGTGTAATGCGTCCAGTATGGGGAGACGACTATTCAATCTGCTGCTGTGTTTCTGCAACACAAACTGGTAAAGAAATGCAATTCTTCGGAGCGCGTGCTAACTTAGCTAAGTGTTTATTATATGCTATTAATGGTGGTGTTGATGAAAAAACTAAGACTCAAGTAGCTCCTGAATATCGTCCAATTACTTCTGAATATTTAGATTATGATGAAGTTATGAGAAGTTATGACCAAATGATGGACTGGTTAGCTGATATTTATGTAAATACATTAAACTTGATTCAATACATGCATGATAAATATTATTATGAAGCAGCTCAAATGGCTTTAATTGATACTGATTTAAAACGTACTTTTGCAACAGGTATCGCTGGATTCTCACATGTTGTTGACTCTTTAAGCGCTATTAAATATGCTAAAGTTAAAACAATTCGTGATGAAGATGGTATTGTTGTAGATTATGAAACAGAAGGTGATTTCCCTCGTTATGGTAATGATGATGATCGTGCTGATGATATTGCAGTATGGTTATTACAAACTTTCTTAGAAAAGATCAAAAAACATCACACTTATCGTGATTCTGAACCTACTACTTCTATCTTAACAATTACTTCAAATGTCGTTTATGGTAAAGCTACTGGTTCATTACCTGATGGACGTAAAGCTGGAGAACCATTATCTCCAGGTGCTAACCCAGCATATGGTGCTGAACAATCTGGTTTATTAGCTTCATTAAATTCTGTTGCTAAATTACCATATGAATGGGCATTAGATGGTATTTCTAATACACAAACAATTAGTCCTGATACTTTAGGTCATGATGATGATGAACGTAAAAATACTTTGGCTAGAGTATTAGATGGATATTTTGATCAAGGTGCTCATCATTTAAATGTAAATGTATTTGGAACTGAAAAATTAATCGATGCTATGGAACATCCAGAAAAAGAAGAATATGCAAACTTCACAATCCGTGTATCTGGATATGCTGTTAAATTTATTGATTTAACTCGTGAACAACAAATGGATGTTATTTCAAGAACTTGCCATAAATCAATGTAATAGTTATTGAAATTTAAGCAAAACAGCCTCTTTTAACAAGAGGCTGTTTTAATGAGATAATTATTGGAAATAATTATTAAATAATGAAAGGGAGAATAAAATGGATAATAAGATTATAGGAGCAGTGCATTCGATTGAAAGTTTCGGATCTGTTGATGGGCCAGGAATTCGTTATATATATTTTCTTCTTGGCTGTCCTTTACGCTGCAAATTTTGTCATAATCCTGATACATGGGCAAATGCTAAAGCAACAATGGAACTTACACCTCAAGAAGCTTTAGATAAAGCAATTAAATATAAAAGTTATTGGGGTAATGATGGTGGAATTACTGTAAGTGGTGGTGAGCCATTATTGCAGATCGATTTTATTACAGAATTGTTTAGATTAGCTAAAAAAGAAGGTGTCAATACTTGTATTGACACGAGTGGTGCTAATTTTACTAGAGAAGAACCTTTCTTTAGTAAGTTCAATGAATTAATGAAATATACTGATTTATTATTAGTAGATATTAAACATATAAATGATGAAGAACATACAAAATTAACTGGTAAATCAAATAAAAATATCTTAGATATGGCAAAGTATCTTTCCGAAATTGGTCAGCCAGTATGGATTCGTCATGTTTTAGTGCCAGGAATTAGTGATAAAGATGAATACTTGATTGAATTAGATAAATTTATTAACAGTCTTGATAATGTAAAAAAAGTAGAAGTATTACCATATCATACTTTAGGAACTTTCAAATGGGAGGAATTAAATATTCCATATCAATTAGAAGGTGTCAACCCACCTACACAAGATAGAATAGATAATGCTAATAAATTATTACATACAGCGAAATATAAGTAAAAAGATACCTTGATATAAAAGGTATCTTTTTAGATTGAAAGATATAACCAAAATAATTATTGAAACCAATAGTTATTAAAATCATATTTAAATACGCGATACCACCATGTATCTCCTGTACCGATAACAGTTTGAATAAGCTGATTATTACTGTCAAATTCAGAAGCCTCAAAAGCACTGCCACTATCAACAATGATATTATCGTCTAACTCTTGTACTGAACTAACATAACCAGAATAAGTTACTGATATACGATTAACTAATTCAAAAGTACCTGATTTTTCATCAACCAAATATTTGTCATAATAAGACTGTTCACCATTTACACCAATACTTGCTCCTTCATAATTAGTTTCATTTGAATAATCATAATCACGGGTTGAACATACAGTATTATTGTTATTGTAGAAATACAAATAATATTGTCCATCAGCTAAAGAATCATCTTCCTGGTAAGTAACACAATGTTGGCCAGCATTCAAAGAAAAATCACCAATTTGTTCAAGAACTAGATCATTATAGCCGCTTTCTTGCCAAAATGTTTTAGAACCGATCATATAATCAACAGTTGGTTGATCATAAATGTTATCAATTTTTATGATTGATGAAGTTTCTCGGGAGCTTATGATGATACTATCATCGTTGATTAGTTGAATTGAATTAATATGCATCCAATCAAGTGCTTCATCAGAATCTTCATCGATATTTAAAGTATTAAAATAATTAGTAAAAAGATCTTTAAGATCGATTATTTCACTTACATCTCCAGTATCACGATCAATACTAATAATAATATCTTCTTCTGTTTTAGCATCATTTTTAGAGGCTAAGACTAATAAATCATTTTCGCCACCCCAAATATAATCATGGTGAAGTTTATAATCACCAGTATTAAAGATTTCTGTTACTTGGCCTAGCCTGTTCATTCCTGCAATCTTGCTAGTCGAAATGCTATAATACATCATATCGTCATCAAAAATAATACGACAGCTTCGATAGCTTGTAATAGGTATTTCACTACGAATTGTTCCATTATTATCATATAGTAAAATGAAATCAACTTCTTCATTGTCTTCTGCTGTACGATTACCAAGCATTGCATAAAGACCATCGCTTAAGGGTTCACTACTATTGCCGGTAGTAACTTCTAATTGAACGTTATCTTCGCTACCAAGAAGCTTTGGCGCATCATAAGACCAATTTAGTGTATCGATGATATTTTCGTTTGCATCAGTTAAAGTAACAGTAATATTGTTAGTTGTTCCGGGAACGATTCCGACTAATAAATACTCATGTTCTGTTGTATAACCATTGTTATTACTGTTGTTTAATGTTTTTAAAAAATCATCATAGCCTTCAGCACTGATTGTATAAGAAACATTGCATTCATCATCAGTTTTAAAATACATATAAACACCTGTTGTGTTGGTACCATATGGATTAGCAATCAATAATGGTTCTTTAATAGTATAGTTATTTTTATTTTTTAATGTTTCTATTTGTTCATTGATTCCAGATTGATAATCAAGAGTATAAATTTTACTAATATCATCTGTAGTATTTGCTAATTCAATATAATCAATACTATTATTATCATCACTTGATGCTACCGTTTGTGGAGAATCATTTGTAAATAGGAATATCGCAACTAAACCGATTACAAGCACCACAACAGCTAAAAGAATATATAATTTTTTTGCCTTCTTCATTATTACCTCCTTACTTGATAATTATTTATGAGAAATATGGGAAAATTATCTATAAAAATTAAATAATTAACAAATTTTGGGAGTAAAAGATTTATAATTGTATATTATTGATTGACAAACAATATTATATATCATATAATATTATTGAATAATAAATATAGAAGGAGTGGAACTGATGATTTTTAATACAGGTGCTGCTTTGTTAGATGCAATCGTGCTTTCTGTTGTTTCAAGAGAGCCTAAGGGGACGTATGGCTATAAAATCACTCAAGATGTTCGAATTGCTTTGGATGTTTCAGAATCAACGTTATATCCAGTTTTAAGGCGATTATTAAGAGATAACTGTTTAGAAACATATGATCAAGAATATGGTGGGAGAAATCGTCGCTATTATAAAATTACAGCTCAGGGGCAGACACAATTAGAAATGTATCGTAGTGAGTGGCATGAATATGTTCAAAGGATAAATATTATTATTGAGGGGGATAAATTTAATGAATCGTAAGGAATTTCTTGAGAAGTTAGCTTATTTGTTACAAGATATTGAAGATGTTGAACGAGATGAAGCCTTACAGTATTATGATAATTATTTTGACGAAGCTGGAACCGAAAATGAAATTCAAGTAATCAATGATCTGGGGTCTCCAGAAAGAATAGCTGCAATCATTAAAGCTGGTTTGGAAAATAGATTTGATAATGATATTGAATTTAGTGAAAAGGGCATGGATAATGCTTATTATAAAGAGGCAAGGGAGATAATTGAGGCAGTTGATCATGAAAATCATCATGAAAAAAGAAAAAATAATTTTAAAGGTAATCCTGAACGTAATCGGATTTTAATTATTTTAATTTTGATTGGAATAGTGATCTTAGCCTTTAGTGGCCTTTTTGGAGTTGGGATAAGTGCATTGGCGTTTGTCTTAGCTGTGGGAATTGGAATATTAGTTGGCGGAGTGGTATGTTTAGCGGGGGCTCTAGCGTGTATTATTCATGGTTTTGTTTTATTATCAGCAACACCAGGCATGGGACTGATTATTTTGGCCGCTGGTTTTGCTTTGATTGCTTTAGCTGTTGTTTTTTTTGTTGTAGAAAAGGCTTTGATCAAAGCTGTTCCATTGGCAGTTAATGGAATAATAAACCTAGTAAAAAGAATTATAAATAAAGTAGGTGAAATGATATGAAAAAAACAACCTTGATAGTAATAGTATCTTTAATTATTGCAGCAGTTTTATTTATATCAGGTGTAATGTTAGATGGATTTACAGAGTTAAAAAATGCTTATCATCAGGATGATTTGAATATATCATTACCATTTATTAAAACAAAAGATGTAAAAAGTAAATTTGAAGATATTGAGAATCTAGATATTGAAGCTTCAACAGGTAAATTTGAAATCATTGAATATAGTGGGGATGTTATTGAAATAAAAGCTGATAATATTAGTCATCGTACTAAGATATATCAAGATGGCAGGACATTAGTTTTTAAAGAAAGTTTTAGATTTGGTTTTCCAATTGTTAATGATGCTGAGGTAAAAATATATGTACCTAAAGATTATCGATTTAATAAAGTAGAAATTGAAATAGATGCCGCAAGTGTAAAGCTGACAAATTTGATAGCTGAAGCATTAGAGGTTGATGTTGATGCTGGAGAGTTTAAAGCAGATAATATTATTAGTGAAAAAACAGTTGTTGATGTTGATGCTGGATCAGCGAAAATTGATTTACTGGATAGTAAAAAAAGTGAATTTAACGTAGATGCTGGTGATATCAAAGTTGTTATGACAGGAACCGAAAGTGATTATAGTTATGATGTGGATTGTGATTTGGGTGATATTCAAGTAGGCAGCTATCGTGGCGAAGGGGTGAGCGATGAGTATTATTATCATGGCGGTGATCGGATGATTGAGGCTGATTGTGATGTTGGAAATATTATAATAAAAATGGAGGTATAAAAATGAGACGTTTGTATCGTTCGGATGAAGAAAAAATGATTTGTGGTGTTTGTGGTGGAATTGCTGAGTATTTTGATTTAGATCCAACTTTGGTAAGATTGGCTTGGGTTGTTTTATTTGCCATAGGTGGTAGTGGTTTTTGGGCATATATTATTGCTGCAATAATAATTCCGCGCCGATAGTCGATGAAATCTCATCGGCTTTTTTTATTTGTTTTGATTATTTTTATTGCAATTATATTTATATATTTTTGGCTCTGTGATAAGATATAATTAGTTATAATGGTTGAATAAATATGATTAAATCAGCTTTTTTAATATGGGTTGGAGATAAGAAGTTTTGTGTTATCTCTTTAAAGAAGGGAGATAAGGTTAGATATGCAAAATATAATTAATAAGATAACATTATATGATATTGTTTCAACGATTGTACCGGGAATAATGGTTTTTACTGGTGTTTGTTCGATCATTCCAGCTGAGATCAAAAATCTTATTAGTGAAATAAATAATGAGTGGTTTGTTTTTGGATTAGTTATTGTTTTTAGTTATTGTGTGGGCTGGATGTTATCGCAAATGATCAAATATATTTATCGTTTCTTTGAAAAAAAGACAAATATAAATTGTCTTTATTTAGTTGTATGTATAATTACTGTTATATTTTTTATATTTAAAATAGAGAATATTAAATTAGTATTTTCATTGATCGTATGGGTCGTATTCATATCATTGGCAGGTAAAGTAAAGAAAAGAAATGATACTATTGAGTATAAGATTTTAATTAAGAAATGTTATAAATACTTAGTTGAACTATATGAGGGCTTTGATAAGAATTTTAATCTTGAAAATGAAAGCGGTTTAAAAAAGGCGGTTGAATCAATGAGTACTAGTTCTTATATGCTGATTCAAACGAATGAAAAATATAATCGCGTTCATAATTATAATTCATCAAAATCTTTTTCTAAAAATTTATCGGGCGTAAGTTTATTTTTAGCGCTTGTATTTAATTATCATTTGTTTACTAATGTCGGTGGTTTTAAATTTGATGTTATTTATAGTATGGCAATCGTTATTTGTGTTAGTGGATATTTTGTTTTAAAAAATCGCTATTTAATGTTTTCTGATAAATTAAAAATTTTAGTTTTGACATATTTTTTAGATTTTTTAGAAAATAAACAACGTGATAATAAGAAGTAGGATAATTTTAAGGGGAGGTAAAATTAAATGAATGACGCTAAAAAAATAAATTATCATATTGGAGCAAGAGAACTTGAATTAGAGAATGTTAAGCTGATGTTGCCTAATATTGGTAATATTAAAGATTTTATTAGTGATTTTCGCAAGAATGCTAGAAATAGTGATACTAAATTAAAAAGATTGTCTTATGAAAAATATGATAATTTTATTTCTATTTTAGGTGGTCGCGGTTTGGGAAAAACATCGATCATGATGACAATAATCAAACAAATTGAAAGTCATCAGTATTTTTCTGAAAATCATAAAAAGATGTCTTTTAATGACTATGATCTCATTTCTTCTTTGATCGTTCCTGATGACATGAGTGAGACGAGTGATATTTTAGGCTGGATAATTGTTGTTTTGGAAAAAATATATAATGATCAAATAAAAAGTTATACTAGAGCAGCTTGTTTATTGAATCGTGAAGATGATACCCGAGAAATTGAAAAAAAGGTTGAAAATCAGTTTAATGTATTAAAAAAGAATTATCAGCATCGTAAAATTGATTATAAAAATATTATTAATCGACAGTATCAAAATACTATTGATTATGTTAATCGCTCAACCGAAATTCAAAGCCAGGATTTTGATGTTGTGGAGACTTTTAGAACATTGATTGATTATTTGATTGAGTATAAAAAAATAATTAATAAAAGACATGGTTATGAAGAAGAACCGTTGATTTTCTTTTTCTTTGATGATGTTGATATGACAGCAAAATATTGTGGAACGATATTTGAAGATTTTTTAACTTTTTTATCACATTCACATATTGTTACATTTATTAGTGGTGATTATGATCTTTTTTGCCAGTCGATAACATTAAAAATGTTACAGGGGGAAAATCTAGATAATCGTGAGATTAAAGAGATATATTCATTTGGAAAAAATGAAAAGCAATATCAGGCTTTAGAAATGGCTAAGAGCCGCAGTGAGTTTTTTTTAAAGAAAGTATTACCGCCATTATATCGTTTTGAAATCAAAACATTGGATAATCGCAAGAAAAGTAAGCTGACATACGTAAACAATGGGGACGCTAGTGACCTGCTAAATAAAACAATGGAAGAATTATTAGCTAATATTTGTCTTGATAATGGTAATGAAGATTTCTTTTTTAAAAAGGGTCATACTGTAATTTATTCTTATTATTCGACTTTTAGTTCTAATGTCAGAGGCTTTATGAATGTATATATATATTTATGTCGTCAAAATTATCAAAAACTACAAACTAATAAAGATAAAATAATTTTTATTGAGGAATTTTTAGGAATTATTTTGAATTCAAAAAATACGTATCGAAAAAATTTGAATAATATTGATCGTTATTTATATATTAAAAATGAAAAAAGGTATGAAGATGGCGAAGATAAATGTTATGATAAATTGAGAATTGACTGTGAGGAATTAAAGGAAATTGTTGAAGAAAAGATAAAGGAAAATTATGAGGCAATTAAGTCTGAAAATAATGAGAATAAAAAGTATCTTCGTGATGATTATAAAGAAGAAATAGAAGCTTTGATTATTTTGCCTTTATTTATGAATGAATTGTTGAATTGTTTTTTTAAAAATGATTATAATGAACGTTATAAAAGAGTTAGAGATAAGTTGAAAAATATTTTTGTTCATGTATTTGTTCGAGCTTTTAATCAAAATATAACATTATTTTTACCTGATAATGCTGATATTAAAGATACTTTATTATTTTATTCATACATTACCACAAGAATGTCAATGAAAGCCATTAATGCAATCAATGGTGATCGTGTAATCAATTATGATATAAATGTTCGCTTATATAATGAAAATAATGATAAAAAGTATTTTGTGCAAATTATGAAAGCAGCATGTGATATTTTCAATGAAGAAAATGATAGTGACCCTAATAAAGAAGTTTATGATGTGTTATGTTATGGAATTAAAAAAGATGGTAAAAAAAGATCAGATTATGAAAGAAGTATAATCTCATTATTGATCAAAAAATATATAAATAGTAATTATAACTGGTTAAATAATTTGGAAAAGATGATAAAGAATAATTTATCATTGATGAATGGTCTTTACCCATATAAAAAATATTATGTAAATCAAATTATTCCTGTATTTGACGATATAAAGAATTTATTTGTAAGTGAAGAACTAAATAGAAAACTTTTTGATATATCACAATTATTAGAACGGTTTACATTTATATTTAATGATGAAAATATGATTCGTTTTTTTGGCAGAGATGATATGAATGTTATTGGAACATTTATAAACATTATTAATACATTTATTCCTGAATTAAAGAATATTGAATATAGCGAAGTTTCTAATAGTAACACTTATTTAAAGATGATCGATGATTATTATACTCGTCCTAAATATTCAAATAATAATGATACACCAAGAATCGATCATCTAGAGGATCTATATTTTAAACAGCAAATAAATGCTTATGCAACAAAAGTGGAAAAATATAAAGATAATTATGAAGGTCATGAAAGACAATTTATTGAAAGAAT
Source organism: Thomasclavelia saccharogumia DSM 17460 (assembly GCF_000686665.1). Lineage (GTDB taxonomy): Bacteria > Bacillota_I > Bacilli_A > Erysipelotrichales > Coprobacillaceae > Thomasclavelia > Thomasclavelia saccharogumia. The sequence continues at coordinate 24,386 of NZ_JMLH01000012.1, read as the reverse complement.
GTATCTTTTAACTAAACAAGTTTTTGATTATTACTATTTAGAAGCCGAAAATTACCATCGTTATGATATTGTTGACGTTGAAAATATCCATAGCAATATTATGAATAACGCTGATATTTATCTTAAAATAGAGGATGATGAAAGTAGTGAGTTAAGCCAGGAAGTATTTAATATTATTGTTCAAATATATTATGATGTAGTTGATAATAACGACTGGATGAATAATTTTAGACCTAAATTAATGAATTTAATTAGTAAATTAAGTGATGAAACGGTAGTACGAAATAAATGTTGTGATTATATTATGGAGGAGCTAAGAGCCCTTTATAATTTGGTAAATGATCAAAATAGTTTTGATCGAGATAAAATGCTAGCTAAAGCTCAGGCACTGTTATACATAACTCCTATTTATGTCATGAGTCTGTATTTATATGATCTAGTATGCAGTGATAATGAAGAACGTAGATTTTTCTTGAATTTACTAAGTGTTTTTAATAAAGAGTTGTAATAATTATGAATACTTATAATTTGATACTGACAATTGCAATTGTTACATTACCATATCGTCATTTTAGGTTTATTAAGGATGATTATTATGCAAAATATTTAAATGGTGAAATCACGTATGATGAGTTTATTTTAGTGATTTTTAGTATTATAAAAAATGAGATTTCGATTAGGGATATGGATGAGTTTATTTTAATACTTGAAAAAATATTTCCACGCCAGCTTAGAAATATCAAGTGTGATAAGGGTGATCAGTTAACAGAATTTTATTTTGAATTGTTAGGAAGGTTAGGATCGTCTTTATTGAGAATTGAGGATTATAAAATATATTTGAATCAGATGTATATCAATAATCGAAAAGATTTATTTTCGGCATATAATGAAAATCAAAGAATCTTGATCTGGTATTATATTTCAAGGTGGATGGAAATGACACCAGTAATTATTAATCATTTAAATAGATTTGTTACTTCTATTGAAGATTTTATATGTAGTAATGAGGGATTACATATTCATGTATTAAACAATTATCAAAGTAGTGTGTTTAAAGAAGGTTTTTATGAAACGCATGTTCATTTCGGGGGTGCGATTGGTTTTAATTTACAATGGTGGGCGATGATAGGTAAAAGACCGTTAAATTATGATGTTCGTCGTTCGCTTAGTGAATTAAATAAAGTTAACAAGATCAAAAGCAGTTATTTTGATTATGAATTGTTTTCTTTAGCATCGCTTGCAGTTCGTTATATTTTGATGAAAATAATATTTTTTGATCAGGAAGTTTATGACAGGGATTATATCTTATTGACAAAATATGCTTCAGGTGAACTTAATGATGATGATCGGGATTTGATAAATAAGGTTATTGAAAATATTGATATGGAGATAATTATGTATCACCGTGATGATTATAATAATTGTGATAATAATTATAACGATTATATTAGTTTATTTATTGGTAAAAAAAATGAGGATCAAAGTGAAAATATTTTTATTCATCACTGCATAAAATATATTAAGAAAAATAAGTATCAAAAAACTTTATTTAATCAGTGTTTTTTTAATTATTTGCGAGTGAAAAATAGTGTTTTTGCTTTGAAAGTACAAACTGAAGAGGTTAAAGGATTATCATATTTTAGTAATTTTTATCGTGCAAATGTTAATCAGTGTATCAGTTTAAAAGATAAATTAAATTTAGTTCTTGATCATTATTATCATCAAGAGAAGATCAAAGGCGTAGAACTTAAAATTGCTTATATTCATGGTGTGAATCTTGATGAATTAATTAGTGCTTATAAGGAAAAGATTTTGGAGTTAGTTAATTATCATATTGAATGGTATCAAAAAATAGAAATTACTAGGCGCGCGATGAAATTAGGCTTTATTGTAATGTTTAAAAAGAAAAGGCCGGTTAGTCATATATGTTATAAAGAATTTGCTTTAAGTAATGATTATAAATTTTTAAAACATGGTTATTTACAATATGAGTTAATAAATAATGTTATAGCTTTACAGCATTTACGTAATAATATAGAAGGTTTAGAAAATTATATTATTGGAATCGATGTTGCTGGAAATGAGCATTATTGTGAACCCTATGTTTATGCTCCGGTGTATCGATTAATAAGAAATCCTCATCATGAAATAGTAGAAGAATCACAGAATCCGCAATTAATTGAAAAATACTATAATTATAACATTTTTCCTGCTAAAAGATTAGGATTTACATATCATGCCGGAGAGGTTTTTTCTAGTATTGTCAGTGGGTTACGACATGTTGATGAAGTGATAGAACATTTTAACTATATGGAAGGCGATCGAATTGGTCATGGCTTGGCATTAGCCTTGGATTTAAAACGCTATCTTCGAGACAAAAAAGTTACGCAGATAAAAAAAATCGATTATTTAAAAAATTTGCTTTGGATCTATATTCAGATATCTAAGAAAGATTTAAAATTAAATATTAGCGAGAGTTTATTAAGAGATAAGATTTTAAGTACTTTTAGAGAAATTTATTCAGAAAATGAGGATTATACAGTTGATATCCATGTTTTAGTTGACTGGTATAACTATAATTTTAGCTGTATTGATAAAAAAGTACTAAAGATGAGTAAAAAGTGCTGTTATTTTTCATATGCCTGCAAGAAAAAAAGTTTAAATAAAGCAGATTTTAGATGGACGCTTGAAGAATTATTAGTAGCTGATCATTGTAGTTATTTTATAGACAAAATGAATGAATCTATTTTGATTGTTGAAAATATCGATGATTATGAATTATATGATAGATTGCAAAAATATGTTAGAAACAAGGTTGCTAACAAAGGTATTATTGTAGAAATAAATCCAGTATCAAATAGTTTGATTGGTGATATTGATGATGTTACATTATTACCGTATTTAAATTTAGATGCAATTGGTTTTAATGATGATCATAGTAAACAAGTATTATTGACAATCAATACGGATGATCCAGCAATTTTTAATACTGATTTACTTTTCCAATTTGCGCTGTTAGAAGCACAGTTTACAGACATGGGCTATTCAAAAAAAGAAATCATTGAATGGCTTGATTTTGTAAGAAAAAATAGCAATTTTTCAACATTTTTATCAACGGTAGAAACTAGTGGTAAACAGGAAATCGAAGTTTTAAAGTTGCTAAGAGCGAATATTTTAAGTTCATAAAATGAATATTTATTGAACGAATTGAATAAATTATGCTATAATATTGTTGATTTTAGATTGCATAGTTCAAATTCATTAATTGATTTTTTAATTATTTCATATAGTATAATGGAAGGAGGCAATATAATAGTGACTAGATTTTATACAAATCCTCCGAAAAAAAGTTGTCGAAAAATTGATGTTTCAAGATCTAAAAATATTGCTTTGAATAAAAGAAAACAAAGTGTTCATACTGCTACAGGTGATTATGTTCTTGATTATTTTACCTTGCAGGAACGGCGAAAAAAGGTTTCTAAGAGGATAACGAAGCAGGCTTTTTAATTTTAAAATAACTTAGAGAAGGATTGGCTCTTAAATTAATGATTTTCGTCATTGGTTTAAGAGTTTTTATTTAAAGAAATAAGTGTTAAAATAGATATTATAGTGATATTAAACATTTTAGGATAATAACAAATTATCATTTTAATATTATATACTTGAAGTTTAGATGAAAAGGGAGGAAAAGATGAAAGAAAATAAATATGATAATGAACAGTTTTTTAAAAAATATGGAATGATGGAGCGCTCCAAAAAAGGGTTAGAAGGTGCTGGAGAATGGCATGAATTAAAAAAGATTTTACCTGATTTTAAAGGTAAAACAGTCCTTGATCTAGGATGCGGCTACGGCTGGCATTGTGCATATGCCATAAAGCAGGGAGCAGATTATGTTTTAGGTGTTGATATTTCAAAAAAAATGTTAGAAGCAGCTAAAGCAAAAAATGCCGATACGAAGATCGAGTATCGGTGTCAAGCAATGGAAGATTTAGAATTTTCAGAAAATAAATTTGATATTATAATCAGTTCATTAGCATTTCATTATATAAAAGATTTTGCAGGATTGGTAGAAAAAATTGTAATGTGGCTAAAAGAAAACGGTGAATTTGTTTTTTCGGTCGAACATCCGGTTTTTACAAGTTATGGCAGTCAGGACTGGTATTATGATGAAAATGGTAATATTCTTCATTTCCCTGTTGATAATTATTATTATGAAGGAAAACGTGAAGCTGTTTTTCTTGGCGAAAAGGTTATTAAGTATCATCGAACATTAACTACTTATTTAAATTGTTTGTTATCAAAAGGTTTTGAATTAAAACATGTTATAGAACCTCAGCCATCATCAGAAATGATTGAACTTCCTGGGATGAAAGATGAAATGAGACGGCCAATGATGTTATTAGTTTCTGCTAAAAAGAAATAAAAAAAGGGGAAATCCCCTTAAATTGGAATTAAAATATTAACGGCTTGACTAACAACTTGAATAGTTGCTGGAAGTGGTGAACCCTGTTCACCATCAATGTCGAGCAATACCTCTTGCTTACTGTATATTTCAATTTTTTTAGCTTGAAAATATGAGATAAATGGGCTATTAGCGTGCTTTTTTAAAATATAATCTTTAGATAGGGCAACTAAATCGGTAACAGAGCATTTTTTGATAATAATTAAATCTAATAATCCATCTTGGATATCAGCTAATGGAATAATGTTTTCAAAGCCGCCAACTCGATTAGTGTTAGTAATCATAAACATTTTAGCTTCTTCTTCAATTACATTTACATCATCAAGGATGATCTTGAGATTAATATTAGTATTTAATTGACTTGGTAAATTAGTTAATCCACTAAGGTAATAAGCTAAAGGACCAAGTCTTTTTTTATCGGCTTTACTAACTGTAAAAGAGACATCACTAAACATTCCGCCAGCAGCTACATTCATAAAATAATGATTATCAACTTTACCAACATCGCAGCAGACAGTATGGAAATTGCTGATCATATCACAGATATCATTAATGCTGGTTGGTAAATTTAAATAGTTTGCAAAGTCATTAACGGTTCCTGCAGCTAAAATACATAAAGGAATAGTTTTATGACTTTCAACCATTCCACTTATTACTTCATTGATTGTACCATCACCACCGACAACGACGATAAAATCATAATTTTTTTCATCACATTTTAATGCTTTATAGTAACCGTCATCTTTTTTAGCGGTATAAAAAATATCTACATGATTTACTAGTTGTTTGATAATTAGTTGACCAATTAATTTATCTAAACTGTTTTGTAAAGAACGTTGTCCAGATGAAGGATTTATAATAAATAAACAGCGTTTCATAATTTTATACTTTTATGATCTCTGTTAATATTTTTACTGCTTGTTTCATCATTGTAAGTGAAACATATTCAAATGGACCATGGAAATTAGCTCCGCCAGTACCAATATTTGGACATGGTAATCCCATAAATGTTAATCTTGCTCCATCTGTGCCCCCTCTGATTGGACTGGCATGACCTTCAATGCCTACTTTATTCATCGCACTTTTTAATTTTTCAATAATATAATAATTTTCTTTAATCACTTCAGCCATATTTAAATATGATTCATTGATATCGAGTTTGATTAATTCATAGCCGTATTTATCATCTAAATAGTTTTTGATTCTTTTAAAATCATCAATTTGTTTTTTGGCTAAAGATAAATCATGATTTCTAATTATGTACTCTAAAACAGCTTTTTCACAATTGCCTTCTAAATGATGCAAATGGTTAAATCCATCATGACCATCTGTATAATAGGCTTTTTGATCAGCTGGTAACATATTTTCGAATTCAATAGCAATATTAGCAGCATTGACCATCTTGTTTTTAGCATCACCAGGATGAATCGATTTACCAGTGATTTCTACTTTAGCACTGTAAGCATTAAAATTTTCATAATTATATTCTTCGATATCTCCACCATCTAATGTATAAGCATATTTAGCATTAAATTTTTTTACATCAAAATTATCAGTTCCTCGTCCAACTTCTTCATCTGGAGTAAACGCTATTTTAATGTCGTTATGTTTGATTTCAGGGTGTTTAGATAAATGATCAGCCAGATCCATGATAATTGCAACGCCAGCTTTGTCATCCCCGCCAAGCAATGTAGTACCATCTGTAGTGATGAGGTCATGACCGATCATTTTCTTTAAACTAGGGAATTCTTTTGGGTCTAAAGATAAGTTTAGATTTTTATTAAGTTCAATAATAGAACCATCATAATTTGTAATTTTTTGTGGTTTGATGTTTTTACCGCTAGCATCAGGAGAAGTATCCATGTGGGCAATAAAACCGATTACATCACCGTTTTTGCTGTTACCTTTAATTGTTCCATAAACGATACCAAATTCATCTAAATGAGCATCTTCGATGCCAATTTCCAACATTTCTTTAACCAATTCTTTTCCTAATTCTAATTGTTTTAAAGTAGATGGAGTAGTTTTTGAATACTCGTCTGATTGAGTATCAAAACTAACATATTTCAAAAATCTTTCTTCAATATTCATATCGTATCTCCTTTAGTTCTAATAATTTAATTATACTCATTATTATTAATTAGACAACCAATCTCTTTACTATTTATTTTTTCTAGTTTAAAATAGATTATATTTTTATATAAGGAGTAGTTATGACGAAATATTATGCAGTAAAAGTAGGACGAAAACCAGGAATCTATTTATCGTGGGATGAATGTAAAATGCAGGTTGATAGATATAGCGGGGCAGTTTATAAATCTTTTAGTAATGAAAATGAGGCAAAAATGTTTATCGAGGAAAAGCAGGTCGTTTTTGAGCAAGGATTGATTGCTTATGTTGATGGAAGCTATAACGCTAAAACTAAAGAATATGGATTTGGTTGTGTATTGATTGAAGGAGGACAGGTAATCAAGGAAGTGTATGATAAAGGCAGTGATATCGATTATGCTTCAATGCGAAATGTAGCTGGTGAGATATTGGGCAGTCTTTATGCTATGGAATTTGCTAAAGATAATGGTTATCTGCAATTATGTATTTATTATGATTATGAAGGAATTGAAAAATGGGCTAATGGGTCATGGAAAGCTAATAAAATAAAAACTCAGGATTATCAAAAAAAAGTGGTTCAGTATCGGGAATCATTAGATATTGTATTTATTAAAGTGTTAGCTCATAGTGGTGATATTTATAATGAAAGAGCTGATAAACTGGCTAAAAAGGCGGTAGGAATAGATGGCTAAAAAAATTAAAATGACAAAAGCACAGCGTAATAAATTATCTAAGTCATGGTTAGGAATAATAGTGATTTTAATAGTTTTTGGATATAATTTTTATCAGGAGCATAAAACTATTTCTCCAGGCGAGCGTTTTGAAGTAACATTGGATAAGTGTGTTGATGGGGATACAGCGTGGTTTAATATTGATGGTGAAAGTACCAAGGTGCGATTTTTGTATATTGATACGCCTGAATCGACCAACCAAGTAGAGCCTTATGGTAAAGAGGCTAGTGATTATACGCAAACTCAATTGACTAATGCCAAAAAAATAGAATTGGAACTAAATGAAGATGGTGAGACGGAGGATAAATATGGTCGTATGCTTGCGTGGGTATTTGTTGATGGTGAGTTGTTACAGGAAAAATTGGCGCGAGCGGGACTGGTTGAGAAGTTTTATGATTATGGTTATGATTATACTTATAAAAATGAAATAATTGTTGCAAATGATGAGGCAAAGCTCACTGGAAAAGGCATTTATGAGGGTGAATAAATTGTATTTATTTTAATACATGTTTGATTTTTTTTATCGAAATTAATAGATTTTAAGAAAAAAATAAAAAAAATTTTATTTTTTGTAAATCTGTATAATCGTATACAATTAGCGGTTTTTGGGCTAAAGTCATTGATAAATGCGGAGTTTGTGTGTAAAAAAGTATTTGAAATTTGTGACATTTTAAGGTATCCTAATAAGTATATAAAGTAAAGGAATAGGTGATTAGATGTTTAGGTATGTTTTAAAACGTGTGCTTATTGGAATTGTAACCCTGTTTTTACTTTCATCAGCAACTTTCTTTTTGATGAAGGCAACACCAGGATCACCAATTAGTGGTGAAAAATATAAAAATCAGGCACAGCGAGAATTGGCAATTAAAAAGTATAATTTAGATAAGCCGGTTTTTGAGCAATATACTATTTATATGAGTGATTTGATTCATGGTGATTTAGGAGAGAGTATGGTTCGTTCAGGACGTGAAGTTTCTGATACGATCACACAAAGCTTTCCAGTTACAGCTAGATTAGGATCCACAGCATTTGCTACAGCTTTGATCGTAGGAATAGCTTTAGGAACTGTAGCGGCTCTTTCAAAACATCGATGGGTAAATAATCTGTGTATGTTTATTGCAACTATCGGTGTCTCAGTACCTTCGTTTTTGATAGGTATTTTGTTAATGATTGTTTTAGGAGTAAAGCTGAAGCTTTTCCCGTTTGTAGGATTATCTACACCAGCTAACTATGTTTTACCAGTAATGGCATTGTCGTTTTATCCGATTTCAATGATATGTCGTTTAACACGAAGCAGTATGCTGGAAGTAATGAAACAAGATTATATCATTTTAGCACGTTCAAAAGGAACATCATATAAAAAAGTGGTACTCAAACATGCGCTTAAAAACGCAATGATTCCGGTTATTACATATGCAGGACCGGCGTTTGCGTATATGCTTACAGGAAGCTTTGTTATCGAATCATTGTTTGCAATTCCGGGGATTGGTAGAGAGATGGTCTCTAGTATTCAAACTCGTGATTATCCAATGATTATGGGACTTACGATTTTCTTAGGCTTTTTAGTTATTACATTTAATATTATTACTGATATATTATCAGCAGTAGTTGATCCAAGAATTAAATTAAAATAAGGAGGAGCAAGATGGAAGAAAATAAAGTTATGGACATCGAACTTACTCCTGATATGTTTGAGAAGTTAGATGATTCAAAAAAGAATAGTGAAAAAATTTCGTATGAAAGTAAGACTTATTTAGCAGATGCCTGGAATCGTTTTAAAGCTAATAAATTAGCTTTGATTGGATTGTGTTTCTTGGCGTTAATGGCAATTTGCAGTATTTTAATACCAATATTTTCTAAATATACTTATGATGGACAGGATATGGCTAACACTTTTGCTGGTCCATCAATGGAACATTTTTTAGGAACAGATCGCTTTGGGCGAGATGTGTTAGTTAGAATTATGTACGGTGGTAGAATTTCCCTTTCAGTAGGTTTTTCAGCAGCAATCATTTCTTTGCTGGTTGGTGTTACTTATGGGGCAATCGCTGGATATATTGGTGGCAAAGTAGATATGGTCATGATGCGTATCGTCGATGCTTTATATTCAATACCAGATATGTTATATTTGATCATGATCACAGTTGTAATGGGATCGAATTTCTTATCGATTATTATTGGAATTTGTATTTCATCGTGGATGGGAATGGCTAGGCAGGTTAGAGCTCAAGTCATGACTTTAAAAGAACAGGAATTTTCTTTGGCAGCCTTTGTTTTAGGTGCTAGTAAATCGCGTATTTTATTAAAACATTTGATCATTAATAGTATGGGACCAATTATTGTATCGTTTTCAATGTTAGTTCCTAGTTCAATTTTTTATGAAGCAACATTAGGTTTTTTAGGAATTGGTCTTTCAGCCCCAAAAGCAAGCTGGGGTACATTAGCTAATGATGCTAGAGCAATGATCAGTTCACAACCTTTACAGGTTGTTTGGCCAATTTTGGCAATCTGTTTAACAATGTTAGCTTTGAATTTTATTGGTGATGGTTTAGGGGATGCCCTTGACCCTAAAAAGAAGTAGGAGGGAAGTTATAAAATGAAAATGTTAGAAGTTAATGACCTTACTACCGAATTTAGTACTGAAAATGGAACAGTAAAAGCTGTAAGAGATGTATCATTTTATGTAGATAAGGGCGAAGTATTAGGAATTGTTGGAGAATCAGGTTCTGGAAAATCACAGACGATGTTCTCTATTATGGGATTACTTGCTGCTAATGGTAAAGTAACTAAAGGTTCAATTAAAATTGATGGTAAGGAAATCTCACCATTGAGTTTTGATTCCAATAAAAAATATGAGACTACTATGGATGATATTCGTGGAAATGATATGGCGATGATTTTCCAGGATCCAATGACTTTCTTAAATCCAACGCTTAAGATTGAGACTCAATTGATTGAACCGATTATAAATCATAATCCTGGAATATCTAAAGCAGATGCGCGCAGCAAAGCAATTGACTTAATGAAAAAGGTAGGAATTCCTTCACCAGAAAGTCGTATTCGTCAATATCCTCATCAATTTTCAGGAGGAATGAGACAAAGAATAATTATTGCTATTGCTTTAGCTTGTGATCCAAAAATTATTATTGCTGACGAACCAACGACAGCATTAGACGTAACTATTCAAGCTCAAGTGTTAGACTTGATTAGTGGTTTAAAAGATGAAATCGATTCTGGGATCATCATGATTACTCATGATCTTGGAGTTGTAGCTAGTATATGTGATCGAATTGCAATTATGTATGGTGGTAAAATCGTTGAAATGGGAACTACGGATGAAATTTTCTATAATCCAAAGCATCCTTATACAAAAGGATTATTATCATGTATTGCAAATCCAGAAGATACTGAAAAAAAAGAACTGCATCCAATTCCGGGGTCACCACCAGATCTATTGAATATTTCTGATGGATGTCCATTTGTGGATCGTTGTGAGGATGCGATGAATATCTGCCCACTTAAAATGGATGAATATCGTGAATATTCTAAAACTCACACTTGTTCATGTTGGCTTGGAAATCCTATAGTTTTAAAGAAAGGGGAATAGAAAATGAGTGAACCAATTTTAAAAGTAAAGGGGCTTAAAGTACATTTCCCAGTTTCAGGCGGTTTCTTAGCTAAAAAGCAAATTGTTAAGGCCGTTGATGGTGTTGATTTTGAAATTTCTAAAGGTGAGACATTTGGTTTAGTAGGTGAATCTGGATGTGGGAAAAGTACAACAGGTAGAGCTTTAGTTAAAATATATGAACCTACAGCGGGTAAAGTTATTTTTGAAGGTGAAGATATTACAAAAATCAAGGGAGCTAAGTTAAAAAAGTTCCGTCGTGATATGCAGATGATCTTTCAAGATCCTTATGCAAGTTTGAATCCAAGAATGACAGTTGGAGAAATTGTTTGTGAACCAATGGACATTCATGGAATTTATGATACAAAAGAAGAACGTGAAAAGAGAGTTCGAGAATTATTGGAAATTGTCGGATTAAAACCAGATCATATCCGACGTTATCCACATGAATTTTCTGGTGGACAAAGACAAAGAATTGGAATTGCAAGAACATTAGCTTTAAATCCTAAGTTTATTGTTTGTGATGAGCCGATTTCAGCTCTTGACGTTTCAATTCAAGCTCAAGTTATCAATCTGCTTGAAAAAATCCAGGCAGAAATGGGAATTGCTTATTTGTTCATTGCTCATGATTTAAGTATGGTTAAACATATTTCAGATCGAATTGGAGTAATGTATTTAGGAAATATAGTTGAGGTTGGGAATGCGGATGATGTTTATCATGAACCGTTACACCCATATACACAGGCATTGTTATCTTCGGTTCCGATTCCGGATCCAGATACTGCCCGTTCTAAAAAACGTATCGTATTGGAAGGTGAACTTCCAAGTCCGATAAATCCGCCTAGTGGATGCGTATTCAGGACACGTTGTCCAAAGGCAACCGAGAGATGTGCTAAAGAAAAACCAGTATTGAAAAATATTGGTAATCGTCAAGTGGCATGTTTCTTATATGAAAAATAGTTGAAAGGGGAAAAAACATGAAAAAACTATTAACTTATGGTCTTTGTTTCTTAATGGCTTTAACTTGTTTAACAGGTTGTGGTGGTACAGACCAAGCTGATTTAAGAGTTGCTGTTGGTGGGGATACTGCAGATTTAGATCCTGCAATCGTAGATGATTCAATCACTGCTAACATCTTAGCACAAGTTTATCAAGGGTTATATGTACTTGATACTGATGGTAATGTTATTCCAAATTTAGCTACTGATATGCCTGAAATCAGTGAAGATGGTTTAACTTACACAATTAAAATTAAAGAAGGTACTAAATGGAGTGACGGTGAAACTGTTAAAGCTTCAGACTTCGTATATGCTTGGAAACGTGCAGTTCCAACTCAAGGATACTACACACAATTTATTTGGCAATATATCGAAGGTACTTCTCACATGGTAGCTGATAAAGACACTGGTGTAGAAGTTGATACACCATATACTACTATGGATGAATTAAAAGATTTTGGTGCTAAAGCACTAGATGATACTACTATTGAAATTAAATTAAAAGCTAAATGTGCTTATTTCACTTCTTTATTAACTAACACGGTATTCTATCCAGTTAGAGAAGATTATTTAAAAGATAACGCTAAAGATGGTGATATAACTGATTCATCTTGGGGAAATAACAGTGATGTTCCTTATAATGGGGCATTTAAAGTTACTTCTGTAAATACTAAAGATGAAGTTTTATTGGAAAAGAATGAAGAATTCTCTGATGCTGATAACGTATCTCTTAATTCTATTTCATTTAAAGTAATGGCTGATATGGATGCTCAAACTAGTGCATTTGAAAGTGGAGAAATCGATTTTGCAACTTCTTGTAACATTGATACAATCAATAGTAAAGAAGAATTAAGTGATCAGTCATGGAAAATTGATCCATTTGTATGTAACTACTATGTTTTAATTAATGCTGGTGATGAAAATACAAATGAAGTATTAAAAGATAAAGATATCCGTAATGCAATTGGTTTATCTGTAAATCGTGAAAACGTTTTACAAGCATTAGGATATGGTGATAACGCATATGAATTAAGTGGATTAATTCCTAAAGGAATTCCAGGAGCAACTGGTGACTTCCGTGAAGAACAAGATGAAGTTAAAAAATTAGCTGAATACAATTTAGATGAAGCTAAAGCTATTATGGAATCTAAAGGTTATAGTGCAGATAATATGTTAGATCTAACATATAAATATAACGATAACACAATGCATAAAAATGTTGCTCAAGCATTACAAGCATCTATGAAAGAAGCTTATATTAATCTTGAATTAGTTGCAACTGAAAAAGAAGCTTTCTTTGATGAACGTGATAAAGGTGATTTTGAAATTTGTCGTCATGCAATGACTGCTGATTTCATTGATCCAATGGCTTATTTATCAATGTATGTTGGTAAGACTACTTTAGGAAATACTGTTGATGATGCAACATTTGAAAGTATGGTAAATGCTGCAAATGCATTAGATGATGCAACTGAACGTATGAATGCTTTACATGAAGCTGAAAACTATTTAGTTGGTGAACAACATTATGTAATTCCATTATTTGGATATACTGAACCATATTTATTATCATCTAAAGTAACAGGAGTTACTCATTCACCTGAAGGTCATTATCAATTAGCTTATGCTAAAATTGCAGATTAACATTTAACTGAAATAAGGTACATCTAAAATGTACCTTATTTTAATAGGAGGGAAATAATGATTGAAATAAAATCGATAAAAGAGCAGTATAAAATTAAAGATACTTGCTTAAAAGAACGTTTAGATATTATTTTGCCACAAGTAATGAAAGAAAATAATGTTGATATGTGGATCAGTGCTTCAAAAGAGTATAACGAAGACCCTTTGTTTCATGCAATCACTCCTGCTGATTATCCTACAGCTAGACGAATATCACTATTTGCGTTTGTAAAGGATAATGATGATATTCATCGTTTTTCATTGTGTATGCCTAGTGATGAGTTAGCGCCATATTATGTAAGTTATTGGACAGATTTTAATCATGAAGATCAAATGTCCTGTTTAAATCGTTTGTGTAAAGAATTTGATCCCCAAAGTATAGCTGTCAATGTCTCTGATAATTTTGCCTTCAGTGATGGATTGACCCAGGGATTATATGAAATGATAACAAGTAAAATGGATAAAAAGTATGTTGAGCGGATTGTTCGTAATGATATGCTGGCAATTAAATTAATGGAATTAAGAACTCCGACTGAATTAGAACTTCATCCTGAAGTAATGAAAGTTGCATTTTCAATTATTGAAACAGCATTTAGTAAAGATAATATTATTCCTGGTACTACGACTTGTGAGGATCTACAATGGTTAATGATGCAAAAGGTTAAGGATTTGGGATTAGATTATTGGTTTGAACCTACTGTTGATTTGCAAAGACCTGGTCTAGATGATCCTAGATATTTTGGAGTTATTGAAAAGGGGGATTTACTTCATTGTGATTTTGGAATCAAATATTTAAATATTTGTACTGATACACAAAGATTAGCTTATATTGCTAGAGATGATGAAGATCGTTTACCTGATGATTTAGTGAAAGGGATGAAGATCAATAATCGTTTTCAAGACATCGTAGCTAATTGTATGGCGGAAAATAAAAGCGGTAATGAAGTTTTAAAAGAAGCTTTAAAACAGGCTGAAAGTGAAGGAATTGAGGCTGTTTTATATTCGCATCCATGTAATATTTATGGTCATGGACCTGGACCAACAATTGGTTTATGGAATAATCAAAGCGAGATTCCTATAAAGGGTGATGTTTTAATATCATATAATACAACGTATGCTTTAGAATTGAATACAAAAGCAACAGTATTTGGTCAGGATTATTATTTTTATACTGAAGAGACTGTGGCATTTACTAAAAAAGGATTGATTTATTTATATCCTGGTCGTAAGAATATATATTTTATAAAGTAGGTAAAATTATGAAAAGTAAAATGAAAAAAGAGTTTTTAAACTATGAAGGCGGATTATTTAGTGAAGTAGAAAAAGCGGATGTTGGAGATAGTTATACTAAGATGGCTGAAAATGGGGTGGCATTAATGGGATGGGCGGATCCTTTTATGCCTGATTTTTCTATTCCTGAGCCAATAATGGAGAAAACAATAGAAGCTATACATTCACCTGTTTCTAGTCATTATACAGCTCCTACGGGAAATATGGAGCTCAGAGAGATAATTTGTAAAAGAGCGAAAGAAAAATACGGGGTGGAATTAAAACCTGATCGTAATATAATTATTACCCCAGGAAGTGATAGTGGATTATTTTTTTCAATGTTTCCATTTTTGCAAAGAGATGATGAGGTTATCATTCCCTGTCCTAGTTATCCTAATAATTTACAAAATATTAAGATGATGCAGGCTACACCGATGATTTTAGAACTAAAAGATGAAAATAATTATCAAATTGATTTAGATATTTTAGAAGCTTTGATTACTGATAAGACAAAAATGATTGTTTTGACTCATCCTAATAATCCTACAACAACTATTTATAATCGCGAAAGTTTAGAAGCAGTTAGGACCGTTGTTTTAAAATACAATTTAGTTCTTGTATGTGATCAGGCATTTGAAGATTTTACTTTTAAAAATGAATTTATTGCACCAATGAGTTTACCAGATATGTTTGAGCACACGATTACAGTTTGTTCTATTTCAAAAGGAATGGGATTAAGTGGATATCGTGTTGGATATATTATTGCAAGCGATGAAATTATGGATGTAATGTATGGCTGTGCTGTAAGTGTTATTGGAGCAACAAATACGGTTAGTCAAATTGCAGCAATCGAAGCTTTTAAACATCCAGAATTTATGGAAGAGTTTGAAAAGGCCTATGATTTTAGGCGACATGCTGCCTATGAAATATTAAATGATATTCCAGGCGTTAAAATGAAATTGCCAGAGTCTGGTTTTCTAGCCTGGGTGGATGTTAGTAGATTAGGTGATAGTGCACTTATATGTAAAAGGTTAGTAAGTGAAGCAAAAGTTGCTGTAAATGATGGGATAAATTATGGTCCTGGCGGTATGGGTTACATACGAATTGTTTTGGGTGTTTATCGTGATAACAATTTGGTTGTCGATGCTTTAAAGCGGATGGCTAAAACACTTAGACAGATCAGTATGGAAAAAGGAATAAAATAAAAACATGAATTGATTCATGTTTTTATTTTTTCTTTGATTTTTTTGCTTTTCTGTTGCAGATGTATGCAATTAAAATAGTTATTACTGCTACAATTGGTAAAATCCATAAAAAGTTAGAATTAATGTACTTATAATCTCCAGACCATATCGAAGTCCATTCACCAATTTTTTTGATCAAAATAGCTATTGCATATGAAGTAGTAACAACTTGGACTGCTCCAATCAATAATTTGATCCATTTAGGAAAAACTTCAGTAAATAGTATTAATGAAACAATACATACTGCACTAATAAAACAATTTATTACAAAATACATACCCATTCTCCTTTAATGTTTACCATAATAAAATAACATAAATTTGTCCTAAATGCAATATCAACTATCTTTGAGTTTTGCATTTTTGCTTCATTTAATAATATTTTTTGAATAAATATTTGTTTGCTGGTCGATAATTTCTTATTTTGTAGTTTTCATGACTTTTAAGCAATAATTTTTTTAGCTGCCTGATCTTTTATTATTTGTTCTAAATAGCTATTTACTGTTTTTTATTAATAAAATAAATTGTATACAAATATGATATTTTTTTTATGTTCTTTAGCGATATACTAAAAAAATAATAAAAAATTAGATTATTTCAATTATTTTATTGACATATACGAATTAATGATTATAATCTATTTATAAATCATTTAATGATTTATAGGGGGAAGAAAGATACACACTATAACAAAATAGTATCTAATATTTTTAAACAGGATCCAAAGGGGATGGGTTCTGTTTATTTTTATGATTAATTTTTATAAAAACATGATATTTTGACCTATATCAAAGTTAAATATGATCATAAATTATTAATATATTAGTTGCAATATTTATAAATAATAGTTATATTAACTAGAAGGAGTGAAAATATGAGAGAGAAAAGTTTGATAAAAAAAGTTTTAGAAACTGATCCAGCTGCAAGATATGCTTTAAATGTAATTATTAATTACCCTGGGGTTCATGCAATGTTTTGTTATCGAATTAATAATTTTCTATGGAAAAAGCTTCATTTAAAATTTTTAGCGCGACTATTGAGTCAGATTGCAAGATTTTTTACTGGAATTGAAATTCATCCTGGGGCTACAATTGGTAGAAGGTTATTTATTGACCATGGTATGGGAGTAGTAATTGGTGAAACTACTATCATCGGTGATGATTGTGTTTTATATCAAGGGGTAACATTAGGTGGAGTTGGAACCGGTGAACATAAAGTTAAGCGTCATCCTACTTTATTGAATAATGTTATGATTTCTGCGGGGGCTAAAGTTATTGGAGATGTAACAATTGGTAATAATAGTATTGTAGGAGCACAAACAGTAGTATTAGCTGATGTACCTGATAATTGTACGGTTGTAGGGGTACCAGCATTTATTGTTAAAGAAAATGGCATTAGAGTTAATAAAGAATTATAAGCGATGGCTGTATTTAATACCGCTATTAGTATTTATAATTGATTGTTTTTTAATACAAACTGGTTTTATTGCTCCTTTAGACTTGTTGATATATGAGGGACTTCATAGTTTTGAGAGTTTAGAAATAACTAAAATAGTTATTGTGATCACTAATTTAGGAAGTTTTTTGGGAATTATTGCTGTAATTGCATTAATTTTCCTTTTTAATAAAAAGATTGCATTTAATTGTTTGCTTCTTTCGTTATTGCAGCAGTTGATAAATAGGGGATTAAAATTTATTTTTAAAAGACCTAGACCTGATGTCGTTCATTTGGTTGTGGAAACAAATTATAGTTTTCCTAGTGGACATGCAATGGCTGTTAGCTGTTTGTATGCGATGATTATATATTATTTATATCATAGTAATTATTCTTTTCGTTATGTTTTAATTGCAATATCATTATTAATTATTATTGCAGTTGATTTAAGTCGTATATATCTTGGAGTGCATTATTTTAGTGATGTACTTGGTGGAACGATGCTATCAATAAGTATAGTTTTATATTTTTGTAATAAACCCTTCTTTGCAGCATAAAATGTTAAAGCAGGGGTTATTTAGTTTTGGTAAAAATAAAGATGATAATATTTTTAGCGTAAAAGGGTAATGTAATGATAATTGTGGTATAATTGTAGTAGTTATTTAAGGAGAATTATCATGCAGGGAAATAAATTGAAACAGTATAGTGGTTTATTAATAATTGGTATTATTTTAATAGTGATTTATAAGATGTTTGATGCGTCGTGGTTTTCGATTCTACTAAATGCTTTTTTTCCAATTATACTTGGTGGAATATTAGCTTATTTTTTAGAACCTTTAGTACAGATGATTTCTAAATTGTTTATTAATAGTAAAAATAGTTTTCTTGTTAAACATCAGAGAATTATTAGTGTTTTATTAGTGAGTTTGATTGTAGTATTGTTAGTAGTATTATTTCTTACCTGGTTGATTCCAATGATAATGGAATATGCAGTTGAATTTATTAAGAATATTGATATATACGTAAAAGGATTTGAAAGTTCTATTAATAAAACTTTTGATGATCCTAATATAGCACAAGCAATTATCCAGTTTGAGCGTACTTTTGTAGATTCGTTAAAAGGTTTTAGTAGTAATGATTTTATAGAAATAATAATTTTTGCTGGTAAAACTGGTAGTACATTGTTAACTATTTTATTAGGATTAATATTTTGTCCTTATATATTGATTGAAGCAGACAAACTTGCAAATATATTTGATCGTTTTATGTTATCTTTTATTAAAAAAGATAATCTTGATTTAATTCATGAATATGCATTTAAATCACACAATATTTTTGGGAAGTTTATTTATGGTAAATTTGTTGATTCAGTGATTATTGGATTAATTGCTTTGATTGGTTTTGGTTTAATGGGGCTGCCTTTTTTCCCATTGTTAGCTTTTGTTGTTTTTATTACTAATATGATTCCTTATTTTGGGCCTTTTATTGGCGGAATACCAGTTGTTTTTATTGTTTTATTAATTGAAGGGTTTATGCCGGCATTGACATCAGCAATTTTTATTTTTGCTTTACAGCAATTTGATGGTTTGATTTTAGGACCTAGAATTTTAGGTGATAGTGTGGGAATTTCACCGTTTTGGATCATTTGTTCAATTACAGTTTTTGGTAGTTTATTTGGATTTATTGGAATGTTTTTAGGAGTGCCTTTAATTTGTATAATTAGAATGTTTTTTAATGATTTTCTCAAGTATCGAAAAAATAGAATGGTGGATAAATGATATCATCATATTTAAAACATGATAGTTTATTTGTGTAAAAGCAGTATGATATAAAATATTTTTAAGTAAATAATTTTAGTTGGTTTATTATTAACATAAATCGTTAAAAAATGTTTGTTTTTTTTAGATTATGGGGTTAATATAGTTATATAGGATTGTTACTATTTAATTAGGCAAGACCTCGAGAGGACATTTTGTTCTTTTGAGTCTTGCTTTTTTTGCTTATTATGAAAATGATAAATAAAAAAGAAAGGAGGTAAAAAATATAATAGCAAAAATTAAAGAAAATAAATGATAAGTAACAATTTGAAATTATTATAATAGGATCTTAGATTAAATATGAAAAAGAAGGAGGATATATGAAAAAGATATTTGCTGTAATAATATGTATAAGTATGTTATGTTCATTAGGAATAATAAATGTTTCAGCAGTCCAAAAAGAGTCGCTCTCAATTGAAAAAGTAGAGAATAGTGATTCTAAACTCGAGATAGAAAAAATAACTTCTGATAGTAAACTGCTTGAAATATTTAATAGCGTAAAAGATAAAGCGCCAACTTTATCTTCCGATGGTCAAAAAATTATTTTACCGGTAATAGAAGACGATCAATACAGTATTTCATTATATGGAACAAGCAATAGTGCAGTTATCAGTAAAGATGGTCAAATTACGCAGCCGTTAGAAGATATGATCGTTTACTTATATTATCAGGTGGAAAATATAGATACAAAAGAAAGTTTGCATATGGATGATCCTATTATAGTTAAAGTTAATGGTCAATACGATGATGGTCAAATTAATAGACCACAAGTTTTACCAGGTATTCGGGAATGGAAAGGGAACCAAGGTACATTTAAATTTAGTGGTAATATAGTTTTAAATGATGAGACGTTGCAAAATGTTGCAGCTAAAATAGTATTTTATATTGAAAAAATGACGCAAACTAAAGTTTCAATCATTTCAGGTGAGGGTCAAGCTGGAGATATTTTATTAGAATTAGATCAAAATTTATCTGTTGGTAATGAAGGATATTCAATGGAAATAGCTGATAGTGTAACAGTAACAGCACCTGAAGAAAAAGGATTATTATATGCTGGAGCAACATTAGCTCAAATGTTTATGGACAGTCAGAATTTGACATTGCCTAGAGGCTTAATGAGAGATTACCCACAATATCAAGTTAGATCTACAATGTTAGATGTAGCAAGATTTTATATGCCATTAGATTATTTAGAAGAAATTACAAAATACGCAGCATTTTTTAAATTAAATGAGATTCATGTTCATATCAATGATGATGGTGGAGAACAATCTACAGCATTTAGAGTAGAAAGTAAAAAGTATCCAGCTATTAATTCTGGAATACCAGAAGATGAAATCTATTCGCAAGAGGCTTATAAACAGTATCAAAAAGAAGTATATCAATATGGTGTTGAAGTTGTAACCGAGATTGATACACCTGCACACTGTCGTTCAATAAGTTATGTAGATCCTTCTATAATGTTGGATGGTAATCATATCGATTTATCTAATCGTGATGCAATTGCATTTATGAAGTCGTTGTATGATGAATTTTTAGATGGAGATGATCCAGTATTTCAAAATCAAAAATTTAATATTGGAACAGATGAATATCCATCAGGTCATAATGAAGAAATGCGTGCTTATATGGATGAGATGATCAAATATGTAAACTCAAAAAATGTTCAGCCACGACTTTGGTCAGGGTTAAATGTAGAAGGCAGCAGTTATGGTGGAGAAACACCAGTATCTAATGAAGCTGTATTTCATTTTTGGTCAAAAAGTTTTGCCAATTTAAAATTGATGTTAGATGGAGAATATCCAATGATTAATAATATTGATGGATATTTATATATAGTACCAGCTGCTGGCTATCATGATTACTTGAATATTAAGAATTTATATGATACATGGGAAGCAGGTATGATATCAGCTAATGAAATTATTAAACCAGGGCATCCGTTGTTATTAGGTACAGAAGCAGCTTTATGGAATGATATTAAAGTTGGTGCTTCTCAGTTTGATATTTTTGATCGCCATCGTGATCAAATAATGTTAATGGCTGAGAAAAATTGGTATGGAGAAAAAACTGCAGACCAAACTGGAGAAGAATTTATGACTCGAGTTGAAAAATTTGGTCAATATGCACCGAATGCTAATCCTGCGCGTTATGTTAAATCAAATAGTGATGTAGTTGTAAAATATGATTTTGCCAATGTAGAAAATAATGTAGCTAAAGATTTATCAGAAAATCATTATGATGCAAATATTATAAATTTGAAAACTGACTCAGATCAAAAAGCTCTGTTATTAGATGGTAATGGTTATATATCTTTGCCATTTGATTCAATTGGATATCCTTATACTATTGAATTTGAGATGATGATTTCATCAGCAACGCCAGCTAATGCCCTAATGTTTAGCGGAAAAGATGGGGCACTGTATTATAATTATGATAATACTGGTAAAATAGGATATCAACGAAAAGGGTATGTCTATCTATTTGATTATAATATTCCAGAAAACACAATGATTAATTTTACGTTGACTTGTAATAATACTGATTTACAGCTTTATGTAGATAATGTACTTATTGGTACTGGTGAATATTATCAAGTTAGTGCTAGTAAACAAGCTAGCAGTACATTTGTTTTGCCGGTTGAAAAAATTGGATCAGGAATTAAAGGATATTTAAAATCAATGTCTATCTTTAATGAAGTCAAAACTACTGCAGTAGTACCATCATTAAACTTAGCTTTGGATAAAGCGGTAACAGTTAGTGGTGTTGAAGGTGGTTATAATGATGATGGAACTTTGGTTTATCCACAATTTGATCCCCAAAATGCAACTGATGGTGATTATAGTAATAGAATTTCTCTTAATCGCGATGATAGTGCTTGGGTACAAGTAGATTTAGGCGAAATGTGTTTGGTAGAGAACATTGCTATTCATTTTAAAGAAATGCCAGAAGCTTATAGATTGTATGTATCTAGTGATGGTGAAGTTTGGCAGTGTGTTGATATCCAAGAAAATCTTAGTGGTGGTACAAGTGATAAGGTTGTATGTAAAATAGATAAGGCTTTACAGATTAGATATGTAAAATACGAACAAACAAAGATGTTTTGTGCTACTTGGGCTGGAAATGGATATTATTCAGGAAACTTTTCTGAATTAGAAGTTTTTGGAATGCGTGAAACAGAAGTTAATGATGTTATTGTTTTGGCAGAGCAGGCATTAAATGATGTTATAGAGACAGAATCAAATCGTGTATTTAAAGAATTATTAAGTTCGAATGTTGAAGAATTAAAAACTATTTTACAAGATGGTACATATGATGAAGTGAAATCATTGATGACAATTATCGTTCAACAAAGTGAACAGTTATACAATGGTATTACAGATATAGAAAAGACAGATAAAAGCAGATTAAAAGAACTTCTTAGTGAAAATATTGATAAAACTATATATGATAGTGAAGCATTGAGAAATTATGATATTGCAAAACAAATTGGACAGTCTATTTATAATGATACTTATGCAACACAAGCAAGGATTAATTTGGCTGTTTTGCAAATAGAGAATGCTAGAAATAGTTTATATATGAAAAAATTTGCAGTTGTAACGACTAATGGTAATCCGTATCAAGATCCTAATACTGGTTATGTTTATAACGTTGATTATGCTTTTGATGATGATATTTCGACAACGTATTGGAAAAATAATTATCAAAAAGCTGGTGATTATGTACAAATTATGTTTAGAGAACCAATTAATTTGCAGACGGTTAGATTGATTTCTGATAGAGATATCTTAAAATATGGTGAATTACAAATTACAAAAGATGGAAAAACGTTTGAAACTCTTCAAACATTACAGGGAATTTCGGATGAAACGATTACTTTACAACAGCCAGTTGATGTATTTGGAATAAAAGTTTTAGCAACACAAGATAATGATGAAGCATGGTGGCGTTTAAATGAAGTAATTGTTAATTCGCAAGCTATCATTGATAAAAAGGTTTTAGAAAATGAACTAAATAAAGAAGTTAATCAAGAATTATATACAAGTGAAAGTTATCAAAACTATTTAAAAATCAAGCAGATGGCTCAAAACATTTATGAAAAAGATGTTAGTCAAAATGAAATTGATCAAATAATCGATCAATTACGTCAAGCATATCAATCATTAGAAATTATAGCTGATAAAACAGAATTACAAAATCTTGTTAATGAAGTTATGGATCAAGATGGCTATACAAAAGAAAGCTATGATGCATATTTAGAAGCTTTAAATGGAGCAAAAGAATTATTAAAACAGGATGATATTGCACAAACAGATATTGATATAGCAACATGGAATTTAAAAGAAGCTATTATAAAATTAGAAAAAGTATTAATAGATAAAAGTGATTTAAAAGCCGCTATTCAAAGAGCTTTAGATATTGAAGAGACTCTTTATACTCAAGAATCATATCAAAATTTGCAGACAGTATTATTAAACTCTCAAGCTGTTTATGAAAATGAAAGTGCAACTTTACAAGAAGTAGAAGAAGCTATAAAAGCTCTTAATACAGCAATGGCAGCTCTTGAAAAAATAAAAATTGAAGATCAAGTAAACAAAGGGGCTTTAGAAATAGCAGTAGATATTGCCAGTCAAGTTAGTGAAGCTGATTTGGATAAAGTTGTTCCTGCTGTTGTAAATGAATTTAGAGCTGCTTTAGATGAAGCAAAAACGGTATTAGCAGATGAAGAAGCTGCTCAAGAAGCAGTAGATAACGCATTTGATCGTTTGGCTCAAGTGATGTGGAAATTAGAGTTCTACAAAGGTGATAAGACATTATTACAAGATCTAGTAAACAAGATAGATGCATTAAATAGAGCTGATTATAGTGAAGGATCATGGAATGCAATGTTACCAGTATTGACTGAAGCAAAAGATGTATTAGCTGATGAAAATGCAATGCAAAATGAAGTAGAAGAAAGTTATACTAAATTAATCAAGGCGTTCTTAGAATTAAGATTGAAACCAAATAAA